>JAFUFD010000102.1 GCA_017470055.1 Prevotella sp. | reverse complement strand
TGATTATAACTTATTGATTCGACACCTCTAAGTTACTAAATATCACGGAATTGTGCAACTTTTTCTTGTTAAATAGAATTAAATACGAAGGTTCTCCAAAAAACATCATGGAAAGCCTAAATTAATTCCGCCAACGGGTTAAATATTTTTGTATTTCCCACTAATTTTTGTACCTTTGCATGCAATGAAAACCTCCGAACTCTTTGACCGCTGTGTGGAAATCGTGAAAGAAGAACCTTCTCCTGCTGTATTGCGCTATATGCATGAGACGCTGGTGCTTGCCTGTGCGGAGGCTTTGAGAGGCAGCGGTCTGGGATTCGGCAGTCTGATGGCACAGACGGATTATCTCTGTAAACAGGCTGGTATTGGTGTCGCCGACCGTATCGCCATTCAGACCATGCGCCACCATTCCAACAGAAAAGACCACACACTCTCGCGCGAGGACTTACGCTATGATGTACGAGCCCTTGCCCTGTTTATCTCCTCTGTCTTCGTAGAGGATATCCCCCATGAGTTGGTGACACGCATTCCCACGATAGGTCGCCCCACCAATCTCACGATGCGGATCAATCAGCGTTATATCCGTTGTGTGGTGTCCTACTGGGACGACAAGTATATCTATGCGACGACTGACGAGGGGAGTGTGTGCATCCAGACAGATGATGAGACACTACGCCCCTTGTTGACAGAGGGCATGCAACTCAACCTACTGGACAGCCATCGTGAGGGGCAGACGATTCACCCTAAACTCATCGTGGTAGAGCCTGATTTCCTGTTGGATATCTCATCGCTGGCAGCCTGCTTCTCCGACTATGGACACCACCCGATAGCCTATACGTTAGGACGACTGAGGCCCTCTGTCAACACGCAGCCCATCCTCTTGGGAAACTTCGCCAGTGCCGCCCTGGATGATATCATCAACCAGACTGACTACCATCCACACGACACCATCCGCAACTCCTTCCGTGAACAGGCATTGCAGTTCTGTACCTGTGCGGAGTTCAATCCTCAGAAGTTCAAGGAAGATGCCTTCCTGCAAGTGGAGCATATCAAGGAGACGGTAGCACAACTCTTACCTCAAACATCTGACTTCTTACCTCTTTTAGAGCCTTCCTTCGTCTGCGAGCAGTTAGGACTACAGGGGCGTGTCGACCTCATGACGAGTGATAAGCGTTTGTTGGTGGAGCAGAAATCAGGTAAGAACTGGAGCCTGGAACATGCCGCATCATGTCCCACGCCACTTGCCTCTCATCTCTATTCTGAGTCTCATTATGTCCAACTCCTGCTTTACTATGGCATCCTGCGCTATAACTTCCATCTCCCCACTGATAAAGTGGATATCCGTTTGCTATACTCACGCTATCCCGCCAAACAAGGTCTGCTCATCGTCAACTACTACCAGACCCTGTTTTATGACGCTATCCGACTGCGCAACCAGATTGTGGCACAGGAGATACAGATGGCAAAGAAAGGCTTCGATAGTATTGCGTCTCAACTGAATGTTGATACCCTGAATGAGCGAAAGGTACAGTCAAACTTCTTTGAGCGTTTCGTCCGTCCGCAGACAGAGCAGATTCTGGCACCATTAAAACAACTCTCTGAGGCAGAACATAACTATGTGGAACGCATGCTCACTTTTGTTTATAGAGAGCAACTTGCCCAGAAGATTGGTACCCAGGAGGGACAAGGCGGGGCTGTGGCAAACCTGTGGAACATGCCATTGACAGAGAAACGCGATACTGGCTGTATCTTCTATGGACTTCGCATGCTGCACAAAGAACAATCGAGCGACTATAGTGGTTACGACCGCCTGATACTCTCGATACCAGATATGGGTGACGATTTCCTGCCTAACTTCCGTCGTAACGATATGGTGTGCCTCTATGCCTACGAGGGAGAGCCAGATGTACGTGCCGCTATATTATATAAAGGTGTGATAGAGCAGTTGTCCGACAGAAAAGTGGTGATGCACTTGAATGACGGGCAACAGAATCCTGAGGTCTTTGGTGATACGACTTATGCCATAGAACCCTCCTTCACGGACCGCAGCACTACCTCCGCCATCCGATCGCTCCACGCCTTCTGTGCCGCCTCACCAGAACGTCGCGCCCTGCTCTTAGGAAAGCGGGAGCCTCAACAGGACACCTCACTACTACTCTCTCATAGTTATCATCCTTTCTATGACGATATCCTGCTGAAGGCAAAACAGGCTCGTGACTACTTCCTCCTGCAAGGTCCCCCTGGCACGGGGAAGACCTCTCTGGCACTCCGCTTCTTGGTAGAGGAGGAACTGCAAACACCCACCAGTCAAAAGCAATCACCCAGTATTCTATTGATGTCCTACACCAATCGTGCTGTAGATGAGATCTGCGGGATGCTGGAGGAGGCTGGCATTCACTATCTGCGACTGGGTAGTGAGACTTCATGCGACCCCCGTTATGTCTGCCGCCTGTTAGATAGGAATTTTGGCGGCCGTCCCCGTTTGGAGGACATCCGCCAGCGTATCATCGATACACAAGTCTTCGTCAGCACGACCTCTACCATGCAGGCACGTCCCTATCTCTTCCAACTGAAGCATTTCTCCTTATGTATCGTCGACGAGGCGTCGCAGATTCTGGAGCCCAACGTAATAGGACTGCTAAGTGTGCCACAGGTAGACCGTTTCATCCTGATTGGCGACCATAAGCAACTGCCTGCCGTGGTGCAACAGCCTGACGACATCCCTGCCCTCGCTGCTTGCAGGCTGTCGTTGTTTGAGCGTCTGCTACGCATTGAGCAGGAAACTGGTCGTACTGCCTTTACCGCTATCCTACAACGACAAGGGCGCATGCATCCAGATATTGCCGCCTTCCCCAATGAGATGTTCTATACCCAAGAGCAGTTACAACCTGTACCTTGCCCTCATCAGGAGGAGCGACAACTGGACTATCCCCTTCCCTCAGAGGACGCTCTTGACGACCTGCTCAAACAACATCGTGTCATCTTCTTCCCCTCCGAGTCCTGTCATAGTATTGGTGTGAGCGATAAGGTGAATGCCTGTGAGGCAAGAATCGTCGCCGACCTTCTACGCCGTATCTACCGCCAATATGGTGCCGACCGTTTCGATGCTGCCCATACGGTAGGTGTCATCGTACCTTATCGTAACCAGATAGCCATGATACGCAGGGAGATAGAGCGACTGCAGATTCCTGCCCTGATGGATATCTCTATTGACACTGTAGAGCGTTACCAAGGCAGCCAGCGTGATGTCATCATCTATAGTTTCACCATCCAGCAACCTTACCAACTCGACTTCCTGACAGCAAACTGTTTTGAGGACCACGGGCACACCATCGACCGTAAACTGAATGTCGCCATGACTCGTGCCCGTAAACAATTACTGATGACAGGCAACGAACAGGTGCTGTCCACCAACCCACTATTCGCAGAACTGATGAAAAGATATCGAATCGTGGTGTAATATCAAGAATAAGTCGTACCTTTGCAAAAGAATTACTACAAACCAACAAAATATGATTCATTACTTCACTAAAAGACTGAGTAACTTTAGCAGACTGGCTTTGATAAGCCTTGGTGTATTACTAATAAGTTGTAATAATATGAGTGATATCGAACAGCAAGTGGACGAACTTTATGGCAAGATGTCGCAAGAAGAGCGCATCGCCCAGTTGAGGAGCATGTACATGGATGAACTCTTCGACGAGCAGGGCAAGTTAGACACGGCAAAGTGCAAGGAACTGATTCCCTATGGCATCGGTCATTTCTCACAGTTTGCCATGCAACAGCCCCGAGACCCTAACGAACTGCGTGACCGTGCGGCAGCGGTGCAAGACTGGTTAATCCATCATACCCCCAACGGCATTCCCGCACTCCTCCATGAGGAAGTGCTCTCGGGTGTCAACACATTAGGTGCCACCATCTATCCGCAACAGATAGGACAGGCTGGGTCGTTCAACCCGGAACTGGCGGAACTGAAGACCCGCCAGACGAGTACGCTGATGCGTAAGATGGGTGGCGTACTTGCCCTCTCACCGATGGTCGACGTATGCCGTACCCCCTCTTTCAACCGCTTGGAGGAGTCGTACGGTGAGGACGGCTATCTCTCCGCCGTCATGGGTGTCGCCTTCGTCAACGGACTACAGCAGGGCGACCTGAGGAAGGGCGTGGGAGCCTGCTCGAAACACTACCTCGGCTACGGCGGTGGCGGTGATGCTGACGAGAAAGAGATGATGGAGGAAATTCTGCTCCCCCACGAGGCGATGATCCGCTTGGCAGGCAGTAAGGCAGTGATGCCTGGCTATCATGCCGTGCATGGCACGAACTGCGTCGCCAATAGTGAGATCCTGCAAGACATCCTGCGTGGCTATGTGGGCTTTGACGGTATGGTGGTGAGCGACTATACGGCTATCGACCAGTTGCCTGACCTGGAGACTACCGTGGAGAAGGCTGCGGCAGCCATCAACAACGGCAATGATGTCGACTTCCCCTTTGGCGCCAACTACCAGTATCTGCAAGAGGCTATCAATAAGGGACTGGTGAGACAGGAGGTGCTGGAGCGTGCCGTGAAGAACGTGCTGCGCTATAAGTTCCGTGCTGGTCTCTTCGACAAGGACGCATACCTATATACTACTGAGCAGATTGTCCTCGACACCCCAGAGGAGCGACAGACCGCCTACGACATCGCCACACAGTCGGTAGTGCTGTTGGAGAACAACGGCATCCTACCTTTGAAAGATGCCAAGAACATCCTGCTCACAGGTCCTAATGCCAACAGCATCTGGGCGATGTGCGGCGACTACACCTACCCTGCCATGTCGTATTTCTGGAAGAAGATGGAGGATGTCGCCAGCCATGACCAGCCCCATATCGTGAAACTCTTAGAGGGTATGACCGCCCACAAGCCAGAAGGAGTAAACATCCTGTATTCCCGTGGCTGTGACTGGACGGAGGAGATAGAGACGAAATACGGTGAGGGCGGTGACGAGCGTGCCTGGGAGTATGATATCCTGCACCGTAAGGTGGATGCTGGCGAGAAAGCCGACAAGGCGGAGGCACTACAGATGGCACAGCAAGCCGACGTGATTATCGCCGCCATGGGTGAGAATGTGATGCTATGCGGTGAGAACCGTGACCGCATGGGACTGCGCCTGCCTGGTAAACAGGAGCAGTATGTCGAGGAACTCATCAAGACGGGTAAGCCCGTGGTACTGGTGATGTTCGGAGGCAGGGCACAGGTGGTGGCTGGTCTCGCCGAGCGTTGTGCGGCAGTCATCCAAGCGTGGTATCCTGGTGAGGAGGGCGGCAATGCTGTCGCTGACATCCTTTATGGTAAGGTATCTCCTTCTGCCAAACTGTCTGTCAGTTATCCGAATACGGAGATCAACGAACCTATCTGCTATAACTACTCCGCCGAGAAAGACCCTCGTGTGCAGTGGGCTTTCGGCTATGGACTGAGTTATACCACCTTTGACTATAGCAACCTGCAGATAGACAAGGAGGCGGCAACCAATAGTGAGACTATCAACCTCTCGTTTGTAGTGAGGAACACGGGCAAGATGGTCGCTGACGAAATAGCACAGGTTTACCTCTCCCCCACTACACCAGACCAACAAATACGTCCTATCCAACTGCAAGGATTTGCCCGCATTTCCCTACAACCCAGTGAGAGCAAGACCATCACCGTCAAACTCTTTACCGAGCAGTTTGGCTACTATAGCAACAAGGGACAACGACAGTGGAATGTCGAGCCAGGAAAATATGTGGTAAAGGTAGGCTGTTCGTCAACAGACATCAAACTGCAGGAGACGGTGACCCTCACTGGAGAGCCCGTGAAAAAGCCATTAAGGGAACATTATCTCTGCACTGCTACTTGCCGCTGACTATCTTCTTAATGTCGTTGAGTTTGTTGAGCGCCTCCAAGGGGGTGAGGTTGTTGACATCCAAGCCAATGATCTCGTCACGGACCTGACAGAGCACTGGGTCTTCCAACTGGAAGAAAGAAAGTTGCATGCCCTCACGGCTCTGGGCTATCTCCGCTGTCGGCTTGCCTGCCTTACCCACTTGGGCATTATCCGCCTCCAACTGTTGTAGGATAACATTGGCACGCTTGACGATAGACTTCGGCATGCCCGCAATCTCAGCGACATGAATACCAAAGGAGTGCTCAGAACCTCCTTTTTCCAGTTTACGCAGGAAAATCACCTTGCCCTCGACCTCCTTCACGCTGACGTTATAGTTACGGATGCGACTGAAGTTCTTCTCCATCTCGTTCAACTCATGATAGTGGGTGGCGAAGAGGGTACGTGCCTGTGCCTTCGGATGCTCATGCAGGTATTCCACGATAGCCCAGGCAATAGAGATGCCATCGTAGGTGCTGGTGCCTCGCCCTAACTCGTCGAAGAGCACCAGGGAGCGAGGTGTCACATTATTCAGGATATTCGCCGCCTCCGTCATCTCCACCATAAAGGTAGACTCGCCCAACGAGATATTATCAGAGGCTCCCACTCGCGTAAAAATCTTATCCACCAGACCGATTCTCGCACTATCGGCAGGAACGAAACTACCAATCTGGGCAAGTAGTACGATGAGTGCCGTCTGGCGCAACAGTGCCGACTTACCAGCCATATTAGGACCCGTGATGATGATGATCTGCTGACGCTCATTGTCCAGCAGCACATCATTGGGCACATAACGCTCATCGAGAGGCAACTGAGTCTCGATGACAGGGTGACGACCCTGATGGATATCGATGACGTTACTCTCGTCAATCTGCGGACGGATATAATGATGCTCCTCTGCTGTCTTGGCGGCACTGAGCAAGCAGTCGAGATGGGCGATGACATTGGCGTTCGCCTGTACCTGAGGAATAAACTCCTGCATGGCAACGACCAGTTCGGTGAAGAGGCGTTGCTCCAAGGAGAGGATCTTATCCTCAGCCCCAAGAATCTTCTCCTCATACTCCTTCAGTTCCTGCGTGATGTAACGCTCCGCCTGGGCAAGGGTCTGCTTGCGCACCCACTCGGCAGGAACCTTGTCCTTATAGGTGTTACGTACCTCCAAGTAATAGCCGAACACATTATTATATCCTATCTTCAGCGAGGCGATACCTGTCGCGGCAGTCTCACGCTCCTGAATCTGCACCAAGTAGTCCTTACCACTATAAGCGATATGGCGCAACTCATCCAGTTCGCTGTTCACCCCATCACGGATGACACCACCCTTCGCCACCAACTGGGGCGGGTCGTTGGTGATCTCACGCTCGATACGGTCACGAATGGTCTCACAGAGACTTAGCCGCTCCCCTACCTTCTTCAACGACTCGTTCTTTGCCTGCAGGCATGCCGCCTTGATAGGCTCTATCGCCTGCAGTGCGGTCTTGAGTTGTACCACCTCACGAGGGGTCACACGCCCCACGGCAACCTTGGAGATGATACGCTCCAAGTCGCCAATGCGCTGCAACTGGTCGTCAATGCACTCACGGAACGCCGGCTCACGGAAGAAATAGTCGACGATATCCAGACGGTCGTTGATGGGCTTCACGTCTTTTAAGGGGAAGACGAGCCAACGACGCAACAGTCTGCCGCCCATGGGAGACACCGTATGGTCGATGACATCCAACAACGACTTACCACCCTCCTGCATCGTGCTGACCAACTCCAGAGAGCGGACGGTAAACTTGTCGAGGCGGACATAACGCTCCTCCTCAATACGGGATAAGGTCGTGATATGGGCTATCTGCGTATGCAGGGTCTGGTCAAGGTATTGTAGGATGGCACCCGCAGCAATGACACCACTCTTCAGATGCTCGACACCGAATCCTTTCAGCGACTTCACCTGAAAGTGCTTGAGCAGTTTCTGGTTTGCCGTCTGCTCCGTAAACACCCAGTCGTCGAGTTCAAAAGTACAATAACGAGTACCGAAATAGCGGATGAAATCATTCTTACGAGCACGGTCATAAAGCACCTCCTTGGGTTGGAAACTGCCTATCAGTTTCTCCACATAGTCGTAAGTGCCCTCCCCCGTCAGGAACTCACCCGTCGAGATATCAAGAAACGATACGCCACAGGCGCCTTTCCCGAAATGGACGGCGGCAAGGAAGTTGTTCTCCTTGTAATTGAGGACGTTATCCTGCATGGCGACACCAGGGGTCACCAGTTCCGTGATGCCACGCTTGACGAGTTTCTTCGTCAGTTTCGGATCCTCCAACTGGTCGCAGATGGCGACACGCTTGCCTGCACGGATCAGTTTCGGCAGATAGGTGTCAAGGGCATGATGGGGGAAACCAGCCATCTCGTCACCTCTCACCCCTGCCCCATTGTTACGACGAGTCAATGTGATGCCCAGTATCTGCGAGGCTGTAATGGCATCCTCACAATAGGTCTCATAGAAGTCACCGCAACGAAATAGCAGCAACGCCTCAGGGTGCTTTGCCTTGAGGTCGAAGAATTGCTTCATCATCGGGGTCAGTTCCTTTTTTGCCATCTGTCTTCTCTCTGAGTGAGTATGCAAAGATAATGATTTTTCGTTGAACTATAAAATAATTTAGTTTTTTTCATTACCTTTGCACAAAAATAAATACATATCGATATGGAATACAACTTTAGAGACATTGAGCAGAAATGGCAGAAGCGATGGGTGGAGATGAAGACCTATCGGGTGACGGAAGACCCTACGAAGAAAAAGTTCTACGTGCTGAATATGTTCCCCTACCCCAGCGGTGCGGGATTGCATGTGGGTCATCCCCTTGGATATATCGCCTCAGACATCTATGCCCGCTATAAGCGCCAGCAGGGCTATAACGTGCTGAACCCTATGGGCTACGATGCCTATGGACTGCCTGCGGAGCAGTATGCCATCCAGACAGGACAGCACCCGGAGAAGACTACTTTCGAGAATATCAACCGCTATCGCAGCCAGTTGGACAAGATTGGTTTCTCGTTCGACTGGGAGCGTGAGGTACGCACCTGTGACCCTATCTACTATAAATGGACACAGTGGGCTTTCCAGCGCATGTTCAAGAGTTATTTCAGCCTTTCGTCCAAGAAGGCACAGCCAACCATCAAACTGATTGAGCATTTTGAGTTGATGGGTACGGAGAACTGTAATGCCTTAGGTACAGAGGAGTTGCATTTCACTGCCTCTGACTGGGCTGGTTTCTCTGAGAAAAAGAAGCAGGAAGTGCTGATGAACTATCGTATCGCCTATCTTGCTGACACCATGGTGAACTGGTGTCCTAAACTGGGTACTGTCCTTGCCAACGATGAGGTTGTGGATGGTGTCAGCGTACGTGGCGGTTATCCTGTGGTACAGAAGAAGATGCGCCAGTGGTGCTTGCGTGTCTCTGCCTATGCCCAGCGATTGTTGGACGGTCTGGAGGAAATCGACTGGACAGACTCCCTGAAAGAGACGCAACGTAACTGGATTGGTCGTTCTGAGGGTACGGAGGTGGAGTTTAAGGTGGCTGACTCTGATAAGCACTTCACTATCTTTACCACCCGTGCCGATACGATGTTTGGTGTGACCTTCATGGTGCTGGCACCTGAGTCAGAACTGGTAGCGGAACTGACAACTGCAGACCAGCAGGCAGAGGTGGAGAAATACCTTGACTATGTGAAGAAGCGTACAGAGCGTGACCGCCAGATGGACCATAAGGTGACTGGTGTGTTCTCTGGAAGTTATGCCATCAACCCGTTTACGGACGAGAAGATTCCTATCTGGATTGCCGAGTATGTGCTTGCCGGCTACGGTACGGGTGCCATCATGGCTGTCCCTGCCCACGACTCCCGTGACTATGCTTTCGCCAAACACTTCAACCTGCCTATCATCCCATTGATAGAGGGTGCTGACGTGTCAGAGGAGAGTTATGATGCCAAAGAGGGTATCATGTGCAACTCCGCAAGCAGTAAGTTCAGCCTCAACGGGCTGACTGTCAAGGAGGCGATTGCCGCCACGAAGAAATTCGTCACAGAGCAAGGCTTAGGACGTGTGAAGGTGAACTACCGTCTGCGTGACGCCATCTTCAGTCGTCAGCGTTACTGGGGTGAGCCGTTCCCTGTCTACTATAAGGACGACATGCCTTATATGATTCCCAAGGAGTGCTTGCCTTTGGAGTTGCCGGAGATTGACGAGTATAAGCCCACTGAGACTGGTGAGCCGCCCTTGGGACGTGCCAAGAACTGGGCATGGGACACGAAGTTCGACAAGGTTGTCTCCAAGGACGAGATTGACAATAAGACCGTCTTCCCATTGGAGTTGAACACGATGCCAGGCTTCGCTGGTTCGAGTGCCTATTATCTGCGCTATATGGATCCGAAGAACGAGAAGGCATTGGTCAACAAGGATGTTGACGAGTACTGGCGTAACGTGGATCTCTATGTCGGTGGTACGGAGCATGCCACTGGTCACTTGATCTATAGCCGTTTCTGGAACAAGTTCCTCTATGACTCTGGTTATTCTTGCGAGGACGAGCCTTTCAAGAAACTCGTCAACCAGGGTATGATACAAGGACGCTCTAACTTCGTCTACCGAGTAGAGGAGGGACAAGACAAGGGTAAGTTCGTCAGTTGCGGACTGAAAGACAAGTATCAGGTCACTCCTATCCATGTCGACGTGAATATCGTCTCTAATGATATCCTTGACCTTGATGCCTTCAAGGCATGGCGTCCAGAATACGAGAACGCTGAGTTTATCCTTGAGGATGGTAAGTATATCTGCGGATGGGCTATCGAGAAGATGTCGAAGTCGATGTTCAATGTGGTCAATCCAGATATGATTGTCGAGAAATACGGTGCCGATACGCTGCGCCTCTACGAGATGTTCTTAGGACCTGTGGAGCAGTCGAAGCCCTGGGACACCAATGGTATCGACGGCTGCCATCGCTTCCTGAAGAAGTTCTGGGCATTGTTCTATGGCAATGCCCGTGACAATGAGGAAGGTAAACTTCTCGTGGATGACGCAGAGCCTACGAAGGAGGCTTTGAAGAGCGTTCATAAACTCATTAAGAAGGTATCACAGGATATTGAGGTATTCTCCTATAACACCAGCATCTCTGCCTTCATGATCTGTGTGAATGAACTTGCCCAGCAGAAGTGTCATAACCGTGAGATGCTGAAGACCCTCGTCATCCTGATTGCCCCATTTGCCCCCCATATCGCTGAGGAACTCTGGGAGGCACTGGGAGAGCAGGGGAGTGTCTGCGACTCGAAATGGCCTGCATGGAACGAGGAGTATCTGGTGGAGAACTCTGTGAAGTTAGGTGTTGCCTTCAATGGTAAGACCCGCTTCGACATAGAGTTCGCTGCTGATGCCGACAATGCGACCATCGAGAAAGCCGTTCTCGCTGACGAGCGTTCGAAGAAATACATCGAGGGAGACATTATAAAGGTTATCATCGTCCCGAAGCGTATGGTGAACATCGTATATAAGAAATGACAGAGAGACATCGAATGATATGGAACGAGACGAAGGACTATCTTTTCATAACCCTTGGTCTCGCCCTTTATACCGTTGCCTTTACGGTATTCCTGATGCCTTATCAGATAGTAGCAGGGGGTGTGACAGGTCTTTCCGCTATCATCTACTATGCCACAGGGTTCCATTTGGAGAATACCTACATCATCATCAATGGTATTCTGTTGGTAGTAGCACTGAAAATACTGGGTGTGAAGTTCTTGATGAAGACTATCTTTGCCATCTTCACCCTGTATTTCATGCTGGTCTTCGCACAGGAAGTCATACCCAAGCAACCCAACGGACTACCCTTTAAACTGATGGGGGAGGGGCAGGACTTTATGTCAATGATTATCGGCTGTATGATGACAGGTATCGCTCTTGCTACTGTATTCCTACATAATGGCTCTACTGGTGGTACGGATATCATCGCCGCCTCAGTCAATAAATACCACAACGTATCGCTGGGCTCAGTACTCATTGCCGCAGACTTCTGCATCATTGGCTCCTGTATGTTCTTCCCACAATTCGGAACCTATCTGGAACGAGCCCATAAGGTGATGTTCGGCTTTTGTGTGATGGCAATGGAGAACTATGTGCTCGACTACGTGATGAATGCCAGAAGACAGTCTGTACAGTTCTTTATCTTCTCCAGTAAATGGCAGGAGATAGCCAATGCCATAGGTACAGAGATGAACCATGGCGTAACCATCCTGGACGGTCACGGCTGGTATACGGGAAAGAAAATCAAGGTGCTTTGTATTCTTGCCAAGAAGAACGAGAGTATCAATATGTTCCGCCTCATCAAGATGATAGACCCTAACGCCTTTGTCAGCCAGAGTTCTGTTATTGGTGTCTATGGTGAAGGGTTTGATGAGATGAAAGTTACGATTAAGCGAGAGAAGAGCCAAACAAGTTTGAACTCTTCCGAACGTGAGTAACTTCGACAAAGTCAAGGTAAAGATTAAGCGATAGAAGAATGATGAAAATAGTATTCGCGACAAACAACCAGCACAAACTTGAGGAGATCAGAAGCATCTTAGGAGATTCCTTTGAAGTGGTCTCTTTGAGTGATATTGGCTGCCACGAGGATATTCCAGAGACAGGGAAGACCCTGGAGGAGAATGCGCTGATGAAAGCCCAGTATGTCTACGACCACTATCATGTCAACTGCTTTGCTGACGATACGGGCTTGGAGGTAGATGCACTCGATGGGGCACCTGGGGTGTATTCGGCAAGATACGCTGCGGAAGGGTCGCAGCAAACGGGACTTAGTCACGATTCTGAGGCGAATATGGCTCGTCTGTTGCGAGAATTAGGAAATAATAACAACCGTAAGGCACGATTTCGCACGGTTATTGCGTTAATAGAAAAGAGAAATGTGTGTCCCTGTGGGTGCACCAGCATCAAAAAAGTCAGTCAGTTTGAAGGTATCGTCGAGGGTGAGATTATCCGAGAGAAAAGGGGAGGGGAGGGCTTCGGCTACGATCCTATCTTCCAACCAGAGGGCTACGACAAGACTTTCGCTGAATTAGGGACTGATATCAAAAACAGCATCAGCCACCGTGCCCGTGCCACACAAAAACTTGCCGATTATTTGAAAACGCTGTAATATATATGAAGAAATTCATCACTTTTGTATTATTATTGTCATGGTCAATGATCAATAGTCAACGGTCAATGGCTCAGATTGGTACATGGAAAGCCTATATGGCTTATCATGATGTGCAACAGATACAGAAGGCTGGTGACGACCTCTTTGTGATGGCGAGTAATGATCTCTATCAGTATAACCTCAACGACCAAAGCATCTATACCTATGACAAGACCAATGGCTTGAGTGATACCTATATCACACATATCAAATGGTGTCCGAAAGCCCAACGGTTGATCGTTGTCTATCAAGACTCTAATATTGACCTGGTGGAGACAGATGGAAACGTCATTAACATCAGTGACCTATATACGAAAGCCATTATGGGCGATAAATCTGTCAGCAGTATCCGTATTGATGATGTCTATGCCTATCTGATTTGTGGCTTTGGTATCGTCAAAGTGAACTTAGAGCGGGCAGAGATCACAGACAGTTATACCCCTAATCATCCGGAATATCCCACTAATCTCCCTAACGAGGACAATAGTGACTATGATACCTATATTGAGACTGTCAAGACTTTGAATCCTGGAGGTCCGAAGTATAACTACTTCTTCAATATGCTGGTACATCACGGAAAACTCTATACCGTAGGAGGAGGATGGTATCAGATGGGTAATTATCAAAGACCTGGTACTGTTCAGGTATTAGACGGGAATCAAGAATGGACCATCTATCAAGATGACATAAAACCTGCTTTCGCATCAGCATACAGGGATGTCAACTCTATTGCTGTTGACCCACGTAACGAGAGTCATGTCATGGTTGCCTCATGCTCTGGACTCTACGAGTTTATGGATGGGAAATTCCAAAATAACTATACCGCAGGAAATACTGATTATTTTGAGTCTGCTGCCAGTAATGGAAGTCCTGATTATGTGCGAACAAATGGAATCATCTATGATAAAGAAGGTAATCTATATTGCTTGAATAGTGGCTCTACAACAGGTATTATTAAATATAGTTATGATGGTAAATGGAGTGGTTTTATGTCTAATGAACTTATAGACAAGCCAGACCATGCCATACGTGTCATGAAAGGCTCTTATATTGATAGTCGAGGACTGATGTGGTTTGTCAACGCACATAGTGATAAACCTTCTTTCTTCTGTTATGACTACCAAAATGAGCAAATTGTCAAATACGACAATTTAACCAATCAGGATGGTGTACAAATAAATATCTTAAAAGTAGAATGTATTTGTGAGGATAAAGAGGATAATATATGGATAGGAACTGACAAAGGACCTTTTTATCTCACGACTGCTGAGATGGCTGATCCCACATTAGGTATCATCCAATATAAAGTGCCAAGAAATGACGGAACAAACTATGCTGACTACCTATTGTCTGGTGTAAAGATAACAAGTATGGCTGTCGATGGTGCTGGACGAAAATGGTTTGGTACCAATGGTGATGGTGTATACCTTATCAGTAGTGATAATAATGAGCAGATTCACCATTTCACTACTTCTAACAGCCAATTGTTAAGTGATGTCATAGAGTCAATAGCGATTAATCATCAGACTGGTGAGGTATTCTTTGGAACTGAAATGGGTCTCTGTTCCTATACCAGCGATGCCATAGAGCCTACTGAGAGCATGGATAGTGATGATGTATATGCTTATCCTAATCCCGTTGACTTCAACAACTATAATGGTCTTATAACAGTAACTGGTCTTACCTATAACGCTGATGTGAAAATTACCAATGCCGTTGGTTTCCTAATTGCTGAGGGACGTAGTAACGGTGGTTTGTTCACATGGGATGGTAAAGACAAAAAAGGTAATCGTGTGGCAAGTGGTATCTATAGCGTCATTACTGCTACGCAAGATGGAAAGAAAGGAACAGTATGCAAAATAGCCGTCATCAGGTAACTTATGTTATGAAACACTATATGTTGTTTTAAGACCTAAGCATATTTTCAAAACTCGACAAGAACTACGCTCCACCAACTTGCTTATCATAACAGGTAAATAAATACCAGAGAACACGTTCAAGAGATAGAAAACGATAAAGAGATTCTCCTGATAGAATAACTTCTTCCAAAGTATCAGTTCTACAAATGGCTGGAATATGAATGACATTAAGAATATCTGATAGATATACTCTCTAAAACTTATAAAAAGATAAGGATAACGTACCGCTAACAACTGACAAAGGGAAATCATAAAAAGAATTCCAGAAACCTGTGTTATTAGGGGTATTTCCATACTATACGAAATGTAATAGACAATAAGAGTTGTCAACAATGAATAGATTGTTTTTAAATACCTATATAATTCATATTTGAAGAAAAAAATTCCAAAGAAAAAATATACCAGATACTGATTTAGACTGAATATATAAAAATAGTTGTCTAAACCATCTATAGACACGTCCCCATATAAATAGAAAAGGACAGTGAAAACAAGGAATAACACCATTCTTATCTTTTCTTTGCATAACCACACAAATAATGGATACAGCAACATAAACCAAAACAATACAGCCAAGAACCATAAATGGGCAGAAGGATGATTGGGATATATACAGAAAGACTCCAAAAAATAAGTCAATGACAAGGGTACTTTTGTCTTAACAAAAGAATTAAGCAATACTTTAAAGAAATAATAGAATGTCACAAAAAACAAAAATGGACATAATATTCTGTATATTTTATCAACATACAAATCTTTTATACTCCATTCTTTTTTGATACGGCTGATATATAGAAGCCCACCTGAACAAAAGATAAACAATGGCATCCGTATAGGATTAAAAGGCTCAGTAATAGCAGTACAAAGTATATGATTCTCACCAGTAGTCATGTCAATCAACTGGACATGAAACATAACTACTAATACAATATTAAAACCCCTTAATACTGCTAACCATTGAATCCTTAGTTTTTCCATGAAACTTCTTAACTCAACTCCAGCATTCTTTCTATAGGTTTCACAGCCTCCTTGGCTATCTTTGAATCTATCTCAACAGAGGGCCATTCATATTTAAGAGTATTATATATCTTCAGAAGCGAGTTCATCTTCATATACTGACACTCGTTACAACTGCATTCTAAGCCACTCTCGCTGATTTCTGGAGGCACGGGGATAAATTCCTTGTCTGGGCAAGTTCGTTGCATCTCGTGAAGAATACCAGCCTCTGTGGCAACAATAAATTGCTTTTTGTCGCTCTGCTGAGCATACTGAAGCATGGTAGCGGTACTTCCTTTGACATCTGCTAAGGCAAGAACAGGTCCTTTACACTCCAAATGAGCCATTACCACGGCATCAGGATATTGTTGTCTCAACTCTAATATCTTTGCCACTGAGAAACGCTCATGCACATGACAGCCACCATTCCAAAGCAACATCTTACGACCAGTCACCTCATTGATATAATTACCTAAATTATAATCTGGACCAAAAATCAACTTTGCGTCCTTAGGCAACTGATCAACAACTTTCTTCGCATTACCACTGGTGACCACTACATCTGTCAATGCCTTGACAGCAGCAGTGGTATTGACATAACTGATGACTTGATAACCTGGATGCTCCTCTTTATATTTCTTTAAATCCTCAGCCTTGCAACTGTCCGCAAGAGAGCAGCCAGCATTCAAGTCAGGACATAATACTACCTTATTAGGAGAGAGTAATTTACAGGTCTCTGCCATGAAATGGACACCGCACATCACCATCATTTTAGCATCTGTTTCTGCAGCCTTGCGAGCCAAGGCAAGAGAGTCGCCTACAAAATCAGCGACATCTTGAATATCACCAATTGTATAGTAATGTGCCAATATAATAGCATCCTTTTCCTTGGCCATACGACGAATCTCAGCCTTTAAGTCAATACCTTCTGCTACAGGTTCGTCTATAAATCCTTGTTTAATCCACTCAGTTTTCAACTTCATATTATATTTATATTTCTTTTTATTTTTTCTTTTAAAAATGAAATGGATAGAATGATATGCTGTTGATAAGTGAAAAACTTTTCAGTTTATCTCTTGCTAAATTATTTATTCACTTATTGTTTTCAGTTATTCTCATTCTTTGTTGATACTTTCTCATTGATTATAAATCAGATAAGTAGTTTATCCACACATTTCAATTTTGGTGCAAATATAATAAGTTTAAATCTTTTTTTAGTCTATTTTGGTGGAAAAGTTACGTATAAGATAGTGATTTATTCTTTTTATCCCGCCATCGAGTAGGGGGATTTGGTATGTCGTTCGATAATTCACAATCTATGCACCGGTTTATCCACATACTTATCCACACTTATTTTAGCATTAATTCTTCTGCGAATTTGTAGATGATAATACCTGCTGTCACACTGACATTCATAGAGTGTTTAGTACCTAATTGGGGAATCTCTAAACAACCATCTGAGGCATCGACGACTTCCTGATGAACTCCCTTTACCTCATTACCTAATATCACGGCATACTTTTTTTGTTCTGGAGTGAATGTCTGTAACTTGGTGGAGTGTTCTACTTGCTCAACAGATAATACCTTATAACCATTCCTCTTTAGTTCTTCAACTGCTTCAAGCGCTGTCTTAAAATATGTCCAATTAACAGAGTCCTCTGCTCCCAGTGCCGTCTTGTGTATCTCCGTAGAAGGGGGTGTCTGGCAAATGCCACAAAGGTATAATGCCTCTACACGGAAAGCATCACAGGTACGGAATACGCTACCTATATTATACATGGAGCGTACATCGTCTAATACGACTATAAGCGGGAGTTTGTCGGCATTGCGAAACTCCTCTACTGAGAGTCGTTGCATCTCTATGGTACGTATCTTTCTCATTAGTGTGCCTCCAACCAGTTAGTTCCAAAACCGCTGTCTGCTACCAAGGGGACTTTCATATCGAAGGCTCCCTGCATCTCCTCCAGTACGATATGCTCCACTTTCTCTTTCTCCTCTGGAAGGACAGAGAAGTTGAGTTCGTCATGTACTTGGAGAATCATCTTACTCTTGATACCTTCTGCCTTGAAACGCTGGAAAATGCGAATCATAGCCACTTTAATGATGTCAGCGGCAGTACCCTGGATAGGCGCATTGATGGCGTTTCGCTCCGCAAAGCCACGTACTACCGCATTGGCACTATTGATATCAGGCAAGTAGCGGCGACGACCGAAGAGGGTAGTGACATAACCTTGTTGGCGTGCCACCTCCTTGGATTTCTCCATATAGTCATGTACCTGTGGGAAGGTATCGAAATAGCCGTCAATCAGTTGTTTTGCCTCTGAGCGTTCAATATCCAGACGCTCCGCAAGACCAAAGACAGTGATGCCATAGATGATACCAAAGTTCGCGCGTTTTGACTTGGTACGCTCATCACGTGTCACCTCTGTGATGTCTTTATGATAGATATTTGCCGCTGTTGCCGCATGTAGGTCTTTTCCTTCTCTGAACACAGTGATCATATTCTCATCGCCAGACAAGTGTGCCATCACTCGTAGTTCTATCTGGCTATAATCGGCGGAGAAGAACAGACAACCAGGCTCTGGGATGAAAGCCTTACGAATCTCTTTTCCATCCTCTCCTCGGATAGGTATGTTTTGCAGGTTAGGATCAGAAGACGACAGTCTGCCGGTTGCCGTAATCGTCTGATTGAAAGAGGTATGGATATGCCCTGTATGGGGATTAATCAATTTGGGTAGTGCCTCAATATAGGTGCCCAAAAGTTTTTTCAGTCCTCGATGGTCAAGGATTAATCCTACAATCTCATGCTTATGGCGCAGTTGTTGCAACACTTCCTCACTGGTGACATACTGTCCTGTCTTCGTCTTCTTGGGCTTCTCGATAATCTTCATCTTACTAAAGAGGATATCACCTACCTGTTTAGGGGAGGCGATATTAAACTGCTCTCCGGCAAGTTCATAGATACGTTTCTCAATATCCAGCATGCGCTGGGTGAGTTGGGAAGAAGTCTCAGCCAGAGAGTTGGTATCGATGCGCACACCATTCATCTCCATCTCAGCAAGGACTGGCATCAAAGGCATTTCTATCTCATAGAACAGTTTCTCGGCACCGTGCTTTTTCAGTTCTGGCTCTAACTTGTTTTTTAGTTGTAGAGTGATATCCGCATCCTCTGCGCCATACTCGTATACATCTTTCGGATCGAGTTCTCGCATAGAACGTTGGTTCTTTCCCTTGGGTCCTATCAACTCATCAATATGGATGGTCTGGTAGTTCAGGTATATCTCTGCCATATAGTCCATGTTATGACGAAGTTCGGGTTGGATGAGATAATGGGCGATCATGGTGTCCCACATCTTACCTTTCAACTCAATGTCATAGTTTCGTAACACCTCCAAATCGTATTTCAGATTCTGACCTACCTTGAGAATTTGCTCATGCTCATAGACGGGTCGGAAAATCTCAACGATTTTCTGTGCCTCCTCTCGTTGGGGTGGGATAGGGACATAAAAGGCATGGTGTTCCTCCACGGAGAAACTCAATCCCACCAATTCTGCGTCAATAGGGTTGGTAGAAGTGGTCTCCGTATCTAAACTGAGAATTTCTTTTGTTAAGAAAAAGTCACATAATTTCTTTAAATCATCCTCATTTTCAATCAGTTGGTAGTCATGAGACACTGATTTTAACGTCTCAAATTTTGAAAATTCTGGCTCACTCGTCCCCTCGGGCGCAAATTCTGCAAACAAATCGAGTTGTCCGTTTGCAGGTTTTTGTATATTTTCAGACTTTTTAAGAATCTTGCTTTTAAGGGTCTTAAACTCTAAGTCCTCTAAGAGTTTTCCAAGTTCTTCCTCATTTGGCTCTGAGATTCTCAGTTCGTCAAGATTAAGTTCGATGGGTACATCCGTTTTGATGGTCGCCAAGAATTTCGACATCTTGATATCGTCCATATGTTCCTCGACTTTTGTCTTGAGGGCTCCTTTGATATCATCGGTATGTTCGAGCATGTTCTCAATGGTGCCAAACTGGTCGATGAGTTTCACTGCCGTTTTCTCTCCCACACCAGGACAGCCGGGGAAGTTGTCCGCAGAGTCACCCATCAAGGCAAGGAGATCGATGACAGCCGCTGTCGATGGGATACCATATTTTGCCTTCACCTCTTCAATACCCATGGTCTCATAACCACCTCCATGTCGGGGGCGGAAGATGAAGACATTCTCCTTGACCAACTGTCCATAGTCCTTATCAGGAGTCAGCATATAGGTAGTGACCCCCTGTGCCCCTGCCTTTGTGGCAAGGGTGCCGATGACATCATCCGCCTCGAAGCCATCGACTTGCAGGATGGGGATGTTCCATGCCTTTAGTAAATCCTTGATGATGGGCACTGACTTCTTGATATCCTCTGGGGTAGCCTCACGCTGTGCCTTATAGGCAGGATATGCCTCACTGCGGAAGGTGGGGCCATGGGGGTCAAAGGCAACACCCAAATGGGTGGGTTGCTCTTTGGTGAGCACCTCTTGTAGGGTATTGACAAAGCCCATAATTGCCGATGTGTTCAATCCTTTGGAGTTGATACGCGGATTCTTGATGAAGGCGTAATACGAGCGGTATATGAGCGCATAGGCGTCTAAAAGAAACAGTTTATCCATAACATTTAAAATTTTTCTGCGTAAAATTACTAAAATATTTTCCAATATCCCGATATTTTCACTATTTTTGTAACAAATTTCTTTAGAATGGATTATTTGTCACTTATCAAGCAGCCTATCGGCAAGGAGTTGGATGACTTTATCACGTTGTTCAACAATAGTCTGACGCATGATGACGGACTCCTCTCGCAAGTGTTGACACACATCCGTCAGCGAGGGGGAAAGCGCATGCGTCCTATCCTGATCTTACTCACAGCAAAGAACTATGGCGATGTCTCGCATGTGACACAGCATGCCGCTGTTGGTCTGGAGTTGTTGCATACAGCATCATTGGTGCATGATGACGTGGTGGATGAGAGTGGAGAGCGTCGAGGACAGGCTTCTGTCAATGCTACCTATAATAATAAGGTAGCGGTCTTGGTAGGTGACTATATCCTGTCTACGGCATTGCTGAGTGTGGCAAAGACAGGTAATCAGCGCATCGTGGAGTATCTGGCGGAATTGGGACGTACCCTTGCCGCAGGTGAGATCCTGCAACTCTCGAACATCCAGAATCAGGTGATCAGTGAGGAGGTCTATTACCAGGTCATCAACCAGAAGACAGCGGCGTTGTTCGAGGCTTGTGCTGCCATTGGGGCTATCTCTGCAGGTGCTTCTGACAAGGAGATCAAGAAGGCTGCCAAGTTCGGACAGACGTTAGGACTGATGTTCCAGATCCGTGATGATATTTTCGACTATTACGACTCGAAGGAGATAGGTAAGCCTACTGGTAATGATATGACAGAGGGCAAGTTGACACTGCCTGTCATCTATGCCTTGAATAATACTGACTTTGAGTCGATGCACACCCTTGCGCGCAAGGTGAAAGAAGGTACTATCAATCAAGATGAGATCGCTGTCTTAGTGGAGTTTACCAAGCAGCAGGGTGGTATCGAGTATGCTGAGCAACGGATGCAAGAGTTCAGCAAAATCTGCATGGACTATATCAATAGCAGTGTCAAAGAAAAGGCAATCAAGGATGCCTTGACTGCCTATGTGGATTATGTGATAGAGCGTAAGTATTAAAAGAACTTTGTCTCTTCTCCTAAGATCTCACTCAACAACAGATTGGCAAGACGAGAGGTGCCCATGCGGAACCACTCGTTGGTGAGCCATTGCTTGCCCAATACCTCCTTGACGATGGTGTAGTAGATGAGTGCGTCCATCACGCTATTCAAGCCTCCAGCAGGCTTAAAACCAATCTGTATACCCGTCTTCTCGTAATATTCCTTGATGGCGTGGCACATCACATAGGCTGCCTCTGGAGTAGCAGCGGGCTCTAACTTGCCTGTGGATGTCTTGATATAGTCGGCTCCTGCGTACATGGCAAGGATGGCTGCTTTCTTGATATTACTTGCCGTCTTCAAACAACCTGTCTCTAAGATCACCTTCATCTTATGCTCACCACAGACTGCCTTCAACTCCGCAATCTCGTCTGCGACGTCCTCGTAGTTGCCACTTAGGAACTTACCTACTGGCAGGACGATATCTATCTCTGTGGCACCATCCTTGATGGCAAGCGCCGTCTCTGCGACCTTTACTTCTATCAGTGCCTGGGAGGATGGAAAACTACCTGATACACAGGCGATTTCAACACCATCAACCTCCAAAGTGTCTGCTACTGTCTTGGCAAAACAGGGATAGACACAGATGGTGGCAACATGGGGTAGGTCAGGGTAGGAGTCGTCAAACTGGTTGACTTTCTCTGTGAAGGCGAGGACACTCTCCTCAGAGTCTGTCGTCTTCAGGGTCGTCAGTTCCACGCTGCCAAAGAGGAATTTCTTTACCTCTGGGGTATCGTTCTCATGCACTTTCTCAGCGATAATCTTTCTGACAGCGTTACGCACTTCCTCGTCGCTGATAGTGGTATTGTAAAGACCTAAAGTCTTTTCGTACTTGTTCTCTTGTTCTTTCATTTATTTGAGTTTTTCGTTGTTTTGATGTCGTGTCTTATCTCGTTGGGTCTTCTTCTCAATGTTCTTTTTCAGTTCTTCTGTAAGGTCGACACCCGTCTGGTTGGCAAGACAGAGTAGTACCCATAGCACATCTGCCATCTCGTCACCAAGGTTGTCTTTCTCACCTTCCTTGAAACTCTGATCGCCATATTTTCTGGCGATCACACGAGCCAGTTCTCCCACCTCCTCCGCCAGTACCGCCATGTTCGTCAGTTCAGAGAAATAACGAACACCATAGGTCTTAATCCACTGGTCTACAGTCTCTTGTGCTTCTCGTATCGTCATCGTCTCATCATCATTTGTATGATTAGTATAAAAATAGCGATGAGGATAATCATAATTCCTTGTTTATTCTCACGCTCATACTCTTTCCAATGGAAAGCCCTGTACACAAAGCAAATCAACCATAGCAAGAGACCAATAGCACATGGTCCCACGGCATAAGGTACTCCTAAAAAGAGGTTGATGATGACTCCGATAATCACCAACAGGCATCCTGCCACTTCTATTTCCCTAAGGTATTTCTTAATCATATTATTCTTTGTTTTTAGTATCCATGCAGATAGTAACGGGACCATCGTTCAGGAGGTCGACTTTCATATCAGCACCAAACTCTCCAGTACCCACAGGTTTGCCGATAGCGGCACTTAGTTTAGCGCAAAACTCCTCGTAGAGGGGGATAGAATGCTCATGGCTTCCTGCCTTAAACCAACTTGGGCGATTTCCTTTTTTGTAACTGGCAAAGAGGGTAAACTGGCTTACCACCAAAGCCTCACCTTGTATGTCCAAGATGGAGCGGTTCATGACATGGTTCTCATCGTCGAAGACTCGCAGTCCTGCCACTTTCTTTACCAGCCAGTCGACATCCTCAGAAGTGTCCTCATTACAGATGCCTAACAAGATCAGAAAACCTTGTCCGATAGCGGATTTTACGACTCCCTCTATCGTCACACTGGCATGCTGTACTCGTTGTATCACTATTCTCATGTTGGCAAAGGTACGAAAATTTTGAGTAAGTGAGAAGAAAAGCAATGAGAAAGCCCGTTATTTAACGCTATTTATGATGTTATCAACGAGTTCTTTGGATGTCAAACAGCATCCCTCTTATTGCAATTTAGATTAGATTGCATTGCAATTTAATAAGGATTGCAAAGCAATTTAGATTAGATTACTCTGCAATTTAAATTGAATTGCAAAACAAATCAAATTGATTTACTGAGTAATTTAAATTGATTTACACGATAAATCAAATTGATTTACAATGATAAAGATGGCAGATAGCAATTACTCTGCAGGGTGGAAGTAGTCGTAAACCACTTTTCCCTTCGCTCTGCCAAGCGTTTCTGTGAGGGCTGGTAGTTCTGCCTCCTTGATGCGTTTGACGCTCTTAAACGCCTTTAAAAGGGCTTCCTTGCCCTTTGGACCGAGCCCCTTGATGTCATCCAACTCCGAGTGTAAGGCATGCTTAGAACGCTTGTCACGATGGAAGGTGATGGCGAAACGATGTACCTCGTCCTGCAAGTGCGTCAACACACGAAACAGTTCGGAAGTATCCTTGATACCTACTACACGTGGAGGGAAGCCATAGAGTAGTTCGTTGGTGCGATGACGATCATCTTTGGCAAGTCCGGCAATGGGAATATCCAGGTTCAGTTCGTCCTGCACAGCCTGGCGGATAACCTCCATCTGTCCCTTTCCGCCATCTGCTACGATCAGGTCGGGTAGGGGCTGCTCCTCTTCTATGAGGCGATGGTATCGTCTCCATACCACCTCCTTCATGCTGGCATAGTCGTCAGGACCCACCACTGTCTTGATATTATACTTGCGATAGTCTTGTTTCGAAGGTTTCATCTTCTTGAAGACAACGCACGCAGCAACAGCATCGGAGCCTGAGATATTCGAGTTGTCGAAACACTCTATCTGATAGGGCATCTTGGGCAAGTGCAGCAGGTCTTGCAACTCCTTCATCAGACGTACGGACTTTTGCTCTGGATTCAGTTTCTCGGCTTGCTTCAGACGGTCGAACTTATACTGTTTTCCATTCATGAGAGAGAGGTCAAGAAGGGTCTTTTTATCCCCTCGCTGTGGTACGGTAATCGTTACTCCCTCAAGGTCCAGATCAATCTCTTGAGGCAGGATAATCTCCTTGGCATGGCTCTTGAAACGCTCTCGCATCTCCACAATACCTAACTGCAAGAGTTCTTCGTCAGTCTCATCGAGTTTCTTCTTATACTCAAAGGTGAAACTCTGGTTGATAGAACCGTTCGAGACATGGATATAATTGATGAAAGCGACCTTCTCGTCGTTGGTGATAGTAAGTACGTCAACGTTGTTAATCGTATGACTGACGACCTCGCTTTTGGTGACAAATTGGTCGATCAGCAGGTAGCGTCGCTTGACCTCTTCTGCCTCCTCAAAACGGAGTTCCTCAGAGAGTTGTAGCATCTCGTCTTTGAGTGCTCTCAATACCTCTCGGGTATTACCTTTCAAGATCTCACGTGCCTGCTCGATATTCCTCTGGTAGTCTTCCCACGACTGTTTCCCCACGCAGGGAGCACCACAGTTTTTGATGTGGTATTCAAGGCAAACCTGGTATTTCTGCTGCTCAATACCTTCTTTTGTGATCGGAAACTTGCAGGTTCTGGGATGATAGAGTTTCTTGATCAGATCGAGAAGGGCATGCATGCTCCCAACATGCGAATAGGGACCATAATACGTACCCCACTTCTTGTTGATGGTACGGGTGGGGAAGATGCGAGGCAGGTATTCCTTGGTGACACAGATGCTGGGGTAGGTCTTGCCGTCTTTCAGTAGTACGTTATACCTGGGGTTATACTTCTTGATGAGGGAGTTCTCCAAGAGTAATGCGTCCTCCTCTGTGTTCACCACGGTATAACTGATATCATGTATCTTTGATACCAGTACCTTGGTCTTGAAACGGTCTACTTCTGTATGGAAATAGGAGGAGACACGAGCCTTCAGGTTCTTAGCCTTGCCCACATAGATAATAGTGCCATCAGCATCGTAATACTGATAACTACCTGGCTTTTCAGGTAAAGCGCTCACAATACCCTTCAGCCTTTTAAGGCGAGCCTCGTTCTCCTCTTTATTCATGTCAGTGTTTCACGTGAAACGTTATACCACCATGAGGGTCGTGACCTCTACCATGTCTTTGAAGACATCCCTGCCATGTAGACCTTCATCTGTTATCTCGATGATGAAGTTCATATAGACATTCTTAGGATTGAAATGCTTCACCAGTTTGTAAGTTGCCAAAGCGGTTCCTCCTGTGGCAAGCAGGTCATCATGGATGAGTACTACATCATTCTCGTCGATGGAGTCTATGTGCATCTCAACGGTATCCACGCCATATTCTTTGGAGAACGATTCCTTGATGACTGTTGCGGGTAGTTTACCTGGTTTTCTTGCCAAGACCACACCCGTACCTAACCTTGCCGCTAATGCGGAAGCCATCACAAAACCTCTACTTTCAACACCAACGATTTTGGTGATTCCTTTGTCTTTGTAGAGTTCGTACATCTCATCCAACATGATTTTCATGCACGCTGCGTCTTTGTAAAGGGTCGTGACATCTCTAAAGTTGATGCCCTTCTTGGGAAAATCTGGTATGCAGCGCAGATGTTCCATTAGTGTTTTGTTGTTCATAATTATTGGTTTATTCGTTAATGTTATTATTGTTTTATGATTTATGTTCCACGTGAAACGTTGTTTCTCATACTGCGAACGTGTCGCAGTAATCACCTCCCCATCAGCACCAGCATCACATTGATATCACTTGGTGATACGCCAGGGATTCTACTTGCTTGAGCGAGTGTTTCAGGATCGATTGCAGTCAATTTCTGTCGTGCCTCCGTACTGAGTTGTTGCATCTCGTTGTAGTTGAAATGCCCTTTGATTTTGATATTCTCCAGACGGTGCATCTTGTCGGCAACGATGCGTTCACGTTCTATATATCCTTTGTATTTGATATGTACCTCTGCCGCCTCTGCGATTTCTTCTTTTCGCTGAGAAGGTCGGTTTAGGATTTCCTTGAGTTCTGGGATGGCATCTTGCAGTTTCTCGAAATTCAGTTCTGGGCGTGCCACCAAGTCCTCCAGTTTACAGCCATAGACGAGTGGGGTAGACCCTAATGCCTCTAAAGCGCCATTGATGATTTTGGGCTTGATGGGGAAAGTCTTGCAGAAGTTCTCGATTTCTTCGATGAATTGTTTCTTCTCCATCCACCAGTCATAGCGATCCTTTTTAGCAATACCTAATTGGTATGCTTTCTCTGTCAGTCGGGCATCCGCATCGTCCTGTCTTAGAAGGATGCGATACTCGGCTCGGGAGGTGAACATACGGTAGGGCTCATCCACTCCCTTTGTCACAAGGTCATCAATCAGCACGCCAATGTATGCCTCATCTCTATGGAGCACAAAAGTCTCGTGTGTCGCAGTGCCACAGCGACTATCGGCCCCAGCAAATAATGCCGCATTAATACCTGCCAATGTCCCTTGTCCTCCAGCCTCCTCATAGCCAGTGGTACCATTTACCTGTCCAGCCATAAACAAACCAGAAATAATTTTCGATTCCAACGTATGTTTCAGTTGGGTAGGATCGAAGAAATCATATTCGATGGCATAGCCAGGACGATATATTTTAAGGTCTCTGAAGGCAGGGATATGCTTTAAGGCGGCTATTTGCACCTCCATGGGGAGTGAGGATGAGAAACCATTCAGGTACATCTCGTTAGTGTCTGTTCCCTCTGGCTCCAAGAAAAGGGGATGTTGCTCCCTGTCTGGGAAAGTGACAAGTTTCGTCTCTATCGAAGGACAATAGCGTGGTCCGATCGACTGTATCTGTCCATTGTAGAGTGGGGAGTCTTTCAGTCCAGAGCGTAATGTCTCATGCACAGCGGCATTGGTATTACAGGTCCAACAGGTCAGTTGGGGTAAGATGCGGTGGTTGCCCATATAGGAGAACTGATGGAAATCATGCTCTCCCTCTTGTATCTCTAAATCCTCGAAATGGACAGAGCGTTTGTCGATGCGGACAGGAGTACCCGTCTTCATTCGCTCGGAGCGGATGCCATGGCGGGTGATACTCTCTGTGAAATGTGGGACGGCAGGCTCGGCGATACGTCCCCCAGGAATCATCTTCCGTCCGATGTGCATCAGTCCGTTGAGGAAAGTTCCTGCTGTGATGATCACTGCCTTTGCCCTGAGTTCTACCCCCCAGATGGTCTTCACACCGACCACCTGCTTGGTGTGTTGCTGTGCCACAGCAACATCCTCTACTAAGAGTTCATCGGCTTGGTCTTGCCAGATATCGAGGTTGTCCGTATGGTCGAGGGTCGTTCTCCATTCCCAGATGAACTTCCCACGATCACACTGGGCACGAGGGCTCCACATAGCGGGACCTTTGCTGCGGTTGAGCATGCGGAACTGGATTGCCGTGGCATCCGTAACTAAGCCCATCTGTCCCCCTAAGGCATCAATCTCTCGCACAATCTGTCCTTTGGCAATACCACCCACAGCGGGATTGCACGACATCTGCGCAATCTTGTTCATATCCATAGTCACCAGACAGGTCTTCGCACCCATGTTTGCCGAGGCACAAGCAGCCTCACAACCAGCATGACCACCTCCAATGACTAATACGTCGTATTTCAGAATCATGTTGCAAAAATAATAAATTTCTAACGAAAACGTTTGCGGTTTCATAATTTTATAGTAATTTTGTAGCCTAAACGTACGTGTGCGTACCTATTTTCAAGTATTTTTATTAATTTAATACTATAATTTATGTGGTTAATCAATTCATCAATTGGTCGTAAGGTTGTAATGTCCGTTACGGGTATTGCGCTGATTCTGTTCTTGACATTCCACTGTTGCATGAACATTGTCGCGCTGTTCTCTGGTAAGGCTTACAACATGATTTGTGAACTGCTTGGCGCTAACTGGTATGCTGTAGTGGCTACCATGGGTCTTGCTGCTTTGGCATTGATTCACATCGTATTTGCTTTCATCCTGACGGCACAGAACCGCAAGGCTCGTGGTCAGGAGCGTTATCAAGTGACAGACAAGCCTGCCAAGGTAGAGTGGGCTTCTCAGAACATGCTCGTGCTGGGTATCATCATCCTGCTGGGCTTGTTGCTGCACTTGTTCAATTTCTGGTACAACATGATGTTTGCCGAGATTATGGGCTTCACCTCAGGACATCTGCCCTCTGATGGTTTTGCCTTCATCATCGACACCTTCGGCAATCCTGTCTATGTGGTGCTGTACGTGATTTGGATTGTTGCTATCTGGTTCCACCTGACCCATGGTTTCTGGTCTGCCATGCAGACACTGGGTGTGAGTGGTAAGATCTGGTTCAATCGCTGGCGTGTTATCGGCTTCATCTATGTGACGTTGCTGATGGTTGGTTTCCTCGTTGTTGTATTGGCTTTCGCTTTCAAGTGCGCTCCAAGCCTCTATAACTTTGCGGGATAATTGTTTAACCTTAAAATTACTTTGAAAAATTATGGCTAAAGTATTAGATTCAAAGATTCCCGCAGGTCCAGTACCTGAGAAATGGAAGGAATATAAGGCTCATCAGCGTTTGGTTAACCCCAAGAACAAACTGAAACTCGATGTCATCGTGGTAGGTACTGGTCTTGCTGGTGCATCCGCCGCTGCCTCGCTGGGTGAGATGGGCTTCAACGTGATTAACCTGTGTATTCAGGACTCTCCACGTCGTGCTCACTCTATCGCCGCTCAGGGTGGTATCAACGCCGCCAAGTGTTACCAGAATGATGGTGACTCTATCTACCGTCTGTTCTACGACACCGTGAAGGGTGGTGACTATCGTGCTCGTGAGGCGAACGTTTATCGTCTTGCCGAGGTAAGTAATAATATCATCGACCAGTGTGTGGCTCAGGGTGTCCCCTTTGCTCGTGAGTATGGTGGTATGCTTGCCAACCGCTCGTTCGGTGGCGCACAGGTAAGCCGTACGTTCTATGCCAAGGGTCAGACGGGTCAGCAGTTGTTGCTGGGTGCCTACTCTTCTCTGAGTGCGCAGGTGAAGGCTGGTAAGGTGAAACTCTACACTCGTTATGAGATGGAGGACGTCGTCATCGTTGATGGTCGTGCCCGTGGTATCATCGCCAAGAATCTCGTGACTGGCGAACTGGAGCGTTTCTCTGCCAATGCAGTCGTTATCGCTACTGGAGGATATGGAAACACTTACTTCCTCTCTACCAATGCGATGGGATGTAACTGCACCGCAGCCGTTCAGTGCTATCGCAAGGGCGCTTATTTTGCCAACCCCTCTTATGTGCAGATTCACCCCACCTGTATCCCTGTTCATGGTGACAAGCAGTCTAAGTTGACACTGATGTCTGAGTCGTTGCGTAACGACGGTCGTATCTGGGTTCCTAAGAAGATTGAGGATGCCAAGGCATTGCAGGCTGGTACCAAGCAGGGCTGGGAGATTCCTGAGGAGGATCGTGACTACTATCTGGAGCGTCGCTATCCCGCATTCGGTAACCTCGTACCTCGTGATGTCGCCTCTCGTGCTGCCAAGGAGCGTTGCGACAAGGGCTTTGGTGTGAACAACACAGGTCTTGCTGTATTCCTCGACTTCTCGGAGTCTATAAACCGTCTGGGTATCGATGTTATCATGCAGCGTTATGGCAACCTCTTCGAGATGTACGAGGAGATTACTGACGTATTCCCTGGCGATGTGGCAAACGAGATCAATGGCGTGAAGTATTACAAGCCCATGATGATCTATCCTGCTATCCACTATACGATGGGTGGTATCTGGGTAGACTATGAGTTGCAGACCACGATTCCTGGACTGTTCGCTATTGGTGAGTGTAACTTCTCTGACCATGGCGCTAACCGTCTGGGTGCCTCTGCGCTGATGCAGGGTCTTGCCGATGGTTACTTCGTATTGCCTTACACCATCCAGAACTATCTTGCCGACCAGGCTATCTGGGGCAAAGTCAGCACTGACTTACCAGAGTTCGAGGAGGCTGAGAAGGCTGTCAATGCGGAAATCGACCGTCTGATGAATATCAAGGGTAAGCGTTCTGTTGACTCTATCCACAAGGAACTCGGACACATCATGTGGGAGTATGTTGGTATGGGTCGCACCGCTGAGGGTTTGAAGGAAGGTCTGAAGAAGATGCATGAACTGGAGAAGGAGTTTGACACCAACCTGTTCGTTCCTGGAACAAAGGAGGGTCTGAACATAGAACTCGATAAGGCTATCCATCTCCGTGACTTCTTCACGATGGGACAACTCGTTGCTTTCGACGCGCTCTCTCGTAACGAGTCCTGTGGTGGTCACTTCCGTGAGGAGTACCAGACAGAGGAAGGCGAGGCTAAGCGCGACGACGAGAACTACTTCTATGTTGGCTGCTGGGAGTACAAAGGCAAGGGTAACGAGCCTGAGTTGACCAAGGAGCCTCTGGAGTACGAGGCAATTAAAGTACAAACCCGTAATTATAAGAATTAATTTAGTAGATTAGGATATTGGTCGTTTAGTCGTTTAGGATAATTAGAAATGGAGACTCACAAAGACCTTCGCGTATGGCAACAAAGTATTGAGCTGGTTACAGCAATATACTTGTTGACAAAAACCTTTCCAAAAGAAGAATTGTTTGGATTGGTTTCGCAGATGCGTCGGGCGGCAGTATCAGTGCCATCCAATATAGCAGAAGGTTATGCAAGAGGCTCAGAGAAGGAAAAACTGCATTTCTTGCGGATTTCTTCTGGTTCGATGTCTGAGATAGAAACACAATCGTTGTTAAGTCTCAACTTAGGTTATATCAGTCAGGAACAACATGCTGATTTGTCAGAAAAGATAACTGCAGTATGGAAACAGTTGAATGCTTTGATTAGCGCGATAAAGAAAAGATTGAATCTTGACGAGCAGTTACCATTCTAACTACCCTAAACGACAAAACGACTAATTCCCCCAACGACCAACAAATATGGCAAAGAATATTTCATTTACAATAAAGTTCTGGCGCCAGAACGGCC
>JAFUFD010000101.1 GCA_017470055.1 Prevotella sp. | reverse complement strand
TAATCGTTATACATCTCAATACCTTGATAAATTGTTAAAAGATAACCACATTCATTAGTCATGGATAACAAGTCAGGTCAGAGAATGAAGGAGTTGTTAACGGCATATCGTATGCCACTTTTCTCAGTGGCTATGATATGGATATATTTCCGTCACAACTTTTTCTATAATGATTTTAGTTTTGGCATACTTGACCCTATAACGCATATTGGAGACATTGGTGTAGATATCTTCCATTTCTTGTCAGGTTATGGATTGACGTTTAGCATCAAAAAGTATCCAGACTCAATCTCTTTTTATAAGCGGAGACTTATTAGGATTCTGCCTTCAGTGATAATATTACTTGGGATATTTGCTGTTGTTGATCCAATGATTGGACTGTCAAAATGGTATGAGATAGTAAAACCTCAATACTGGTTCTTCTCCATATATTCTATATATTGGTATGTAGGTGCAATACTCTTGTTTTATATGCTGTTTCCTTTCATTATAAATAAGGTAGAGCAATGTGGTTCGGCAAAAACTATTATTGCGACCTATGTTATTGCGATAGCAGGAGTGTTACTGATAAAATTCTCTCATATTGGCATCTTTCAGCAATTAGTCCTTTATTTTGCCAGAGTCCCAATATTTGTGATGGGAGTCTGTATGGCTTACTATGGATTCTGGCGAAGAGAGATGTTCTTGGCTTGTTTCATTGTATCTATTCCTTTAGTTTACTTGTTACCCAAGGATTTGCAACGTATAAGTTATAGTTTAATGGCTGTAGCAATTGTGTGCTATTTGCCATACATCTTAGATAAACTGCCAAGTATTATTAAAAAGGCATTGAAAGTGTCAGGGTTATGGTCGTTGGAGTTCTACCTCATACATATTTACTTGCTGAAAAACAATACACTTGGAATAATTAATGAACGAATTTGCAGTCAGTCGACAACATCCCTGATAGTACTTACATTTGTGTTGTTATTGTCATGGATAGCAAATAATGCTATTGTAAAATTTATTAAGACCGTGGGCTTATGAGAATTCCTTATAATTACCTGCAAGACAAAATTGTACGGAGATTAGAAGAAGTGGGATGCTCTTCTCTGCAGGCACAGAATGTCACTCATTCATTGATGATGGCTGAGGCTTGTGGTGTGTCAAGTCATGGACTGCGCATGCTTGGAGATCATATTCGGAAGATTGAAGAAGATATGTATGATATTCATGCGGAGGTTGAGGTGGAATGCCTAACACCATCATTTATGCGTGTGAATTGTCATAACATGATAGGTATGGACTCTGCTACACAGTGCATGCAACAGGCCGTTGACCATTGCAAAGATGTTGGTCTTTTCACAGTGCTCGCAAATCATTGTAATACATATAGTGCTGCTTTTGTTTATTCTCTTCAGGCAGCAAAACAGGGACTCATAGGCCTGACGTTTAGCAATTCTCCTGCTAAGATGCCTCCTATGGGTGGCAAGGAGAAAATGCTTGGTACTAATCCCATATCTTATGCGATTCCTGCTGATAAATGCCATCCTATAGTTTTCGATATGGCTACAAGTATAGTTGCTCAGTCGAAGATTAATATGGCAAAAGACAAGGGTGAAGAAATCCCTTTGGGATGGGCCTTGGATATTAACGGGAAACCCACCACCAATGCACTTGATGCCTGTAAGGGGATGATTTTGCCCATGGCAGGGGCTAAAGGCTATGGACTCTCTATGATGATAGACCTTTTAGCAGGTTTGTTATCAGGGGCCTCATTCCTAAATCAAGTAGGAAGATTCTATAACCCACAAAAGAAAGCAATGGATGTGGGGCAAGTTTTTGTAGCGATTAATCCAACAGTAGTTTATGGAAATAGGTTCTATCAGAGAATTGATGAGTATATAAATACACTGAAAAGTTCAGAGGCTCTTAATGGAGAGCCTATCACTTTGCCAGGTGAAAAAAAATTAAGTAGATATATGGATAGTATGAATAATGGAATATTCTTAACTGAAGAACTTCTGTGTTCATTGGCAAAGGCTAATGTTCTTGTGTCTGGGGGGGGTAATTTAAAATTAGATTTTTCTTTAAGATGGGCTGCGTAGTTGTTTCAATTGAACCGCTCAATGAGACAATAACTGGACATCTTAAAAAGAGCGGTATTGATATAAAGGTGATCGGAAGACCATCAGACATGATGGAATCGCTAGAGAATCTGCAGCCTGAAGTCCTTGTATGTAGAGATAGAGATAACATTGCAACTATTGTAGAAAGATGTCCAAGCATAAAGATGCTGTTTACGGTAGAAGTTGGAGTGGAAGAAATGCCATTCGAAAAGTTAATAGAGAAGGGTATCCGTCTTGCTAACACCAGTGGCATTAGTGCCGACATCATGTCGAACTATGCAATGAGTTGCATTCTTTGTTCAGCCTCAAGGCTGAAGGAAAGCATTTGCAATCAGCAAAAGGCATATTGGAAAAAATATCAATGTACAGACTCACTTACGGGGAAGACTCTTTTGATAGTAGGAGCAGGTCGTACAGGCAGTATGATTGCTAAGAAAGCAAGAAACTTTGGGCTTAGAATAATCGGAGTACAACGTACCAGCAGGAAATGTGGCCTTTTCGACCAGATAGGTACCTTAAACAATTTGCCAGAATTTCTTGGCCAGTCAGACTATATTGTTTGCACAATACCTCTTACACCGGCTACGCAATATCTCTTCTCTGCTTACTTGTTTGGTAAAATGAAGGAAGACGCAGTCTTCATAAACATCTCTCGTGGAGGAATCCTGAATGAGTCAGACCTAATAAGTGCTTTGAATAATGGGAGGATAAAAGAAGCATATTTGGATGTTTTCTCGGTAGAACCTCTCCCCGTAAACCATGCATTTTGGAGTCATCCGGATATTATTGTAACCCCTCATCAGTCTGGCAGATTGGAAAATTACATGGAAAAGGCGATGGATATCTTTATATGCAATTACCATGCATATATCGAAGGAGTGACTATGCCAAATGAAGTTAATCTGCAACAAGGTTACTAATGGTTATGGAAAATAGGATTGAATGGATTGACATGACCAAAGGCTTGGGCATGATACTTGTAATAGCAGGCCACACATTTGCTTTAGGCTATAGTGCTCCCATATATAGTTTCCATATGCCATTGTTCTTCTTCTTGTCTGGTCTAGTGTATAATGAGGCGAAGTATAATTCTTTTGGAAAACTAACAAAGGCTAAGGCGTTACAACTGATGAAACCATGGCTGGTATTCTATCTTGTTAGTTTATGTGTTTCGCTAATAATCCCTGTGTGGAGGGAGCAATTATCTGTCAAGCAAATGCTGATAGAACTCTATACTGCTAACTCTAACACTATCAACAACAGTTCAATATGGTATTGCATATGCCTTTTTGTGATGTTTGTTCTGTTGTATCCTGCACTTGCGGTTTTGAATTTGTTAAAACCTGCCACGAGGATAATAGCCATTGTAATAGTAGGCCTGTTGTTGCTGTGGTTAAAAGAAGTTTTGAATATTATATCACCCGAATACGTAAGGTTGATAGACAATAGACTGCCGTTTAAGATGGATTCTGCTGCTGTGGCTTTGGTCTTCTTTCTGATAGGCTACTATTATAAAGGTTTGATACATCGCCTTGTGTCGCATACAAATTGGAAGATGTTCTTTTTGGCCGTTGTCTTGTTTGTTGTTGGATTCTTTGTGAATCGATGGAGCAATATTAATTCTATGGATTTTGGTAGGATTAAGTTGCTTTATTATCCTATTGCATTTATTGGGATTTATTGTTGTACGTCATTCTGTATGTTGTTATCCAATAAACAATCCTCGATTGCAGGGAAAGTCAAAAGCCTGTTGATGTACTATGGTGTTAACAGTCTTCTCATTTTTGGATTTCAGAGTTTGTTCATACGTCTCTATATTCAGTACTTCAACTCTACTTTTGGTATGTCAATGGAACTGTATGGCATGAACCCCATTATTCATCAGATAGGAAGTTTTCTTGTCGTAGCAGTTGTAACGTCACCACTGATTGTTTGGATGTTTGGATATCTGCGAGGAAAAGGGATCAATTTGATTTAAAGATGATGGATGTCAAAGACAAAGCCAATTCTATAGACTAAAATGACATTTCATAATTTTGTAGTTCAGAAACTTGGTGTTGACAAGGCTGTTTTCTTTACTCTTTTAGGGAGAGGATTGCAGATTGCGACAGCATTATTTACGGTCGTATTCATTGCCCGTTATCTTTCTGCCGATGAACAGGGATACTACTATACCTTTGGCAGTATTGTGGCTATTCAGGTGTTCTTTGAATTAGGTCTGACTCATATCATTACCCAGTTTGTGGCTCACGAGGCATCACACTTGCAGATTGTGGATAATGTGCGCTTAGAGGGCGACGAACGGTATAAATCGCGGCTTTCATCGCTGTTACGGTTCTGTGCCAAATGGTATCTTGTGTTTTCAGCCATTCTGTTGGTGGTACTCTCTAT
>JAFUFD010000100.1 GCA_017470055.1 Prevotella sp. | reverse complement strand
TGCCACTGCAGCCACCCACATTCCGAGCATCAATACGGTTGTCAGTATCTTATTCATCACTCTGCGCTTTTAGTTATTCTGCTGCAAAAATACAAAATTCCCGCTAAAGCACCAAACTTTAGCGGGAAAAACATGAAAAATATATGTCTTCTGGTTAGAATCACCAATGCTCAAGGCAGCATGAGAGGTAACAAATCAATCGACAAGAGTCCTAATGTGTCAGGATCCGAGTTAGTCTTCAAATTGTACTGCAAGATACCTATTCGTGCCTTCTTAGGTTTATGGTGCCCATAGATGCCCCGAGTCAGATACAGCCTCTTGCCGTCCTGGGAGACCGGCAACGATGTCCGAACCCTGTAATCCCCATCTTTCCACACGGAGATAAACATCTTATTATCTGTTGACATATTTGAGATATCGAAGGATACCGTATCCAGCAGTTCGACACTGAGGCTGATCGAACGAGTCATCAATCCTTTCCTTTGTGTCAGATATCGCTTTAAAGAGGGAGTTTCCTCACCCTCTACATTCCGTTTCGTAAACACCCGAGTTGCTTTGGTATCCTCATTCCTCGTCTTTATAGCCTGCCTGTCTGACACCCACTTTATCAAATGGATATCCTTATCAGAGAAAGAGTCTCCAACTTTCAGAATACGGCTACCCACCTTTACGGTTCTGGTGTTTAAGGACAATATTGTATAGCGCGTTGCTGATACACTCAGACATGTCATGGTCATCACCGTACAGACCATCATCCGTATAAAACTTCTATTTTGCATGTTTTGCCTTATTTTTAAGTTTGTAAATCCAATTGACAAGTATGCTGATTATCTGGAAAAGCGTAGCCGTGATGAAGATGTCATAGACCTCGCCCATCCAAAGATATGTTATGATGCATAAGAGGGTAAGAAACATGGAATAGCCTATCCACGAGGCGAGCACTCCAAATACTTTCTGGACGGCCTTACCAGTCTTTGTACTGCCTGTAATCCGTTCTGCAATAGCCTCATCAATGGTCTGCTGACCCAATATCAGATAACTCAGGATAAAGAATGAAATCGCCAACAGCAACATGACACCGTACGACACCTGGTGACGTCCATTCATTAGCGAGAGAAAGGCATTGAACAGAATCGCCGGGCCAGGCTGGTTCTCCAGGTAACTGTAATGGGAATCTCCACTCGAGAAAGCCCCAATGACAATATATTTCCATTTCGTCAGACCAGGATTTGTATATAACTCATCCGTTCCTTGTATAGTATCATTCCCATAGACATAGTTGCTACCCAACAAATCCATGCCCAAGTTATACCACACCTTCTCGCCCTCCTGTGTATAGGCCGAGTCACACCTCAGTTCAAAGGGCAATACCACACTCTCCCGAGCCAGCCAGAAGCCATCAGTAGAGAAGAGTCCGTGTTGATTAATATGCCGCCCCGTCAACTCCTGATACATCTTAAGTGGCAGACTCTCCTGACCATCGACAATGTAAGGGAATTTAGCAAATGACACAAACTTGAAATTCGTAAAGTAATTAGCCAATCCAGCCTTGTCGTATAGACTTTCATCTGCCAGTCTTCTTTCATAGTCACGTGGTATCACGATCTTGTCCATTGAAGAAATCAGGGTAAAGAGTGCACTATCCGTCTCCGAATGAATATCATCTGCAAATTCCACATCCAGTAGAATGTATTTATAGTCCTTCTTCCGGTCCAGTTCCGTTAGCAGTTGCAGCAACTTTTGCCTATCCGTCATTTTGTCATACCCTGCAGGAATCCCATAACTGTCATCTGTAACGAAAAGGACAGGGTCATAACTGACATTGACCAGCAAGACAGAGTCAGACATCGGATTGACGTGAGGCTTGAACCATCCTCTCACCAGTTCTATCTTCCTCAACAAAGTCGTCTCACCGCTGACAGCATAACGCTGGCTGGTCACCCAATAGGAGAACAGCAGCATTCCCACAGCCATGCAGGAGGCCAATATGACTCTAAGTTTCTTGCTCATACTCCGACAGACATGTTAATTGTGAGTGACCTCCACGATGATGGGCACTACCTGCCTATTGGTGACAGCCCTGAATGACACATTGCCTTTCTCATACGTGATATCCTCCTGTGGCACCAGTCCATATTCATCCAAGGCAGTGATGAGTTTTTCGTCGAAGTCACCACCAGCCTTCTTGATTCGTTCCACGATGTTGTCGATAGGCAATGCCCGAGAAGAATAGAGCAGGCAGAAATAGTCCTTTCCCTGCGTGTTGTCCATCTCTATATAATAGTCCTCACTTGGCAGGGCGATATCGTTGGAACTGTACACTAACGCAGGACTGATATTGGCAGCATGAGGGAACAACTTGCTGACATTATTCTTCAGGTCACTTCCTATCACGTAGACGTATGCCGGTTCATGATTCGACAAATAGACCCGGTAGCGTGTTCCTGAGATATATTTCCCTTTTGCCCTGTACACTGGCAGTTCCCGATTTCTGCTCGTCAGTTGTTGAGCCATCCTTTCACCTGTCGACAACTGAATGTACATGCTACCAGAGAGCACCTTCTCCACCTTATCATTATAATTGCTGTCTACCTTGGCAAAAACCTGGTCATAATTAGTCTCAAAGTTATTGACCGTTATCACAGTCTCTTTCTCCTGATCCACCTCCGGGTAGCGCACTTTCTTCACATAGATCTCAAATGCCCAGTCCACGTATTTCGCAAAGTCAGCATACTTCACCCACGTATAGCCATCCTTACCCCAAGTCCTGCTCCAACTGTTCATAATCAGGAAGGCACCGCCATCCAGATGATCATCATATCCAACCACACACATGGCATGATATCCGACAGGAGACTCATTGGAAGACTCTGGGGTCCACGTGTCACCTGCCTTATAGAAAGAACGGGGAATACGCATGTTAATCAATACCGGACGCTCTTCGGCAAGAGATTTCTTGACTTTATAGACCTTCTCTTCTTGTGACTTGCAGTGGCTGGTAAACACAGCGAAATAGTCATCGATCGGGTAGTCCGAAGCCTCATCCATCACCCATTTGGGAGCATAGTCTGCACACTGGATATTAAAACTCCTCAGTTTCGGTGCACCTTTCCTTTTCAGCATCTCCAGCGCCTGATTGATTCGGGCACCATTCAGACAGGAGTTATCCTCCTTGCTTTTAATCTGCGAATAGACAAAAAGCGGTGCAAACGCCTCTTCCGTTATCACGTTCTGATCCGTCCATCCCCACCTGATGGCTTCCGCTATCGTCCTGGCTGCATAGGTGGTAGACCAGACAGTACATGTACCATAACGTCCCTGGCTGCCTACTCTCGGGCAATACTTCCTCAACGAGAAACTTTCCGGCAATATTTTATAGTCTCTCGTCAACAGTGTCGGTTTCTGAGGAATCTTCTCATACTCAGCATCATCCTCCACCAGCCCCGTTCCATAGTACATATCCTCCTGTCCCCAGGCCGAAAGCCATGCTGCCGACAAAAGGATGATGGCAGTATTTCTTCTTATACCACTCATATTATTTCTTATTAAAAATAAACTCACCAATGAAGGAACTTGAATCCTGGCCGATTTGCTCTTCACCTGTACTCTGCCGCACAAGAGTTCTCACTTCCTTGAAGAAAGCCTCCAACGACAAATTAGGCCTATCGAGTGTTCTCAGCATGGCTGATGCGTAAGGACTATTGCGTCCCTCACCGTCATGTGCAACATTGCCTGCACTCGTTGCATAGGCGATGTATGTACCAGAAGGTGATTTCATTTGAGCCCAGTTCATCTCAGTAGTCCCACGATGCCAACCCCTTTCAAAAGGATTATTACGACAAGCATCCAGAATAATGATTCTTGCCTTCGTGCCTTCCAACTCATCTATCACCCAGTTTGCATTAACACAATTATATGGCACGCTTGCCTCACTCTTTGGGGCTGCATCCACTGGCATCAAGTAATTCACCCCTTTGCTCTGAATACCATGCCCTGCATAATAGAATAAAGCGACATCATAGCCTTTAGCCTTCTTACCAAATTCTTGAAGTTTTTCCTCAAATGTATTCTTGTCCAAATCGGTTTCCTCTATTACAAAAAAGCCCAGAGTCCTTAACTTTGCTGCCAAATCCATCGCATCATTCTTGGGGTTAGGCAAAGAATTCCCCATACCCTGATAGTTTGAGTTCCCGACTATCAATGCAATTCTCCTGTAATAAATGTCATCTATATCTTCGGGATTGTATACGACATGCTTAGTCGTGAAGGACTTTTTCCCGTCACTTGTTCTGACACTAACCTTTATATTATTTCCTCCGGGAGCCAGCGTAACCATCTTGTCTATTACCATGTCATAGCAGTCATCCTTCACGACATTCATCCCTCTAAATTCTCTGTATTTCTTGCCATTGACAGATACGTCAACGTCTTTCACTTTAGAATTGGCTTTAATGCCAACTTTCACCTGATACTCTGCCGTGTTGACCATATCGTCTTTATTCTGCCACACAATCATTGCGGCCAGATCTTTAATCATGCGAATTTTTTCCTTTGCTTCTGTAGAGCCTTGGTTTGCAGCCTTTTCATACCAAGCAAGGGCTTGTTCGATATTCTCTTCCTCCCCCTCAGCATTGTAATAACTATCACCAATATAGAGAGAGGCAGAAATAAGTGGATTGGGATTGTCATACACATAAACATCTTTCTTCGCTTGTTCAAATTGTTCCCTGTCACAAGCCAAAACCATACGAACCTCTACAAGACCATCTTTATTCGTTCTATATATATCTAGAAGAGTTATTAAACGACCTAATCTCTGGCTGACAGAAGAACTTGCTTTCTTAACAATCTCAGAGGCAGAATTAGCCGCAGATTTACTTATCTGTCTATTAGAGAGCATTGCATCGATAGCAAGGTCAAAATCCACCGCCGCTTTTTCTGCCATGTTCATCATGGCAACTGGACGTGCCGTCGATTTTGCTGCATCATAGAAACTACCACCACTTATTGCATCTCCTACTACATATTTATCATCCTGCAACGAATAGATGTAGTTCTTCTTCAACTGCATCTCCATCGGTATGCCACCAGGAGCCACTTTCCACCCTTCCTTTTCCAGTCTTTTCACTTCTTTTTTTGCTGCTTTCTCTGCTTCCTTCTCTATATTCTGAGCAGTTTGTGCCAAAACCATACTTGCCGAAACATTTATCAGCATCACGGTCATCAATAATTTCCTTATTCCCATCATCACAAGCATCAAATATTAATCAATCATTTCTGGTAAACATAACTCTCATTATCTGCAATGTTACCAATCTCCCTGAGTAATTGTTCATTTAAATCAATCGTTATCATATCCAAATATATTATCGATGCAAAGACAATAATATAACAATGGTGCGTTTATGCTTTCAATGGGACTGCCGAACCGCCCCACTAATATCTATTAAAAATGCCCATAATCTAATAAATAATATCTATTGAATATATATACATATCTAGTATCTGGTATTAAAGCAATAATATATTCATTATTACTATAAGCCTGTGATAATCCATATTCATGAGTCCCATTATCCAAATATTTATTTTCACCTAAATCATAATAGTTTGTTTTAATATAACTGACATCAGAAGAATACTCCTCATCTGAGCCATATGAAACAAGAATGGTAGTTATATCTCGTGTAGATTCATCATACCTATATTGAATAATATCTAACGAACTGTTTGAAAGAGAATACTGAATTGCTTTATTTTGGTCTATAACACCTTCGACATCCGGTTTTCCCATTCTATTCAAAACATCATCAATAGTCACAAACAACTCTTCCGCTAAAGATGTTATCAAAGAACCTACTTCTACTCTGACAACAGCAGAATGGTCTTGAGATTTCATAATAACATATGCAATTCCTGCTTTCTTTGCTATAGCATGCCCTAATGAATCAATTGATAATATTGAGGGACTGGTTGAAATATAATCAGTAACCGTAAATGATACATCTGAGAAGTTCACATCAAACTCATCTCCTTTTGCCACTTTCTTCTTTTCAACAATACGCATGTAAAGTTCACTGCTCCCCAATTCTTGGTTTCGTAACTCAAGATTATAATTATCCAATTTGGAAAGTTTGTAAGATACTGTTTTTACATTCGCCGAAGAATTGTATAACATTTCCGTATTTATAATACCATTCTTAATGTAATAAAACCAAGTACCTGACATATTCTCATATAAGTCGGGATTGCTCTCAATATTCCTATAAATACTACCTTTTAAAGAGTGGCTATAAGAATAGTTGACTTCTGTAGCATTTCCTGCCTCAATCGAGATCCAATCACCCACAAGCAAATTAATATCAAAGTTGACTATTTCCTCATGATCATCATCTGAACAAGATATAACTGTCAAAGATACTAATCCCAATAAAGTCAGATAAAGACTTCTCACTTTCATTTTTTTCATTTTTTTCATTTTTATCGACGTGCTTTAGTTGTACTATAATATACATTAGTAGTATTTCCACTTACCTTAAATCTGATATAATATTCTTCCCCTTCACTACAATAAGGATTTAACGGATCTCCTGTATCAATATAATGATCCTTATACCATCCCTCTAAATTTTCTTGTTTTATACTGCTACTCTTACATACCAAAATAACAGTTGTTATTACTTCAGGGTCTTCATCTGGGTCAAACTGAATCATAACCTTATTAAATATCTCATTATCATCTACATATATATCAAAATCACCATCTTCCATATTCTCTTCAGTAAGAGTATAATCAAACTGTTTTGCAACTTGGGAAACTGTCATTTTAATAAGGCCATCAAACTCTAAAAAAGATTCCTCAGAAAAATCATAACTAGCCTGAGGCTCTTTTACAATAGGCCGGTATGACACGCTATTTTCAAGTGAATTAAGGGATATCATTATCTCCTTCCCAGCCTTCTCCACCTTGTAATCAAAAATATGATTACCACCTTCGGATTTGTATTTTTTATCAAATGACTCTTTGATCTTCTCAATATCTGTTCCTTCACGCAAATTAACAAGAATGGTAAAAACCTTCATATTTACATAAGTAAAAATAACTTTTTCAACCTTATCGTCAATCAAATTATAGACTCTTTCCGTCCAAAGATCATTTGAAAAATCAACAAAACACCCACCGTAGATGTTTGTTACTGATTTAATTGGCTCATCCATCAAACTTAAAAAATCATCAATGACATTATCAGGATCAGTAACGTTAACCCTAACTATAGTTTCTCCTACGGGTGAGTATACTACCACGAATGTTGTTCCCCTCTTTAGCGCTTTAAAAAATCCCTGCTTATCTACAGATACGATTTGAGGATCAAGTGAGACAAAACTATATGGATTTATTTTAGAATCTCCACTTGAAAAGGTTCTAGTCTCACCAACACTCATATCATAGGTATCAATTATTTTGTGTCGCTCTAACATTTCTTTATTTTGCGGATCATAACATATTAACGTATAATTATCTGAATACCTCACATTGTATGTCAGAGACTGCTCGTTCCCAGTATAAACATCAGTGCTCTTTTCTGTTATAATAAAACCGTCGTATTCATACGAGCCTTCTTTGGTATTATATTCACTCCTTATAGTATTAGCCAAAGCAAAACAGTATGATATACTTCCGTTTGACTTATAATTAGTTATGGAATACAATTTGGAATCATTATCACTTTTATTTTCAAACCATTCCCCTTCAATATCACCTGATATTATCTCAATATTATCTTCGTCATCAGTATGTTTACATCCACATAACCCATTGACAATTGGAATCATCAATAAAAAAACCAATAATTTGGAAACTGAATTCTCTTTCATTTTTTTCATCGCTATTATAATTAAAATTAGTACCTAAAGACATATCCGATTTTTATTTCTACGACATTTATGCGGTGTTTATAACCACTCATATTATTCAAGCCAACTTGACCATTAATAACCGGAATTCGTTCTGACTCCCAGAAATCATTATTTGCCATATTCGACAACTGCAATGAATAGCCTATACCAAATTGAAAACCTCGTAACTCGTATACAGCCCCAATTTTAATCCCATAATTCAATCTTCTATATGGTGAATCATCTAAAGTATATTTACTTTGACTCTCAGAACCAATATTCATTCCACTTTCTGTTGTTGTCACATAACTTACGTTATTAGAATTAAGATCAAATTTACCCTCCTTATGGTATGTTTCAGTAAATGAGCCAAGCACAAAATTTAAATCAGCAATTGAGCCACGCTTCTCATAAATAGATCCCGTACATTCGGAAGATCCCGAAAAATCCATTTTAGAAGAAATACCATAACTAATATAAGGACCTATATTTAGATGTAGACTTCCCGTTTTAGAGAGAACAAACCTATAAGATGCTAAAACAGGAATCTCTACCCAACCTAAAGTATAATCTTCCTTATAATTATTGTTT
>JAFUFD010000099.1 GCA_017470055.1 Prevotella sp. | reverse complement strand
ATATGTTTTTGAGACATAATCGAATGACCGATTGCTCCGTTTTGCCTACTTTTGCGGGAAAAACGAGAGAAGTATGGAGAAGCAATTGGAACCAATACGGAACAAGATCTATGAGATTCGTGGTCAACGGGTGATGCTGGACTTCGATTTGGCAACTATGTATGGAGTCGAAACTTCACAATTAAAAAGAAGTGTGCGACGTAACATTAGACGTTTTGAAGGTGATGACTTTATGATGGAGTTATCTCATTCCGAAATTATGAGATGCCAAATTGGCACCTCAAGTTGGGGCGGTAGTCGTTATGGGGCATTTGCCTTTACAGAAATGGGTGTTGCCATGTTAAGCAGTATTCTACGTTCAGAAACAGCCATTGAGGTTAATAGAGAAATCATGCGTGCTTTTGTCGCATTTCGCCATATTACGACTTTACCAGATAACTCTGAACGTTTTGCGAGGATTGAAAGCGAGATAAATCGCATCAAGCAGGAGATGGAAGAGTCACTTGCCGACCAGAACGACATCAACGAGTCGACCCGTGCGCAACTGGATGCCATCAGTGAGGCACTGGCGGAGTTGCAGCCAAGGGAACCGAAGCCACGGAGGCGCATCGGGTTTATACAGGAGGAGAGATAAGACGGGTGTCCAAAATGAGCAAGTTTTTGTCCGATTTGTACTTGTTAAGGTACTATTATTTGCTTAATTTTGTAGCCAAATGATTTTTAACCTAAAACAATTATGAAGTTCAAAACAAACAAAAGGATCATGCCCTCATGGTGTTTGATGCTCATGTTAATGCTCTTCCCTGTTGTCTCTTTTGCACAAAACGCAAAAAAAGTTACAGGAACGGTATTGGATGAAGATAATCAACCATTGATAGGTGCAAGTGTTATTGAAGTTGGGACAAAGAAAGGAACAGTTACCGACTTTGATGGAAATTTCGTAATAGAAGTTGCCCCAACGACAACTCAGTTACAGATCTCTTATGTAGGATATCAGACTATGACCGTTGCCATTCCACAGTCAGGAACACTGAATGTCCAAATGGTGCCAGATGCCAGTATGCTGCAAGAGACCGTAGTTATTGGATATGGTGTTCAGCGTAAGAGCGATTTGACGGGTTCTGTCTCCAGTGTCAGCAGCAAAGACTTCAACCAAGGCGTTATTAACTCGCCAGAGCAACTGATTAATGGTAAAGTCAGTGGTGTGCAGATAGTCAATGGTGGTGGCTCTCCATCAGCAGGAAGTACTATCCGCATCCGTGGCGGTGCTTCGTTGAACGCTTCCAACGACCCTCTGATTGTGCTTGACGGTGTGCCCATGGAGGTGGGTGGAAGTGTTAGCGGCAGTGGTAACTTCCTGAGTCTGATTAACCCGAATGACATTGAGAGCATGACTATTTTAAAGGATGCTTCCTCTACTGCCATTTACGGTTCACGTGCCTCAAATGGTGTCATCATCATCACCACGAAGAAAGGGACAGACTCTAAGAAACCAAAGATTAGTTTCTCGACGACCAACTCATTGCAGACCCGTACAAAGACTGCGGACATGATTAGCCGTGATGAGATGTACAGTCTGGTGAACACCTACGGTACAGACCGTCAGAGGTCGCTTTTGAATGATGACGTCAATACAGACTGGAACGATGAGATTTTCAAGACGGCATTCGGCACGGATAATAACCTTGGTGTCTCAGGTAAGTTAGGACTTTTGCCTTATCGCCTCTCTTTCGGGTATAGCAATCAGGACGGTATCCTCAAAACAGACAACATGACCCGCTATACGGGTAGCCTTACGTTGACTCCCACTTTGTTGGACAACCATCTGAAACTGAATATCAACTTAAAGGGCACTTACAGTGACACCCGCTTTGCTAATACCAATGCTATCTGGGGTGGTGCCACGCACAATCCATGTTCCCCCATTTATTCAGGAACAGATGCATTCCTTGGCTACTATGAGGCTGCAGATGCAAATGGCATTCCCATTACAGGTGCGACAGGCAATCCTGTAGGGCTGCTGAACAACTATAGTTCGACGAGTGACGTGTATCGTGTTGTGGGCAGTTTTGATGCAGACTACAGTATGCACTTCCTACCAGACTTGCATGCCCATCTCACCTTGGGTTATGATTATTCAAAAGGGGAAGGCAAAATCTATGTACCCAGAGAGGCATATCAATATTATAACACAGGTGGTCGTAACTATACGTATGGTTCGCAGAAGAACAACAACCGTCTACTGACTTTCTACCTTAACTATAATAAATACATTGAGAGTATCAAGAGTAATGTAGAGGTGACGGCTGGTTATGACTATCAGTTCTGGAAATATACGAATGCCGCATACCTGGAACTCAATGACATGGAACCTGCCGAGCAACAGGCAGCATCCGCAGCAGACGATCAGCGTCATGCCTTGATATCATATTATGCTCGTTTAAATTATAGTTATGATGGAAAATATCTGCTATCAGCAAGTCTGCGTCGTGACGGTTCCTCTCGCTTCAGCGAGGACAACCGATGGGGTGCATTTCCGTCTATTGCTTTAGGATGGCGTGCCTCTGAGGAGAAATTCTTCCAGTCATTGAAACCCGCTTTCAGTACCTTAAAACTACGTGTCAGTTATGGTGTGACAGGTCAGCAGGATGCTATCGCCAATTATGACTACCTGCCTCTATACACTGAGAGCCAGAGCGGTGCTTATTACATGTTTGGTGGCACTCCTATCCATACCTATCGCCCGTCAGCCTATAATAGTAACTTAAAGTGGGAAACGACCAAGGCATGGAATTTTGGTTTTGATTTCGGTATCTTAGATGATAGGATAACAGGATCATTTGACTTCTATAATCGTAAGACCGAGGATCTGCTTGCCACAGTTCCCGTAGCCGCTGGAACCAATTTCAACAAACAAATGTTGAGTAATGTAGGTAATATTAAGAGCAAAGGTGTTGAGTTGTCAATATCCGCCACGCCCGTCAAGACTCAGGACTGGCAGTGGGATATCAGTGCTAATGCCACTTATCAGAGTACAGAAATCACAAACTTGCGTCTGAATGATCAGGCTGAGTCGCCCAACACCCCAGCAGGTGCTATTGAGTCGCACTATGTACAGGTATTGTCAGAGGGCTATGCTCCTTACAGTTACTACGTTTACAAGCAGATTTATGATGAGAAGGGGATGCCTATCGAAGGTTTGTATGCAGACCTCAATGGTGATGGCGTGGTCGACTCCAATGACCTCTATCATTATCACTCACCGGCTCCCGATTGGATTTTTGGATTCTCCACCTCTGTACGCTGGAAGAAACTGACTCTCAGCACCTCGCTCCGTGCCAATGTCGGCAACTATCTGTACAATGGTATGGCGATGAATACAGGCGCATGGGAGACGATGTCGTATAACGACTACCAGTTGAACCGTCTTAATAGCAGTTATATGACTACTCGTTTCCAGAAACGTCAGCATGAAAGCGACCACTATGTGGAAAATGCCTCATTCCTGAAGATGGATAATATACAGTTGTCATACAATTTCGGGCAGGTGTGCAACTGGTTCTCATTAAATGCCTCCTTGATGGTACAAAACGTATTTACTATTACCAATTACACAGGAGTAGATCCAGAGAATATGAGTGGTATTGATATGACGGTTTATCCCCGTCCAAGAATCTATTCTTTAACTATTGGACTTGATTTCTAAATAAATGAGCAATATGAAAAAGATATATTTATTGATATTATCAGTCTGTGGGCTAACGGCTTGTACTGGTGATCTTGACCAACAGCCTCAGACAGACAGCCAGACTACCGCTGATGTGGTCTATGGCTCAGAGGAAGGCTATAAGATGGCACTGGCGAAACTCTATGCCTCGTATGTCATCGTAGGTCAGGAGCAGGGTGGTGGCAACCCTGATATTTCCAGCAATAACGGTTATGACTTTCTGCGTGGTTATTTCAACCTGCAAGAGTGTCCCACTGACGAGGTAGCGGGAACATGGCTTTCTGGTGACAAGATAGAGGGGCTGACCTATATGACATGGGATGCCAATGACCCTTGGATTGCTGATACCTATTATCGTGCTTACTATACGATTGCACTATGTAATGAGTTCCTTAGTCATGCTACAGAGAGTGCGGTATCTGGCAATGCGAACCTAACGGCTTTCCGTGCCGAGGCACGTTTTCTCCGTGCGTTAGCCTATTACTTTGTGCTTGATCTGTTTGGCAAAGGTCCTTTTGTCGATGAGACGATGGGTGTTGGCGCTTATACGCCAGAGTGTTATAGTAATAGCCAACTCTTTACCTACATCGAAAATGAACTGAAAGATGTGGCAGCCAATGGGCTATTGGCACCTAACACCGTAGAATACGGTCGCGCCTCTCAGGCGGCTGCATGGGCATTGTTGGCAAAAATGTATCTAAATGCAGAAGTCTATGATGCGGGAAATCATTATACAGACTGTATTACTTACTGCAAGCAGATTATGGGTGCAGGCTATTCTTTGGAGTCTGATTATAGCAAACTGTTTAATGCTGACAATGACAAGCGAACCAATGAAATCATCTTCCCGTTTGTCGTGGATGCTGTGAATACCATTACCTGGGGGGCTACCACCTATATTGTTTGCGGTGAGTGTGGCAACTCCAGTTCACAGGATCCTGCAAAATACGGACTGACTGGAGGTTGGGGTATGTTCCGTGTCCGTGGCGAATTGCCAGAACAGTTCTCAGGCAATGAGGATGGCGACAGCCGTTACATGTTCTATACAGACGGGCAGGAGCAGTGGCTGACAAAAGCCATTGATGACCAGAGCCAGGGTTATTTCGGTGAGAAGTTCTCTAACTTGACTGATACTGGTGAAGCCGCATCCAATACGGGTGCTGTTGGCGCAGATATCGACTATCCGTTATTCCGTCTTGCCGATGTCTATTTGATGCTTGCCGAGAGCGTGCTGCGCGGTGGTAGCGGCTCCAGTCGTGAGGAAGCCTTGCAAGTGGTGAACAAGGTGCGGGAGCGTGCTTTTGGAAATACCGATGGTAACATCAACGAGGCACAACTGACGCTACAATTCATTCTTGATGAGCGTGCCCGTGAACTCTATTGGGAGAGTTGTCGTCGTACAGACCTGATCCGCTATGGGCAATTTACGGGTGGAGCCTATAAGTGGCAGTGGAAAGGGGGAGTCGTTGATGGACGTGCCACAGAAAGCAAATACAATGTTTATCCTATCCCGACGGCAGAACTCTCAGCCAATCCTAATCTGAAGAACGAAAACTATTGATAAGCGTATGAAAAAGATGAAATATTTCCTTGCGTCGCTTTTGGCTGCCATGACCTTGACGGCTTGCGACAAAGATGGTGACACCATCACCACAAGTGGTGCCCAGGCAATAGAACTTAGTGGTTCTGGGGATGTGGTGTTAGACAAAGACCGTATGAGTGGTCTTGCCCTTACCCTCTATTGGACAGACAATAGTTACATGACCACCAATGATGAAAAAGTACAAACACCTATAGGAACGATAGTAAATACACTTCAGTTCTCTAAGGCGGAGACATTTGAGGCTCCGATTGAGATTCTCACGGAGTCAGGAACTACCTCTATGCAGTTCACAGCAGAAGAACTTAACTCTCTCGTAGGTCGTGTCGGATTGGAAGCCGACAATGCTTCTACTTTGTATATACGGATGCGCTCAGATCTTGCCAATAACGTATCGTCACAATACAGTAACATCTATCAGTTAAAGGTTACTCCATATAGTATAGACATGACCATCGGATTCGTGCTTGATGCGGGAAAAGCGGATACAGGGAATACATTGGCATCGCCTAACTCAGATGGTATTTATAGCGGTTTCCTTGGCGTAGGTGGCTGGTACAACTGGTGGCTGCAGGAAGGCAATGGCGTTCTGTGGGGCAATATCGGTGATGACGGTGGCGGCAAGCCCTTTGTCATTAGTTCCAACGATCAACACTGGAACTTCTGGTACCCAGGACAGAGTGGTTGCTACTACACTGTAGTGAATACCGTCAAGCAGGAATGGTCGGCATTGTATATCCCGTCTTTGACCGTCAGCGGTGACGTCACTGGTGAGATGACCTATGACCGTAAAACGAATAAATGGACACTCGCATGTAGCGTTACAGAGACAGGAGCGAAGACCATCCGTATCTCAGGAACAGGTAAGCAGTACAACTCATCAACAGGCACAGACGATGCTGCTGCAGTCGACACACCTGTTGCCTTTGGTATGGAGAACGGTGTACTGACCTTCGGCACAACTGCGACAGACATCACCGTGAACGTGACAGCGATAGGGAATGTGGCACTGACCCTTGACCTTGATGACCCGAAAGCATGGACTTGTGAGATTGGCGAGGGCGGTGACGAGCCTGTGGAAATTCCGCAGATTCTCTATATCCTTGGCAACGATGATACATGGAACTTCGACCAGTACCTGACCCTTTACGACGAGGATAACCTCTGCTATGCTGCCGCCGTTAACTTCAACTGCTCATGGGGATACTACTTCTCTCAGGCGAAAGATGATTGGACTCATGTTAACCAAGACCCCGCTACTTCAGAATGGAAACTGATAATTGGCGGCACAGATGATAATAACATCCAAGCACCTGGTAAAGGCTTGTATGTCACGATTGCCTCGCTTGGCTGGATGTCATATTGGTATGGTATGGATGAGCCTATCACACAGGTCTCTTATACAGGCTTCAACGATGACTGGAGCGTAACAGACATGACTGCTGTTGAAGGTCTGCCTGGTGTTTATACCGCTCAGGTGACTGCCACGGGAGATACACCTTGGGGTGTACAGATTCTTCTTAACGGCTCATGGGATTACTGGTTCGGTACTTGCAGTGATGGCTCTCTCCGTTGGACCAAGAAGAACGACGGAAATCCTGTAGGCTGGGAGATAGGCAAGACCTACACCCTAACGGTAGATATATGCAAGTGTACTTATTCATTAACAGAATAAAAAAACAGAGATGATGATGATTCGAAAATATTTTGGGATAATAGTATCGATGGTAACGCTCTCTTGTGTGCAGGCCTCCTGCACACAAGAGAGCCCCATCACCAATCCACGTCAGGCAGAGACCACCGTGGAGATTGAACGTGGGACATTTGCCAAAGGCGCAGATGTCAGTTGGCTCACCCAGATGGAGAGCGAAGGACTCACCTTCACCAACAAAAGCGGTGTGGTAACCGAATGTATGAAATTGCTGAAAGAGGACTGTGGTGTGAATGCTATCCGACTGCGTGTATGGGTTAATCCGTCGGAAGGGTGGAACAATATCAGTGACGTGCTGGTAAAGGCACGTCGTGCCAATGCTCTTGGACTGCGACTGATGATAGACTTTCATTTCAGCGACACATGGGCAGACCCAGGCAGCCAGTCTATTCCTGCGACATGGACCGATTATTCACTTAGTGAGGCTGAGGCTGCTGTCGCTGCTCATGTCACAGAGATGCTGTCGTTACTGAAGCAGTACAATATAGAACCTGAGTGGGTGCAGATTGGCAACGAGACCCGATGGGGGATGATGTGGCCTTTGGGCAATCTCGACAATGGTTCTAATTATGCAGAACTGACAAATGCCGGGTATGATGCTGTGAAGGCAATTTTCTCTGATGCCAAAGTCATCGTACATCTGGACAGTGGTGACAACTTATGGTACTACACGAATGTCTTCGACAATTTGAAAGCGAATGGTGGCAAATACGACATGATAGGCATGTCACTTTACCCAAGCGAAGACAACTGGTCAGCATTGGTGGATGCCTGCGTAAGTAACATCAACTCACTCTACCAGAAGTACAATGTTCCTGTCATGATTTGTGAGATAGGCATGGACTATGACCTTGCCGACGTCTGCAAGCAATGTATCTCAACGTTGATGAGTAAAGGGCAGGCAACAGGTCGTCTGGAGGGCATTTTCTACTGGGAGCCAGAGGCTCCTGCGGGCTATAACGAAGGCTACAACAAAGGATGTTTTGAGAACGGGACGCCAACGGTAGCCTTGGATGCGTTCATAGAGTAAGTTCACCTGCTTCATCATTACAGAGGTCGCTTATTCTGAGGGGGAGGCTTTCGACGCCTCCCCTCTTTAAAAAACTTTGCGCTTATGAGAACAAAGACAATAATTATGATCTTACTGACAATACTTTCTGTAACAAGCAAGGCTCAGGAGAGTAGTCAGTTTCATCCAGGAAAAGTGTGGCTGGATGACGAAGGGAACATTATTAACGCCCATGGTGGCGGATTGCTCTATCATGACGGAACTTACTATTGGTACGGGGAATACAAACAAGGAGAAACAGTCTTACCTGAATGGGCAACATGGGAATGTTATCGTACGGATGTCACAGGAGTTAGTTGTTATTCATCTAAAGACATGTATAACTGGCATTTTGAGGGTATCGTATTGGGAGCAGAGAAAGTGGACTCTCTCCATGACCTTCATACCTCGAAAGTTGTAGAGCGCCCCAAGGTTATCTACAATGCCAAGACGAGAAAGTTTGTCATGTGGATGCACATCGATAGTGCAGACTATACAAAGGCGTGTGCAGGTGTTGCCGTATCAGACTCCCCAACAGGTCCATACACCTATCTGGGCAGTTTTAGACCAAATGGGGAAATGAGCCGTGACCAGACACTCTTTGTGGATGATGATGGCAAAGCATATCATATTTGCTCCTCAGAAGACAATGCTACTATGTATATCCATCTATTAGCGGAAGACTATCTCAAGCCGACATCGACGCATACACGCAATTTCGTCCAAAAATACCGAGAGGCACCTGCCGTGTTTAAATATAAGGGTAAATATTATTTACTTACTTCGGGTTGCTCAGGATGGGATCCTAATGTGGCGGACATGGCTGTAGCAGACTCCATGTTAGGGGAATGGACTTCGTTAGGGAATCCTTGTGTCGGAAAGAATGCGGATAAGACTTTCTATGGGCAGAGTACCTACGTCCAGCCAATAGTAGGTCATCCTGATTTGTGGATTGCGATGTTTGACAAATGGAGGAAGACAGATTTACCAGACTCTCGTTATATCTGGTTACCATTACGATTTGAGGGCGATACCCCCAAAATCGTATGGCATGAAGCGTGGACATTCTGATATTTTTTTGTATTTTTGCATCATGATGGATGTTCGACATAGCCTTTGCAGATTATTGGCAGCAGTGATAGTCATCCTGCTGTCATTCACCTCATACGCCTCTGAGGGCAGACAAAAACTACGGATAGGCACGTCAGCGGGAATGATACAGTTTGACAAGATCAGTCTTCCATACGAGGCTAACCTTGTGGAGCGTATCTACAAAGACAGTCAGGGCATGATGTGGTTTGCCACACGACGAGGCTTGTTTTTGTATGATGGCTATAGCATCCGAAGACTCTATGAGGGAAACTATTATGCCATTGTAGCAGTGGACGATGACGTTCTGTGCATAGGCGGAGAAGACGGACTGAGATGGCTGAACCTAAGGACAGAGAAATTTGTTATGCCATTCGATGACGTACCAGCCACAAAGGAGGTGCGCTCTTTGGTATGTCATGGTGGAAAGTTATTTGTCGGCACTAAATCACAAGGACTATTCTGCCTTGACCTAAAAAAACGTACATGGCAGCATTACGACCTGCCTGATGGACAGAACGAAATCATATTCTCGTTCGAGTCAACTGATGAATGTCTATATATTGCCCACCATAATGGGCTATCCTATATTGATGCACATGGACGGATTCATGATGGAGGCATAAACGATAATGTATATGCTGTGTGGTACGACAAGTCCAGAAATTATCTTTGGATAGGAACAGAACATCGTCTGCTTTGTCGGAACCAGACTACTGGCAGAACGACGACCGTCAGTTCAGGAAGTACCTTCAACCAGATAATACCTTCTCCGTCTGGTGACATCCTCTTGGCTTCTGAATTTGGCTTGAAGATACTCAATCCCGTATCAGGCACTATCCAGACCATAGGTCATGATGTCTCATCGCCCAAGAGGGGACTTCCCAGCAACACCATCCACCAGATATTCTGTGATGAGGACGGTATTTGGATAGCCACTGACAGAGGGATTGCCATCACTCACTATGGCAACATCTTCGAGACCATTCCTCTCCCCTCTATTACTCATTCCAACGATGGTAATATCATTAGTAGAATGCTTGTTGACTCAAAAGGAGACTGGTGGATGGGCGGTGATAACGGTATTCTGCACATTCGGGGAAACAGCACCAAGTGGTTCAAAGTTGGTAGTGGCTTGAAGAAAAGCGTTGTCAGGTGTATCTACGAAGACTGCGACAAGGACATCTGGATTGCAACAGATGCTGGTATCGCCAGATATAACCCGCAACACGATGAGTTCGACTATTATGTGCTGACAGACCAGAAAGGACGAACTGCCAATTGGACATACGACATCTTTGAAGATGCTGTCGGACGGCTGTGGATAGCAACCTTTATGGGCGGACTTTATGTGGTTGATAAAAAAGTCTTGCTGTCTTCTGGTGGTGCTTTTACGATGAAAGATACGCCTTTTGGTAGTCAAGATGAGGTGGTAAACACTATTTACAGGTTTATTCCTGATGGCAAGGGTGTTCTTTGGGCAAATACCAGTCAGGGTCTGGCATCCATCAACACCCGCACGATGGAAGTTAAGTTACGGCAGAAGATGCTTATCGACAACATGATATTTGCCAATGGCATCATCTGGCTTGATGTGAAAGGGCATTTGTACAGGTACGATACGCAGAAAGACATCAAAGAGGAAACGGCATTTTATATCAAAGACGGCATGATACAGGCATTCGTCTATGAAAGGCTACAGGTAGGCGAGCGAAGTTCGGGAATGGCGGGTCGTCTGTGGATGTCCACCTCAGAGGGACTGTTCTATGTTAACACAGAAGACGGCTCTATACATCCCTACAATAAGCCGGATTATGGTTTTACAGCCGGTGTATATATGCCACAGAATAATCTCATTCTTTGGGGTGGTGAGGATGTGATATGCAAGCAGGATCTCCATGACCAGCCTGTGGCGATGTCTCCTTCAAAGGTATTCATTTCCTCGGTAATGATTGACGGGCAGTTGCCAGAAGACTATGTCCCTAGGTTCGAAAGCATCATTCGATTGACAGGTCGTGAGGACATCGTGCTTGATTTGGCAACATTTGAATACAACAGAAAAAATGTGGAGGTGTTCTGGTACAAGATAGGCAGAAATGGTGAATGGCACTCACTGCCTAACGGTTCAAACAAAATCATGATTTCCCATCTTTCGGGCGGTGAGTACAGGCTCTTTCTGACTACTGATGCCGACCATACAGACACTTCTGTGACAGAATACGTCTTGAAGGTTCCGTATCCCTGGTACTTCAGATGGTGGGCGTGGATGCTTTATCTATTGGCTATAGTTGGTTGCGTATGGGCTATACTGAACCGATACAAGCAACATGAGAAAAAGCAGTTTGAGCAACGTGAGCGAGAACGGGTAATGGCGATGACCCAACAAAAAATGGACTTTTTTGTTGATATGTCTCATGAGTTGAAAACTCCTTTGAGTCTGATTATTGCCCCAATAAGTAAGTTATTGTCAGAAACCTCCAATGCCAAATTGAGGGGTAGCCTGAAAACAATCCAGAACAACGCTATGCGGTTAAATGATTTGATACATCGCATCTTGGATTTTAAGCAACTTGAGGTAGAGGGAGAGAATCAGATACTTGCCTCTCGTATCGACTTGTGCAACTTAATTACCGAGTGCATAGATGAATTTGCAGAATCAGCGAAAGAGCGTAAAGTCAAAATATCACTTAAGACTCCTGAGGCTCCTATTTTGATGGATGTCGATGTTGTTAAGATACAGGTAGTGATGCGCAACATCTTGTCTAATGCTCTGAAATATGTAGCAAACGAGACTGGGGAGATCACAATTTGTGTAGAAATAGCATCACTTTTGGTTGTTGTCTCAATCAGTGACAATGGTCCAGGAGTTTCAACGAATGACATACCCAAGTTGTTCAATCGTTATTATATGGGACAGAACTCTCGGGAAGGCTCTGGAATAGGTCTGTCTGTTGTTAAGAAATACATAGAATTACATGGAGGTGAGGTCTGTGCGGTAAACAATCATGGCTTGACTATTAAGTTTACGCTCCCTGTGAATGTGACAGCAACAAACCTCCATGAGGAAAAACGACATGACTCGACAGAAAAACCTATCGTCTTGATAGTTGACGATAATCACGAGATGCTTGAATTCCTTACAACAACTTTAGAACCCTCTTATCAATGTATAACTGCATTGAATGGGGAGGTTGCTATGAAAACCATTGAGACTACTATCCCCGATATCGTGATTACCGACCAGATGATGCCAGGAATTGATGGGACAGAACTTTGCTATCGCTTACGACATCATCACGCTACCAAATTAGTACCGATTATTATGCTTACAGCAAAGGATGATGCCAATACGGAATTGAAAAGTATTCGGAGCGGTGCTGATGTGTTTATGCCAAAACCTTTTGACCTGCGAAAACTTCAACTCCATATCGTACAATTACTGAATAAACGAAAAGCAATAGCACAAAGTTCTAGAATTGACAGTTTACGTACAGTTCCAGAGGAGACTGGTGTCTTGACAAATGACGAAGAATTGATGGAACGTGTTGTCAGTCTTATAAACTCCAATATGCATTCAGAAGAGTTTAATGTGGCTAAACTCTGTGATTTACTCTGTATGGATCAGAAACAATTATATCGGAAACTGAAGCAGTTAACAGGAGAGACTCCAGTTAATTTTATTCGGAAGCAGAGAATGAGCCGTGCCGCCGTTCTCCTGAAACAAGATAGATTTACGATATCAGAAGTGATGTTCCAAGTGGGTTATAACTCTGCGTCTTACTTTACCAAAAGTTTTACGAAGGAGTTTGGAGTGTCCCCCAAAGAATATAGGTGAATGATGATAAACCATTAAAAGATGTAAAAGTCTTTGTGTGTTGTAAGTTTATTTGTACCTTTGAAGACAATTTGAGATAGAGCCATAGTTTTTGCTGTCCAAAATCGCAATAAAAGAATATGCAGAACAAAGGCTACCTGCTCGCACCCAAACGGCGCAGGCATTGGTGGTATTCAGTTTTTGCAAGGTTGTTGCGAACCATGGACGGGCTGTTTATCTAAGGTGCCTTGCGCCTCTTTCTCAAAGAAAACAAAGTAATCACCAAAAACTAAAGGTGCAATGGTAAAGTCCTATTTCAACACCTCGTAGGTTGACATCACTTATCAACAATCTTTCTGAATTCATTGTTTATGTTTTCAGATTTATCAATTTCCCCAACAATCTAATTTTAATATCAACAGAAATGATGAGATATTTCGACGAAGCAATGCTCATGGCTCTCATCCGTGAGAGCCTGGAAAATACTAACAAGCCAATGATTATCAATGTCAGTGCGTCGGTAGGACAGTATATCGCACATGTAGACCATTTTTATCAATATCGTCACTTCGTGGAGGGAGAGGAGATGGTGGATACCATGCCTCCTGAAGCCCTGCAATCACCTGAGGCACGAGAGGCGTTAGCCAAACTGACAGAGGCAAAGATGCTGGACGGAGAATATCAGCCGACAGGCATCAGTCTTGCGGAGCAGGCACTGCTTGCCAGAGCAGTATCAGAGCGTCTGAAGATAAAAGACGTGTGGCAGGTGTTCGGCAAACTATGGAATATTCCTTCCGAATCTCTAAGAGCATATTACAATAGGGCCCTTGAGCAACGGAAGTCATTGGATTTTCAAGATAGACTTAAAGAAGTACTTGGCTGATTTTTAGTGATTTAGTGTAAGCCGTAACTATTACGCGTAACTATTACGTAATAGGTGCGGCTTTTTTTTTCTCCCTAATTTTGCACCGTCAACCAAACGAAAAGAGTTGACGGTGTTCTTTGAGGCTTTGTTACATTATAGTTAAGTTAAGAAATTAGAAAGTTTCTGAGGGTTCATTCGCATATCCCATATAGCAACAATCCTTACGGTTTGTCGACGCTCATCAATGGCATATATAATCTTGAAATTCTTTATGACAATATGCCCTCGATACTGATGCTTTCCTTTGAATTGGCGAAGAATACCATAAGACTTTGGATACTCCCGAAGTCTATTTTCCATCTCTTTGACACAATGCACCCACCCATAGAAGGCTTTGTTGCCAAATTCTTGCTGGGCATAGATAAGATGTTGGATGTATTGATGTCTGGCTTTTGCAGTCCAGATAATCAGATATTTGCCCATGGGAATTGCTGTTTAACTGCTGTCCAAAGTTCCTCGGAGGAACACCAACGGGCAGGGTTGTCCCATTCTGACTCGGCTTCGTCGATAACTGCTTGTACTTCCTCCTCTGTACGGGGAAAACCAAGTTCCTTATCGCCAAATGAATAGTCAAAATCATCTACCATTCTCTGATTGGTTGGAGCCGTCATAACTCCAACAGGTTCGCAGGCGGACATTCCGCCTTCCTCTTCCTCTAATTGAGGATATTTCTTTTCTTCACTCATAGTTGAACAGAATTATAGTGCAAAGATAAAGAATAAATTTTAAATAACCAACAAATAACATTATTTATTAACCCCGAGTGAAGTGAGTGACGGAAGTCTCATGAGTGAAAAGGTACCAATTTCAGCACTTCTTCCTCACAAAACTCAAAAAAATGTTTAGTTTACAGTACAATTTAATGCTCCCGACACAGGGATGCACGAAGGAGGACTTCTACAAAGTCGTTGGCTCTGACCGTGTGAAGAACAAGATTACAGAGTTCCGCAAGTTGAGAGCGGAGGGTAATGACGAGGAGGCTGATGCGAAAAAGCGATCACTGCCTATCTTCATCTATCAGGCGACCTTTGAGGAGACAGTGTCAAAAAGCGGTTCAAAGGATTGTTGGCGCAGGCAGCAGGCGGCACACCTGAACGGACTGGTGATGCTCGATGTCGACCACATCGACAATCCCGCCAAGGTGTTTATGCGGATGCCGCATGAGTGGTTTGAGGAGGGCGCCAAGAACCAGGTCATGCTGGTGCATATTACCCCGTCGGGCAAGGGACTGCGTGTAGTCTTCAAGGCTGATGCGGAGATCGGTGACCTCAGTGCCAACCAGCACCATCTTGCAACGTTGATGGGCGTGGAGCCTGATGAGGCTTGCAAGGATGCCAGTCGTGCCTCTTTCGCCCCACAGAGAGCCGAGATTCTCTATCTCAACGATGCCGTCTTCGAGTATGACAGCAAGGAGTATGACGAGCGGTACGGGGAACAGTACCGTACGGGTTGTAAGATGGCTGATGTAGGATGTAAGACGACTGGCGTCGAAAGTCAGACTGCTGACATCGAGCCTGTGACATCGTACAAGGGTATCCCCATCACAGACATCATCGAGGAGTATTGGCGCAGGACGGGCGGAGTGCCTGTGGATGGCGAGCGTAACGTGCGACTGCATAAACTGGCGGTCAACCTTCGTGCCATCATGGAGAATGAGCCGAGGCGTATCCTTGCCGTCATCCCCCGTCTGGGACTCCCCGAGGACGAGGTGCGGCGCACGGTGGAGTCTGCCTGCAAGGAGAAGCCCCGTGACTTCACCTATATGCTGAAAGGTATCGTCAAGGACTTGCAGGGCGAGAGGAATATCGAGGATGACGAGCAGGAGGCGCCTCCTGAGATGCCCAAGAAACTGCCCAAACTGATAGCCCTGCTGCTGTCGAGGACGCCCGATGTCTACAAGCCTGCGGTGGCTCATGCCGTGTTCCCCGCCTTGGCGGCGCACTTCTACAAGGTGAGGT
>JAFUFD010000019.1 GCA_017470055.1 Prevotella sp. | reverse complement strand
GCCGTCAAGCGCGATATTGTCATAGATCACATGCAACTTACTGACATTGTTTAACGACTTGGCGCTGCCTCCTGTATTCATTTCCCCAGGTTTTCTCATCACGCACATGAAAAGCCCTTCACCCTGAGTGATACCAGGAATAAAACGGTAAACGGGGTGATTGAATCCTGGAAGCAACGAACCCGTGATGCCCCATTCCTCTTTTACGGGTAAATCTACGATTTCTGCCTTGAGCGTCTCCATGAAGAACGCAATGTTCTCCTCATTCTCTTTGGTATTAAACGTGCATGTAGAATAGATGAACAAGCCGCCTGGCTTGAGACAATGCCACGCATCGTCGACAATCTGACGCTGCAGCATCTGGCATTTATCCACGTTGGCAAGACTCCATTCATCAATGGATGCCGGATCCTTACGGAACATTCCCTCGCCAGAACAGGGGACATCGCAGAGTATCACATCAAAAAGGATCCCATTCTTGCGATAATCGGCCGGATAGTTGTTGGTCACAACAGAACCGGGATAGCCCCATTTCTGAATGTTTTCTGATAAGATCTGCGCCCTCACCTTCATGGGGTCGTTGCTCACCAATATGCTATTCTCTAGCAAGACAGCGCGAACCGCGGTTGATTTCCCTCCGGGAGCAGCACACATGTCGAGCATGACAACCGGCTCTTTTACAAGTGACAGGATGACGTATTCTATGAACATGGATGACGCTTCCTGCACATAATAGACTCCTGCATGCAACAAGGGATCAAACGTAAAATTAGGACGTTTGCCAAGATAATAGCCATAACGGCTCCAAGGAACCCTATCTAACGAAACATCTTCAGCATTCACCTTTCGGGGATTGAAGCGCACACTGACAGGAGGTTGCGATAGCAATCCCTCTTCAAGCAAAGACCATCGCCTTTCGCCCATCATCTGTCTGGTTTGCCGTATGAAATCGTCAGGAAGTTGCATAATCATCTGTAAAAGCCCCCAAAGTTACGAAATTATGCTGAGAAAAAAAAGCGATTTTGGAGAATTAACGAAAATAGACGTGGATTTGCGTAGTGATATATTCCCAGAATGGTTATTGCGCTAACGACTGTACCATTGAGGCTCTTCTCTAAAGGACCATCATTGACAAGGCTTATACCAAGTTTCAAGCGTTTACTAAAGTGAGATTTCTATAACTTGCTTCTTCTCTCGTCATTATATTGGCTAAAGACCTGCTATTTTGTATATATTCTTTTGAAATGCCCATTATTTATGAAACTTTTCGTAAATTTGCACCCAAAAGCAACGAGCCTATGAGCGCAGTATTTAGACGCGAAAGCGAATATACGTTCAAGATATACTCCAACGAGGAGGAGCGAATGCACATTCATGTGCTCTGCGACGGCAAAGAAACCAAGTACTGGCTGCAGTTCTTGTCCTGAAAAAAACAATCATTTGTCAGATGATTGATTTAGAGATGACAACCAATTGGAATGAATAATTTCGCTTAATTTTGCACCTATGCCCTACCAACAAATACCACGCAATCGTCCTATAACAACACTTATCAAGTGGTTTAACGATAAAAAGAGCAGAAAAGTTACTGATGCTCGCAAGGAAATCCAGAAACGCTTTGACTATTTGGACTGGAAAGACCAGAAACGTATCATTCATGCATTTCTCCAATCGAGCAAGACCGACAGAAAATGGGCTTATGGTAAAATATACCGCCAGTGGGATGACTGCTATTTGGAACCTGTTAAGGCTCTTTGGGAGAAGTATCACGAGAATGTATGTGCATGGTCTGTCATCCAGTATTTTCCAATTGAGTATGTAAGACAGAATGCTGCTCTACTCGAAGAGGTCAACGGGTATTACCATCTTTGTCAACGACTTGCGGAAGAACCGACATACCAAATTGATAAATCAAAGTTAAACGCCAAGGAGTATCTGCTTGTTATGCTTAATACCCATCGAGAGGTAAACGCAGAAGAAGCCAAGGACATCTTTTTCAAATCGCTTCATGATTATTGCACGACCGACCAAGAATGGATTTTCAGAGTTCATCGCAAAAGTAGATGTGTGGCTTTTAGCATCGAGGATATAGATCATATGGCGTCTCTCAAATTTATTATCAGTCTTTTAGGACTCTATGACATTGTTAAGTTTATTGAGAATTGGAATGAGCATGTAATGTTTACGATGTATCAAGACGAGGAACTAAAAGGATTAGACAAAGAGACCATAAGCGATGATGAATATCATGATAAACGTATCGCTATTGGACTTAAATACCTATACCATGCATTAGATGATAAATACAAGAAGACTACGGAAGATTTACCTTTCAAGAAACTTAATAAAACTGTAGAACGGCTTGACAAGGCACAGTACTGGCACAAGTATGAAAAACCAGCACCAGAGAATGACGAATACATGAACAGCGCCGATGCACCAGAGATTTTGGATGAAATGATTACAAGTAATCCAGCAATAGCGAAACTTGTTAGTTCGTTTACGCTGTCAGATAACCTGAAAACGATAAAAGAAGATATACCTTTCTAAGATTAGGCTTATGACAGTTTCTGAAATTGACGCTCGCCTCCAAAAGATTTGGAAGGAATATAACTTGGATCCTGAAGTAAAGGAAAGAGGCTTCGTCTTTGCAGAGCCAAAAAGGGCTGAATTGCTCATTACAGGCATTAATCCATCTTGGCGAGGTAATGAACAGAAAGAGAATATCCATGGACCTGCAACTGTCAATTTGAATCCTGAAACGTGGAAAGAAAGAAAAGGTAAGACATGGGATACATATTGGGGTCCAATCCGCAACATGCTTGTAGATGAAGCAAAACAGATAGACCTAATTAATCGGATGGATTATCTTGACATTTTCCACTTTAAAGAGCAGAATCAGAAGTTCTTAACAGAAAGTATCATCAAAAAACAACGGGATGGAATAGATTTCTTGAAAGAAGAATTGAATCTGACGCAGCATATTATCGAAGAAAACATTCGTCCCAAATTGATTTTGGTGAAAAACAAAGAATCTTGGGCTTATTGGGGAAAGATTGAAGGCAAAGTTTGGATGGGCTATCAGTTTGAGCATAAACGAGATTTCGAATGCGGAGAACTTTGTAATATAGTGGGGCTGCAACATTCTGATGAGAGAATCGCTCCAGAAATTACAGATACTTCATTGAAAGGCACGCTTGTGTTATTCTCAAATCATATAAACCAATATACCAAGAGAGAAAAACGTCCTACAGCGGAATTGTTGTATAATATTCTTGACGGTATGATATAGCGATTTGACCCATAACTCTTGCTATAATATCATAAAATCCCCTTTTATCGTATCATCTTTATCGATTCATTCGAACCCTTGTCCCGACAAAAATCCATTGAAACATGCTGGTGGCTTTGTGTTGGGAGTTCTTTGACTGCAACTTACGTCTAAAAAGTTGTAGTTATGCAACAGGAAACAGTGTACACATAGGGTCTGGAACGTTGTGCAGAAGTTGATGGTGATAGGGGGATATTCAACCTAAGACCCTAAATCTTGTCGTATATGATTAAAGAGGGTATAAGGGATGCATTGTTCTATGATTCTCTGATTCTCCGAAAAAAGCAGAATTATAAGGGCGGATGAGTTTGATGGTCAAGAAAAAAGTTGTATCTTTACAGAATAATTGATTTTCAAATGGCAAAAGATTTAACGACATCAGAAATTAGCAGGCAGAATATACTGAACAATCCGGTGGCTCTGCCTCGTATCCGTGAGGCTTTTGGAGATAAAACCTCTGGAATACAACGGTGTATTGTATGTAACCAAGCAGATGGCTGCAGATTTCTATGAGGTAGATATCCGCACAATCACTAATTGTCTTAATGACCATGAGGAGGAATTGAAGAATAATGGCTATAGGGTTCTTAAAGGTAAAGGACTGAAAGACTTTAAGTTACAGTTTGATAAGGAAATCGATTTCCCTACCAAAACCACAGTCTTGGGAATCTTTGATTTCCGTTAGTTCCTTAATATTGGTATGCTGCTGACGGAGAGTGAAAAAGCCAAAGAGGTGCGTGCCTTTATACACAAATGGCACACGATTTTATCCATTCTGAACTAATAATCTTTAATCTTTTCACAAAAATCTTTGTACATTTGTTTTTTTAAATTATATTTGCACACTGATTAGTCTTGTTTTTAAACTTTACACCCTTATTATATATGATTGCTATCCACCCGAGACAGATACTAACAAGTGTTATCGCAGCCATTGCTTTTCTCAATGTAACGGCACAAGAACAGAAGAATGCAACAATAAATGTCAGAACCAACGAAACGGTAAATGGTTCCGATTTGTCGGCCGGACAGGGGCAGCCAAACGGCACCATCAGTTTAGCAGACCATCTGAATGCAGCGTTATCAGTCGGCACCACAGGTATTGGCATTGACCTCTCCATGCCTATAGACGAAACCTTCCGTATCAGGGCTGGTTTCTCCATCATGCCCCCGATTAAGCATACTGCGAACTTCAAACTGACAGTAGGCAACAAGGCTGATAAAACAAGGTATGACAAAAACGGCAATCCCCTACCAACTCGCTTTGAACGTCTGTCCAACATGT
>JAFUFD010000098.1 GCA_017470055.1 Prevotella sp. | reverse complement strand
TGCAAAGATACGAAGCCATCTTGAAATTGTACTATGTCCCAGGCTCTTTTCTTTCTCAAAAGCCCTTTTTGACATCCCGGAGGACAGATACTCCTGTAACAATGCTATTCTCTTCTCATCTGTCTTCTCAACATTTTGTCGTATACTGATACACGTTTTAAAATTTAAAAGTGTCAACTTATTCAGTACACAACAAGGCTGGTATTTTCCGTGAGGAGGCTCCTCACGGAAGAAGCCACTACATCCTCCCTTCGAAGACCGTACCTTCGTAAAATGTCGCATTAGTGGCTTACATTCAAGGTGTTTGTGACTTACAAACGGGTCGTTTGAACGTTACATTCGATCCGTTTGAACGCTACATTTCGGTTGTAATACTTATTCCTCTATTCTCCTTGCGAGGAAGAACGTTTGGGTCTTGAGGAAATAGAGGATGACACCAATGGCATTGACGAGGGCTACCGTCCAGAAGGCGGTGGAGTAGCCGAAGTGCTCGGCGATGGCTCCACCGGCGAGGACACCAAGTCCCATGCCGATGTCCCATGAGATGAGGATGGTGGAGTTTGCCGTCCCTCGCTCGTTATGGTGTGCCATACTGATCATCATGTTCTGGAAGGCGGGCCACATGTGTCCGTTGCCTAAGCCGATAAGCAGGGCGGAGGAGTAATAGCCGAACATATTGGGAGCGGCGACAAACAGGGTGTAGCCAACGAGGGAGATGACCATTCCCTCTGCGGCGTTATGCGTCAGTCGTCCCTGCCGTAGTGCCTTGCCACCTTGCAGTCGTGAGAGGATGAGTCCGATGGAGCAGAGCATAAACCACGTACCTGTGCCTCCCGTCATCCCTAATACCTGTTTGCCGTAGATGGCGAGGTAGTTGCTCATCACCCCAAAGCAGAAACCAAAGAACACCATGTTCACTCCCAATAGCCAACCCCTTTCGAGGAAGAAACGATCGAGGGATAGTTTTGCTTTTGGCAGTTGGCTGTTTGCTTTTTGCCTTTGGAGACGAACCGTGGCATCTACTATCCAACCGAAGGTGGCGATGGCGAGGGCGAGCCAGAACAGGAGTTCGAAGTTATGGGTCTGTGCGTAGATGAAGATGGCAAAGGTGGGGGCGATTGCCATGGCGAGGTTGTTGCTCAGTCCGTAGTAGCCGATACCCTCATTACGACGGGAGGAGGGCAGTACATCGATGGCAACGGTGGAGTTGGCGACAGTCAAGGCACCGAAGGGACCACCATGCAATGTTCTCACGATAGTGAACAGTAACAACGTGCTGGCGGCAAGATAGCCAGCGAAGAAAATAGCGAAAGCGCCAAAGCATACCATCAATACGGTCTTGCGGGGAAATGTGTCCACAAAATAGCCACTGAAAGGACGAAACAACAGGGCGGTGATGGTATAGCCAGAGAGGATGATGCCTATGACATCCTTGGTCGCCCCAAAAGTCTCACTGAGGTAGAGGGGCAATAAGGGTGTCAGCAAATAAAAGGCGAAGAACAGCGCAAAGTTCGCCGTCATCACTTTGATATAGTTACGGTTCCAGAGTTTATCCATTTAGAATTGCCGTAAGGCGGCAAGCAGTTCGTTGTTCTCGCTCTTCATGCCGATGGTGATGCGCAGACAGTTGCCGCATAACTGTACACGAGTGCGGTTGCGGACGATAATCCCCTTATCCACCAGATAGTCGTAGATTTGCTGGGCATCCGTCATCTTGGCGAGGAAGAAGTTCGCATCCGTCTTGTACACCTGCTCGCAGATAGGCAGTTCTTGGAAAGCCTGCATTAGACGGCTGCGCTCGGCAAGCAGCATCTTCACCCATTTATCCACCTCATAGGGGTCTTTCAGTGCCTCCAAGGCATGTTGCTGGGTGAGCATGTTGACATTATACGGATACTTCACCTTATTATATATGGCGATAATCTCAGGGGAGGCGAAAGCCATACCCAGTCGGATGCCGGCAAGCGCCCAAGCCTTGCTCATGGTGTTGAGTACGATGAGGTTAGGATATTTTGCCAGTTCTGTCCGCAACGTCTTTTGCTGGGCGAAATCGCTATATGCCTCGTCAACAACCACAATCCCCTCAAAGCCCTCAATCACCTTGATGATCTCGTCACGGTTGAGCGAGTTGCCAGTTGGATTATTGGGTGAGCAGAGCCAGATCATCTTCGTGTGACTATCGCAAGCATTCAACAGGTCGGCAGCCTTGAAGTCATAGTTCTCGTCAAGCAATACTGGGCGATACTCGACATCATTAATATCTGCGCAGACCTTGTACATGCCGTATGTCGGCTCAATGGCAACAACGTTATCTCTGCCTGGCTCGCAGAAGATGCGGTAGGGCAGGTCGATCGCCTCGTCGCTGCCATTACCTAAGAAAATCCTGTCCTCAGGAATCCCCTTAATCTTGGATATCTGTTTCTTCAACTCCCGCTGCAAGGGGTCGGGATAGCGGTTGAAGGGAGCACCGTAGGGGTTCTCGTTGGCATCGAGGAACACGTGTGCCTCCTTACCAGAATATTCGTCACGGGCACTACTATAGGGTGCGAGACTCCAGATATTCTTTCTGACTAATTGCTCTAAGGGTTTCATTGCTTCAGTGATTTGATTCTAACCGTCATCGCATTCTTATGGGCATCTAACTGCTCTGCCTCCGCCATCAGTTCTACGGCACGTCCGATATGGCGGATACCTTCCTCTGTGAGATGCTGGAACGTGATCTTGCGACAATAACTATCGAGGTTCACACCATTATAGGCAGTAGCATAGCCGTGAGTAGGAAGGGTATGGTTGGTGCCACTGGCATAGTCGCCAGCACTCTCACAGGCATACTGTCCGAGGAAGACACTGCCTGCGTTGACCACCTTCTCCGCCATCTGCTCGTAGTTCCTCACCTGTAAGATAAGGTGCTCAGGGGCATAGGCGTTCGAGAGGGAAATAGCCTCTTCCGCATCCTTGACGAGTACATAGCAACTGTTCTCTAACGACTTAGAAGCCATGTCTTTACGTGGCAACGCTTGAAGTTGTTTATCCACCTCCTGCTGTACCTCCTCCAATATCTTCTCAGAGGTGGTGATGAGCAAAACCTGAGAGTCGATGCCATGCTCCGCCTGCGACAACAAGTCGGCAGCCACGAACTCTACGTTTGCCGTCTCGTCAGCCACCACACAGACCTCAGAAGGACCTGCGGGCATGTCGATAGCAACCTCGTCGAGGCTGACCTGCTGCTTAGCCGCCATCACGTACTGGTTGCCAGGACCGAAGATCTTGAATACCTTGGGAACGGACTCCGTGCCGTAGGCCATGGCACCGATAGCCTGTACTCCACCAGCCTTGAAAATCTTATGGACACCAGCAACACGGGCGGCATAGAGGATGGCGGGATTCACCTTTCCTTCCTTGTTAGGAGGGGTGCAAAGCACGATTTCCTTACAGCCGGCGATCTTTGCTGGAGTGGCGAGCATCAAGACGGTAGAGAAAAGTGGTGCCGTACCTCCAGGGATATAGAGTCCCACCTTCTCAATGGCGACACTCTTCTGCCAACAGGTAACACCCTCCTGCGTCTTGATCTTCTGTCCCACAAAACGTTGGGAGATATGGAATACCTTGATATTATGGTGGGCAAGGATGATAGCGTCCTTCAGGTCGTTGCTGATCATCTGCTCCGCCTCGTCCATCTCCTGCTCAGTGACGGCAAGAGAGGTCAGCACGGCTTTATCGAACTTAGCCTCATACTCCTTTACAGCCTCGTCGCCACGCTCTTTCACATCAGCAAGCACAGCGGCGACGGTGGCATTCAGTTGGGAGAGGTCAAGGCGTGGGCGAGCCGTAATCTCAGTCCACTGCTCCCGTTTTGGATATTTGATGATTCTCATTATAGTATCATTTTCTCTATGGGGGTCACGAGGATGCCCTGTGCGCCCATCTCTTTCAGTTTACCGATAATCTCCCAGAAACGTTTCTGGTCGAGGACCGTATGTACGGAGCACCATTCCTCGTCGGCAAGCGGGATGATCGTAGGACTCTTCAGTCCAGGCAGTACATTGATAATCTCCTGTAGGCGAGCCTTCGGGGCATTCATCCGAACGTATTTCTTATCCTCGGCATCCTTCACTGCCTTGAAACGGAAGAGCATCTGATCCAGAATGTCCCGCTTCTCCTGTGACATTCCCTTGTGCCCGATAAGCAGTGCCTCGCTCTGCATCACCACCTCGACCTCACGAAGATTGTTGCTGACGAGGGTAGAGCCACTGCTGACAATATCAAAGATACCGTCGGCAAGTCCGATACCCGGACTGATCTCCACGGAGCCGGTAATCACGTGAATCTCTGCCTCGATGCCATGCTTCTGTAAGAACTGACGGAGGATATTGGGATAGGAGGTGGCAATCTTCTTACCCTGAAACCACTCCACGCCTTGGTAGTCGATCTCTTTGGGAATAGCAAGGGAGAGACGGCACTTGGAGAAACCTAAGCGAGACACAATCTCGGCATCCTCGTTTCTCATTCCCGAGCCGAGCGGCTCGCCTACCCGTAGCCTTTCCACAAACTCATTCTCACCCACCACACCGATGTCGGCAACACCACTTGCCACACTCTGGGGGATATCATCGTCACGAAGATAAAGCACTTCCAATGGGAAATTGCCCGATTGCACTAAAAGGGTGCGTCGTCCTGAACTAACCTTAATATCTGCCTCTGCGAGCAGGTTCATCGTGTCGTCAAACAGGCGACCTTTTGACTGTACTGCAATTCTTAACATATTCTTTGTTTGCTAATTTAGTCTGCAAATTTACGCATTTCTCATCATATTTGCAAGAAAAGTCGTACCTTTGTCGCCAAATTCGTAAGTTTTTGACGCAAAAGAGTATATATATTCATCTTTTAGGATTGTTGTTTTTGTTGGTCGCCTGTTCGCAAAAGCAGCAAGAGGCTCCTGCCACTCCTTGGGGCGGCGAGGAGGAGAGTGTTGCCTCGTCAGACTTCGACTTGGAGCAGATTGTGAGCAATGGCGAGTTGATTGCTCTTGCGTTGACGGGTCCCGAGACCTACTATGACTATCGTGGCAAGCATCTCGGAACGGAGTATATGCTCTGTCAGCGGTTCACCGATAAGATTGGTGTGAGCCTTAGAGTAGAGGTGTGTCGTGACTCTGCGGAGATGATGCGTCGTCTTGCCGATGGCGAAGCGGATATTGTCCTCTTCCGCAACAGTCCTAAGAGTCAGCAACTCGCATGGAAGATAGGAGATGACAAACCGCAACTGGTGAAGGCATTGAAAGAATGGTACCGTCCCCAGTTATTGGATGAGGTGAAGAAAGAAGAGGACTATCTGTTGTCTTCCCGTTCCGTGAAGCGTCGTGTCTATGCCCCTATGCTGAATGCCAAGGGTGGTGTGATCTCCCATTACGACGGCTATTTCCAACGCTATAGTCGTAGCATCCGTTGGGACTGGCGGCTGATGGCGGCACAGTGTTATCAGGAGTCGACTTTCGACCCGCAGGCTCGCTCATGGGCTGGTGCTTGCGGACTGATGCAGATTATGCCGTCTACTGCCGACCATTTAGGACTTGCCCGCTCGGATATGTTTAATCCGGAGAAGAGCATAGCCGCAGCGGCAAAACTGATTGGTGAACTCGACCATACCTTCAGTGATATCCGCAACTCACAGGAGCGTATCAAGTTCATCCTTGCCGCCTATAATGGTGGTGCCAACCATGTGCGTGATGCCATGGCTTTGGCTCGTAAGAACGGGCGTGACCCGCAGCGTTGGTCGGATGTCAGCCATTATATCCTGTTGCTTGCCCAACCAGAGTATTACAATGACCCGGTAGTGAAATACGGTTATATGCGTGGCTCGGAGACGGCGGGCTATGTTGACAAGATCATGCAGCGTTGGAACGGCTATCGTGGGGTGAAGTCCCCATCCATGGGTGGCATGTCAGGAACTCCCCAACGTGCCACCCACGAGAAGAGGAAATACAAGATTTGAATTCTTTCGGGGATGAAGATATCGCCTTCAAGATTATTCTCAACATGAGATTAAGCGTTCTGAATGTCTATAGTTTTATTGTTTTTTTTCTTCCATCATAGTTGACAGGTACAATATTGCCGTTATAAAGACGGACACGGAAAGTACGATGACCAAGCATACCATTGTAACTGCCAATTCTGCGGTCAATGGTCAGCGTATGCGCTTTCTCATTCCATATAAATGGTATCTCCGTGTATTTCCCACGTTCATAATTATAGTTGTCGCCTTCGTCTTCATAGAGTGTGAAGTTGGCGTTTTTTCCTGGATATATGATTATCTCCAGATTGTCCCATGCTTTCTCGTTGCTATATTGCACGTCAGGTCCTAAAGGCAAAATGCTACCTTCCTTGACGTAAAGAGGAATCTCGTCGAGGCATGCCGATGCAGAGACGGTTTGTCCTCCATTATAATGCTTGCCAGTGCTGAATTCAAACCAATTAGCACCTGAAGGCAGATAGACATCATACGATTTTTGCAGTGTCCAGTCGGTATGGTCCTCCAATAGTTTCCTATCCTTGTCTGGCTGATCCCAACCCGATAGTTCGTTACTACTGATAGGCTGTTCTTCGGTATAAAGAGCCTCAAGCACAGGAGCCACAAGCAGTGAGCGCCCAAACATAAACTCACGGGTATTGTCCCATGTGTTTTTATCATTGGCGAAATCCATAGGTAAGGCCCTCATAAAACTATCTTGGGACTTGGTCACTTGCCAACTGGTGCTGTAAATATAAGGAAGTAACAAATATCGCTGCCGTACTTGTTTCACCAAGGCGTCATATACAGGATCACCTTTCTTGCCGAAAAGGTATATTTCTCGGGGCGTTGACGTACCGTGACTGCGCATCATGGGGCAGAATGTGCCAAACTGCATCCAGCGAACATAAAGTTCGCCAAATTGTGGATTCTCTTGTGCTGTCCCACTGCCATACTTCCCATTGTATTCACCAGCGAAGAATCCGCCAATGTCGGAATTGACATTGGGATTAGCACATAGTGTCATGTTGAGGCAAAGTGGAACTTGCTTCCGCAGTACATCCCATGATGAGTTAATATCGCCACTCCATGTATTGGCACCATATCGTTGTTGACCTGCGAACATTGAGCGGGTCAAAATAAACACACGCTTGGTTGAGTCTGTTGCTCGCTGTTTCTCATAAACATTCCCAACAGTCTGTAGCGGATAAAGATTTCGCACAGAACGCCATGAACCTTTAGATTCTTTTCCAGACGGAGAGGTGATTGTGGTAACCTCGTCGTAGTCGGTCTCTTTAATATTTATGTGGTCTGGGTCAGTTGAGTCCATCCACCAACCGTCAATACCTATATGTTGTAGATTTTGTAGATATTTCCAGTAAATGTCACGAGCCTCCTTACTATATGCATCATAGCAGAGTACACCAGAAGGATAATCTGTGCGTGGAGGCCACATCAGGGGACCAGCCATAGGCCATGTGTTAAAATGCAGCAGTAAGTTCTTTTCTGCTAATTCTTTATAAGCCTTAGTCTCTTTGCCGAAACTGGCCCAAATGCTGATGAGAATATGGGCATTGTCTTGATGTACGCTTTCTACCATCTGCTTTGGATCTGCAAAGCCAGGGCTTAGGAAATCCATGGCATTCCAGGTGTAGTTACTGTCCCAGTATTGCCAATCCTGTATGATACCGTCAAGGGGGATTTGGAATTCACGATATTTTTTTATAACATCCAATAATTCGTACTGGGTGGTATATCGTTCACGGCTCTGATGAAAACCGTATGTCCAGAGAGGCAGCATAGGTACTTCGCCTGTCAGGTGGCGCATTGCCTTGATAACGCCATCGGCATTCCCTCCAAACATGAAATAATAATCTATACAGTCTGCAACCTGTGATTCAAATGTCCATGGATTGTCTGAGAGTTGTATGGGAGAATAATTGTCCCACAGGATACCATAGCCCTTAATGGACTGAAAGAAGTTGGTATAGTCTTCCTGATTCGATTGGATCATAAGGCGATTTTCATCACGCTGTGACAACTTCCCGTTTTGCAGCATACCTATGCCGTAGACAGGCTCATCTGCTTCCAGTTCGAATGACTGTCGGGCTTTGAAATGCCCTTTATCCACCCCCTCACCGATGGCAGTCATTCTAAAGTCACCTTCCTGAAGCAGGGTAGTGCCTCTGTTGACAAATGTAATTTTGCCTGATGCCAAAGAGAGTGTCACATCGAGTTGCGTGGTTCTTACCTGCACCACATCCTCATTTTGCTTTATCTCAAAGGGTACTTTTTCTGGTTGCAAGATGACAGCATAACTTTCTGCTGTACGTTTTCCACCTGTGGGTGTTTTTGTCACACGCACAGTATTTGGTGTATAGAACTCCAATTCGATTGATGTGCCAGACACATTGGTCTTTATACCATTGCTCGTCTTTACAAAATTTCCCCAAGAGGTATAAGTTACAATCATGAGGAGGATTGATAGGATGCTTCTTTTCATAATGATGGGGGTTATAATAATCGCTCCGCACTTTGACATACGGAGCGATTATTGAATTCATGACATCGTTTACTGATGCTGCTCACGGAGCAGGTCGTTCACGGTCTTGACAGGGTTGAAGGTGCCGAGGGGTACCTCTACGAAGACGGTGTTCCAGTCGCTCATTGCACCATTCCACAATCCTGGCAACTCCAGTGCCTGCAACTCCTTGCCGCTCTTTGACTTCTGGGAGATGAAACCTGTCGTCGGATCGACATACTTAGGCAGGTCGAAGGCATTGCCTTTATAGTCCTTCACGGCACATACGAGGTCTACGGGGTTGAAGTGGGTACCTTTGGTGAACATCTCCATATACTCCTTATTCGACTTGTCGATCTGTGAACTTTCTAAGATCTGCAGACTAACGGTGCCGTCTTGGTTATAGGTCAGGAATGGACCACCACCAGGCTCACCTACATTTTTCACCACACCACAGACACGCATTGGGCGGTTGAGTTTGTTGCGCAGGTAGATGACGAGTTCCGCATCCTCCAGTTCCTTGATGTCAGCCTTACGGCAGCAGAGGTCTTGCTGTACGAAACGGATGATCTCCTCAATCTGCTCATGACCATACTTGCCTGTATCTAACAGACGCAGATAGTCGAAAGCCTTCTGCTGCAGGGTAACGAGAACACCGGCGATGATCTGTTTCCACTCGACTGTCTCAGGTTTCAGACGATCAGGCACTACGTTATCGATGTTCTTCACGAAGATGACATCAGCCTCGATCTCGTTCAGGTTCTCAATCAATGCGCCATGACCACCTGGACGGAAGAGTAGGGAACCGTCGCTATTGCGGAACGGGGTGCCGTCAGGATTAGCGGCGATGGTATCGGTAGAGGGCTTCTGCTCAGAGAAGGTAATGTCGTATTTGATGCCATATTTCTGGGCATACAAGTCCGCCTTTTGGGCAACCTTCTGCTTGAAAAGTTCCATGTGCTCATGAGAGACGGTGAAGTGCACGTGTGCCTCTCCATTAGAGGCAGCGTAGAGCGCACCTTCCACGAGGTGCTCCTCCATCGGGGTACGAGGACCCTCTGGGTAGTTGTGGAATAACAGCAAGCCCTTGGGCAACTGTCCGTAGTTCAGTCCTTCTGCTTTCAGCATGTTAGCGGCGACAGCCTTGTAGTTGCCGGCAGCGATGAGTTCCTTGATGCCCTTGCCCTCGTTCTTCTGGCAGGTAGCATCCAGTTCTCCGTAGAACGCAAACTTCTCGATATTGTCGAAATATTTCTTCTCGAAATCTGTGGTAGGCACGTCATAGTCGGCATCTACAAAGGCGAACATGTCTTTGAACATACGGCTGGCGGCACCCGAGGCAGGTACGAACTTCACCACACGCTTGCCCTGAGCCTTGTACTGCTCCCAGGCGTTTACATACTTCTTGCGGTCGTCAGCGTTAGGAGCCACGATGCCACGCTCGATACTGGCGGCAGCCTCCAGTCTCAAGAAAGGGAATCCTGTCTTAAACTGTCCGAGTTGACGCTCAATCTGTGTTTCACTGATGCCCTTCTGGGCAAGTTGTTTTAGGTCTTGTTGTGATAACATAATATTAAATATTTATTTAGTAGATTCTATCTTGCAAAGGTAGGCAAATTCCATGATAACACCAAATGTTTTGCTAAATATTCTTTACTTAGCGAAAAAATTCGTACCTTTGTCGCCGTTATTTAAATAGGTGTATTAATTTAATCATACAATAAGAAAATGAAAGCATTTGTATTTCCCGGACAGGGAGCACAGTTTGTAGGTATGGGCAAGGACCTATACGACAACAATTCTACCGCAAAGGAACTTTTTGAGAAGGCTAATGATATCCTTGGCTATCGCATCACCGATATCATGTTTGAGGGAACCGACGAGGACTTAAAGCAGACGAAGGTGACACAGCCAGCCGTATTCCTTCATTCCGTTATCTCTGCTATCTGCATGGGTGACAAGTTCCAACCCGAGATGACCGCAGGTCACTCACTGGGAGAGTTCTCCGCACTGGTTGCTGCTGGCGCTTTGAGTTTCGAGGATGGACTGAGATTGGTATATGCTCGTGCAATGGCGATGCAGAAGGCTTGTGAGGCACAGCCTTCTACCATGGCTGCTATTATCGGTCTTCCTGACGAGAAAGTTGAGGAGGTATGCGCTGAGGTCAGCAAACAGGGTAAGGGTGTCGTCGTTCCTGCCAACTACAACAATCCAGGTCAGTTGGTGATCTCTGGTAATATCGACGCTGTCAACGAGGCATGTGAGCAGTTGAAGGCTGCTGGTGCCAAGCGTGCCCTGCCTTTGAAGGTGGGTGGCGCTTTCCACTCTCCACTGATGCAGCCCGCCAAGGACGAGTTGCAGGCAGCCATTGAGAAGACAGAGTTCCAGACTCCAAAGTGTCCTGTCTATCAGAATGTGGATGCTAAGCCTCATACCGATGCCGCAGAGATCAAGGCAAACCTCATTGCCCAGTTGACCAGTTCCGTACGCTGGACCCAGATCGTACAGAACATGATTGCCGACGGTGCCGATGACTTCACAGAGTGTGGTCCTGGCAAGGCTTTGCAGGGTATGATCGCCAAGATCAATAAGGAAGTACCTGCACACGGTATCGAGTAAATCCCCATTAAGAAAAGAATAATGAAAGAGAAGGTTATCATCTATCAAGTGTTCACTCGCCTTTATGGCAACAGGAACACGACGCGTCAGGAGAACGGCACTATCGAGGAGAACGGCAGCGGCAAGTTCGCTGACTTCACGCCGAAGGTGCTGAAGGACATTGCCCAGATGGGAGTCAGCCATATCTGGTATACGGGTGTTATCCGTCATGCCACGACAACAGACTATACTGCCTATGGCATTCCTCGCCAGCATGCTGCTGTCGTGAAAGGTAATGCAGGATCACCATACGCCATTGCCGATTATTATGACGTAGACCCCGACTTGGCACAGGATGTCCATCAGCGTATGCAGGAGTTTGAGGCGTTGCTGCAACGCTCCCATGAGGCTGGCTTGAAGGTCATCATCGATTTCGTTCCCAACCATGTGGCTCGTCAGTATCAGTCTGTCTGTAGACCAAAGGGTGTGAAAGACTTGGGTGAAGATGACAACAAGGAGTGTGGCTTTGACCCCGTGAACAATAATTTCTACTATTGCCCTGGTCAGCGGTTTACTCCCTATTTCGACCTCTATCATGGAGAGCAGGAGCCTTATTTGGAGGAGCCGGCGAAAGCGACAGGTAATGACCATTTTGATAATGCCCCAGGCAAGAACGACTGGTATGAGACCGTGAAACTGAACTACGGTGTCGACTACTATGCTGGTGGGGTTGGTCATTTCGAGCCGATTCCTGATACGTGGAAGAAGATGACAGACATTCTCTTGTTCTGGGCTTCGAAGGGTATCGATGGCTTCCGCTGTGACATGGCGGAGATGGTGCCAGCCGACTTCTGGGCGTATGCCACGACTATTGTCAAGAAGAAATACAAAGATATCGTCTTTGTGGGTGAGGTATATAATCCTAATGAGTATCGTCATTATATTGCTTCTGGTTTCGACTGGTTGTACGATAAAGTGGGTATGTACGACACGATGCGTAATGTTGTTTGTCATCATGTGCCAACCTCCGCTATCAGTGGTGCTTGGCAACAGACAGATGACATCCGTGACCATATGCTCTATTTCTTGGAGAACCATGATGAGCAGCGTATCGCCAGTGATTTCTTCGCAGCGGATGCCATGAAGGGTGTCCCAGCCATGATAGCCTCCCTGTTGATGCAACAGAATCCTTTCATGCTGTATGCAGGAGAGGAGTATGGTGAGCATGGTATGGATAAGGAGGGCTTCAGTGGCAATGACGGTCGGACAACGATTTTCGACTACTGGAGCATCGACACACTCTGTCGTGCTGCCCAGAAGAAACTGACAGCAAAGGAGAAACAACTCTTTGATATTCATAAGCGCACGATGCAAATAGCACGTAAGGAAAAGGCAGTCAGAGAGGGCGTGTTCTTCGATCTGATGTATGTAAATCAGCAGTTGGAGCGTCAGTATGTCTTTCTCCGTAAGGCAGGAAATGACCTTCTGCTGGTTGCTGTCAACTTCGACGACTATGCCGTTGCCATCGATGTGAATATTCCCGCCCATGCCTTCGATTTCCTGAAAGTGAAGGAGGGTGCCTATCCTGTTACCGACCTTCTGACGAAAGACAAGGATGAGATAGCCTTGAGACGTGATGGTGCCGTCCGTATGACTTTGGATGCCAGAGGTGGTGTGGTCTTGAAACTGAAAGTGTGATGGAAGACTATATCCTGAATGAGCATCACAAAGAGGAGTTCCCTCCAGCGCATACAGCGGAGCACTTGCTGAACCAGACGATGATACAGTTGTTTGGATGTGAGCGTTCGTTCAATGCGCATATCGAACGCAAGAAGAGCAAGATGAGTTTCCATCTTGACCACAAGCCCTCCCGTCAGGAGGAGAAAGAGATAGAGCGTCGTATGAATGCGCTGATAGCGGAGGACCTGCCAGTCACCTTTGAGTTCGTGAAACGTGATAACCTCCCGGAAGAAATCAGTGCTGACCGTCTACCAGAGGATGTGTCAGAGACGATTCGTCTGGTTCGTATTGGTGACTACGATGTCTGTCCGTGTATCGGGAAACACGTGCGCTCCACCAGTCAGATCGGGCGATTCGAAATGCTTGGTACCAATTGGGACGAGCACGAGCGATCGTTCAGAGTAAGATTCAAGATTGTATAAAAATAGAAACTCCCAACCTTTTGGCTGGGAGTTTCCTTTTTATGATTATTGCAGTGCTACTTTCATGAATACAGGGTAGTGGTCGGAGTAGGTCAAGTCTGTCTTGTAATAGTTCAGACCTTTCATCGACTGGCTATGGAAGATATAATCGATGCGCACGTTTTTCTTGCCGCGATAGGTGCCCATCCATCCGCCTGCGCCACATTCTTTGAAACCGTCAACCAGATTTCCCAGCATCGCCTTGTAAACATAAGAGTAGGGGACATCATTAAAGTCACCACAGACAATGCATGGAACCTCCGAACTGCGTATCTCATTGGCAATGATATTTGCTTGTGCCGCACGGAACATCATTCCCAAGGAGTAATTGCCGTAAATAGCATTCAAAACACGGTTTGTACTCACGTCATATCCTTGTGCCTCCAGTTTGCCTGCTTTGTAAATGGTACGATTGATACCTGTGCTCTCCAGGTGCACGCAGAAGACACGGACAACTTGCCCGTTGACATTAATGTCAGCATACATGGCAGCCTGATTGGAATCTTCGAAGAGGAAAGGCTTGGATTTCTTAATGGGATAACGACTGAAGATAACAACATCTCTGCCAGCCATTGCCATATAGGGGAAATACTCTTTGTAGGAAGTGGTGTTTTTGACATCACCGCTGGTCTCCATATACTCTTGGATACAGAAGACATCCACTTTCTGTCGTTTCATCTCGGCAAGGATATCTTGGGCAAGGAAACCAGAGGTCTCCCGATTGAATCTTGCTACGTTATAAGTGGCAATCTTTAGTCCTTCTTGGGCATTGCCTGCTTGCTCGTTGACAGACCCCAACTGGATGATGGTTCCCATGTAGGGGATGCAGCATAGGATGGTGACAAAAGGTAGGATGGCGATGAACCAACGCTTGCGTACCAACCAGTAGATCAATAACAGAAAATTTGCCACGATAAGGACAGGGAGGATATAGACAACCATCGCACGTGCCATATTGCCAGCAGGGTTGACATCACCTCCAAACAAGCCTAAGAACGTATAGGCAGATACAATAAGTTGTAGCACAAGAAACATCATCGCTACATACTTATATACAGCAAGTTTACCCATAAATATTAGATTTTCAAATATTTCTGAATCTTATCCAACAAATCCTCCACACGGAAAGGCTTTGGCATGAACTCATTACATCCAGCCTCTTTCGCCTCTTTGATATTCTCATCGAAGGCATAGGCGCTTAGTGCGATAATAGGCACATCATGGTTGACCTCCTTGATGATACGAGTGGCATCAAGACCGTTCATGTCCGGCATGCGGATATCCATCAAAATCAAATCAGGATGCTCGTCCTCACAAAGGGTCACAGCCTCAATACCATTATGGGCACGGAGCAGACGATAACGCTTTGAGAGTACAACCTTAACCAATTCGTAGTTGTTGTCCTCATCCTCCGCCACCAAAATCAATGGAGCGTTCTGTACGTCAGTACGAGTGCTGACACGAATCGTTCTGGAATTGGTTGTGATACGGGTGTTCTTTGAGACTCCACCGATTGTTCCCTCGAATGGCAACTTGAAGCGGAAGGTAGAGCCTTCGCCCAAGGTAGATGAGACCGTTATCGCTCCTCCCATCTTCTCCACGATAATCTTACTGAGAGGCAGACCGAGACCATATCCGTTTTGCATAGTCTCCGCATCTTTGGATACATACGCTTTGAAGATACCTTCCATGTCTTCTGGAGCAATACCAGATCCCGTGTCTGATACGAAGAACTCCACTTCCTGACCGTCGCTGACCATACGGTAGCCATAGGTGATACTTCCTTTCGAAGTATGCTTCAACGCATTACTGATTAAGTTGGAGAATACCTGCATGATACGGTTGGCGTCCGTATTGAGCGTGACAGACATATTCGGTTTGTTCCAAATCATCTGTATAGTATCGGGGCATCTAAACTTGAAAGTGTTCTTCAGGTTCCTACAGAGTTCATTCAAGTCTGTCATGCTCTTCTTGATTACCACTTCTCCTGACTCTACTCTTGAGAGATCCAGAATCTCATTGATAAGGGTCATCAGTCGGGCATTATTGCTTTCGATAATCTCCATGTATTTCGTCCGCTCTTCCTGAGAGTCCGTCTCACACATCACTCTGGAGAAACCTTCAATGGCATTCAGGGGAGTGCGAATCTCATGGCTCATATTAGCAAGGAATAGGGATTTCATCCTACTTGCTTTTTCCGCTTCTTTGGTTTTCTCTTCATATTCAACCAATTTGCTCTTAGCAGCAAACAATTGTTGGTTTGCTGCATCCAGTTTGGCATTAGTCTCTGCTATTTTCTGAAGAAAAATCTCCCGCTCGTCTTGATTCATTGTTTCTAAGACTTAATATCGCTTTGCAAAAATAAGAAAATATTTTGTACTAACAAAATTATTTACATAATTTTTTACCCTCTCTTTGCTTTTTCCCATGCTCCGCTACTTTTATGCTTTCTTAAATAAGCCATTCCACGGAAAACATTCAAGTTCATAAACAGGAAATAATAGGGTACATAGAGCAGTTTGTTCTTCTTCCCTCTCTTCTCAAGATAATAGCCTAAGAAAGCGGCAACATAGAACAATATCTGCAAACACCAGACCCAGTTGTAGACAGCACCAGTCTTGAGGAATACCAATGCCACGTTCAAGGGGATCAATAAGAGTAAGGCAATAGGGGTGACGCTCCACCTTAACACCCGATGGGACACGAACTGGAAGGCAACTAAAGGCTGGTGGAACGGGTTCATCATATTGCGAAGCCACCAGATGCTCTGTAGTCCGCCAGCGGCAATACGACGCTTGCGCTTCGACTCCTCGGCAAGGTCAGCAGAACCATACTCCATGGCATAGGCATCAGAAGTGTATGCGATTTTATAACCTTTGTCCACCATACGGAGCGACATGACGAAGTCGTCAAGTAAGGCGTTCTCCGGCATTGGCTCGTAGAGTGACCTGCGGATAGCACAGAGTTCTCCCGCGGCTCCCATGGCTGAGTATAACTCTCCGTCCAGTCGCTTGAGGGTGCTCTCGTATTTCCAGTAGAGCCCTTCTCCTTCTGCGGCTGCCTGTCCCTCATGGCGGGCGGCAACTCGCTTCTCACCAGCGACGCAGGCTACTTGAGGATCCATGAAACAGCGCACAATCTCCTGAATCGACTCTGGGTTCAGCATGGTGTTGGCGTCAGTCATGACAATCAACTCGTCTTTCACTTCCCCTAATCCATGATTAAGGGCTGCTGTCTTACCACGTCTTTCTGGTGAGTAGATGACCTGTACGTCAGGATATTTCGCCAGGAAATCATTCGTGGAGTCGTTAGAGCCGTCAGTCACCCATACAACGTGCAGTTTAGGGTAGGTGATCTGACGGGTATTCTCCATCTTGATATCCACGATGTCCTGCTCGTTGTATGCGCAAATCATCAAAGTCACCTCAGGGAGTTTTTCCTCTGAGGGGAGTTGCGGCTTTTGCGCTTTTCCCTTGAGAAGACGCTTCACCTGTACTAATCCCCAGAGTAGGATGCCATATCCCAGATAGGTATAGAACACGAGGAAAAGGCATATCCAGAAGATAACTTTCAATGTGACCATGACTTGACGACTATTCGTTTGTCTCTATTTCTTCTTGCATGTCAATATACTGGCGGTCCTTGTCGTAGAACTCGTACTGCAGGAAGGCAAGTTTCTGTGAGGGAACAATCCGGATGCCCCAGCCGTATTTCATCTGCCAGCGTCGTTTCAGGGAAATGACACCTTGGTTGATATATGCTGCGACATAGGGATGTACGTGTAATGCGAAGCATTTAATGCCTATCTTGTTGACTAAGCGGTCAATTTTGCTCTCCAACTGATCAGTAAACAGGATGGATGATTTGATCTTACCCTTTCCAAAACAGGTAGGACAGGTCTCCTCCACGTTCACATCCATAGCGGGACGTACTCGTTGGCGGGTAATCTGCATCAGTCCGAACTTACTCAGTGGCAGGATATTATGGCGGGCACGGTCTTTCTGCATGTTCTTACACATGCGCTCATAGAGCAGTTGACGGTCCTCGGCAAGATTCATGTCGATAAAGTCAACGACGATGATACCTCCCATATCACGAAGACGGAGTTGGCGTGCCAGTTCATCGGCTGCGCCAAGGTTGACCTCCAGTGCGTTTGCCTCCTGACCGTTCTCGGAACGAGTGCGGTTCCCGCTATTGACATCCACCACATGCATAGCCTCTGTATGCTGGATAATCAGGTAGGCGCCCCGTTTGTAGTTGACGGTTCGTCCGAAGGAGGACTTCAGTTGTTTCGTGACGTTGAAGTTATCGAAGATGGGTACACTGCCTGTGTATTGCTTGACAATCCCCTGCTTGTCTGGAGCAATGAGACCGACATAGTCCTTTATTTGCTGGAAAATCTCGGTGTCGTTGACATAGATGCCGTCATAGGTGGGATCGAAGAGGTCGCGCAGCATAGCGACTGCCCTTCCTGTCTCCTCAAAGGCAAGCACAGGTGTCGTGGTAGCCTTTTGTACTTTTGTGATGGCATCGTCCCAGCGTTTCACCAAGACTTTCATTTCCGCATCAAGTTCAGCAACGCGCTTGCCTTCAGCAGATGTTCTGACAATAACGCCGAAGTTTTTGGGCTTGATGCTCTGTATCAGTTGTTTTAGACGTGTACGCTCTTCGCCTTTCTTGATTTTCGAGGATACGGAAACCTTATCTTGGAAAGGAATAAGAACCATGTATCTGCCTGCGAAACTGAGGTCACATGTCAGACGAGGTCCTTTTGTCGAGATAGGTTCTTTGACAACCTGCACTAAGATCTCCTGCCCTTGTTTTAGCGTTGTCTGAACGCTGCCATCTTTGGGGAGATCGGGTAGGCGAGAGGCTTTTGAGATAGGGAAAAGCCTTTTCCTGTCACTTTGTACCTGTTTGAGATACTTTTCGTAAGAACTGAATTGAGTGCCTAAGTCAAGATAGTGCAAGAAAGCGTCACGCTCAGAACCCACATCCACAAAACATGCGTTCAGTCCGGGCATCAGTTTACGCACCTTACCCAGATAAATGTTGCCGACAGAGAAAGATGCCTCCCGCTTTTCGTTCTGGTATTCCACCAAGTTCTTGTCCTCAAGCAGGGCAATGGATATCTCTTTTGGCTGGACGTCGATGATTACTTCACTATTCATTCTTAGTTCATTTGTTTGTTAACGGAAAGGGTGCACCAACTCATCTTTCGATGTTGTCGGTACACTCCTTTCATTTCCTTTGTCTTGCAAGAATTTACTTGCTCTTGTGACGATTCTTGCGCAGTCTCTTCTTACGCTTGTGAGTTGCCATCTTGTGGCCCTTCTTTTTCTTTCCGTTTGGCATAATTCAAATATTTAAATGTTTATTGTCTTATTTCATTTTAGCGATGAAACTTTTTGCAGGCTTGAAAGCGGGGAAATCGTGTGCGTCAATCACCAATGTCGTGTTCTTGGAGATATTGCGAGCGGTCTTCTTGGCACGATGCTTAATGGTAAATGTGCCGAATCCACGCAAATACACGTTTTCTTTCTGAACGGCCATGCTCTGACGAATCTCTTCCATAAAAGCCTCCACAGTGGCTGCGACGTCTTTTTTTGCAAGACCTGTGTCCTCAACAATCTTGTTGATAATGTCTGCTTTTGTCATCTTGATATTATACTCTTAAATTGTTTATTTGTATTGTTGTTTTCTATTTTGGACTGCAAAGATACTGATTTTCAGTGGGAAACGAAAATATATTGGCACTTTTTTTGAAAAAAACTTTTTTTTCTTGATACCGCGTGTTTTCTTATACCTTATTATATAATAGGGAATTTTCTATCGTAATTGTTGCAGTCGTGCAATGTACTTGCCAATAATGTCAAACTCCAAGTTGACAACACTTCCCACTTTGATGTCGCAGAAGTTCGTGTGCTCAAAGGTGTATGGGATGATTGCCACTTGGAAAGTGTTCTTGGTGGGATTGCATACCGTGAGCGAGACACCGTTGACTGTAACAGATCCTTTGTCGACGGTGAAGTAGCCATTGAGCGCCATCTCCTTATCTTCCTTGTATTCGAAAGTGAAGTAGGTGGAGCCATTGGCATCCTCTACGTTGATGCAGCGTGCTGTCTCGTCGACATGTCCCTGTACGATATGTCCGTCAAGTCGTCCGTTCATCAGCATGGAACGTTCCACGTTCACTTTGTCTCCCACTTGCAACAGTCCGAGGTTCGACCGTTCCAGTGTCTCCTTCATAGCCGTAACGGTATAGGTGTCGTCCTGAATACTGACCACTGTCAGACACACACCATTATGTGCTACGCTCTGGTCAATGCCCAATTCCTCGACGAATGAGCAGCGCAGGGTGAAGTCGATATTGTCCCTGTCTTTCTTGATAGCCACTACGGTGGCAAACTCTTCTATAATACCAGAAAACATAACTATGAACTCTTAACGATGAAATAAAAAGAAAGGGCCGCATCGAGGATGAGATGAAAACTCCTTTGTTATAAGATGAAGAGCGCTCTTAGCCTTTGTAATCCACTGGTTTTACAACTTCTCCGAGGAGATGTGGCCCGCCATTGGCATAAGAAACAACTCAGTTTTCAATGTAATTTGATGAGTATCCCGATCGAATCGACACGGCCCTATTTCTTGTTCCTAATACGCAAACAGAGGGTAGTCCTTCATGCGCTCATTGACACGTTTGCGGACACTGGCGATAACCTGCTCGTCCTCTGGGGCATTCAATACCTCCTCGATGAGGGCGGCAATCTCCACCATCAGGTCTTCCTTGGCACCACGGGTCGTGATGGCAGGAGTACCTAAACGGATACCACTGGTCTGGAAGGCTGAGCGGCTGTCGAATGGTACCATGTTCTTGTTGACCGTGATGTCAGCGGCAACAAGGGCATTCTCTGCCACCTTACCAGTCAGATCGGGGTATTTAGAGCGGAGGTCAACCAGCATAGAGTGGTTGTCAGTACCACCACTGACAATGGTAAAGCCACGCTTGATGAGTTCCTCGGCGAGAACCTTGGCGTTCTTCTGCACCTGCTTAGCCCACTCCTTGAACTCTGGGCGCAATGCCTCTCCGAAGGCGACAGCCTTGGCGGCGATGACATGCTCCAGTGGACCGCCCTGCTGTCCAGGGAATACGGCGGAGTTAAGCAGTTGTGACATCATCTTGGTGACACCCTTTGGTGTCTTCAGTCCCCAAGGATTCTCGAAGTCCTTGCCCATGAGGATGATACCGCCACGTGGACCACGCAGGGTCTTATGGGTAGTAGAGGTCACGATATGCGCATACTTCACAGGGTTGTCGAGCAAGCCAGCGGCGATAAGACCAGCAGGGTGTGCCATGTCAATCATCAGCAGGGCACCTACCTTGTCGGCAATCTCACGCATACGCTTATAGTCCCACTCACGACTATAGGCAGAGCCACCACCGATAATCAGTTTAGGCTTGTGTTCCAGGGCGAGACGCTCCATCTCGTCATAGTCCACACGGCCAGTCTCTTTGTTGAGGTTATAGCCAACGGGCTTGTAGAGGATGCCACTGGTATTTACCAGCGAGCCGTGAGAAAGGTGCCCGCCGTGATCCAGGTTCATACCCATGAAGGTGTCACCGGGTCTCAGGACGGCAAGCAGCACAGCGGCATTAGCCTGTGCACCAGAGTGAGGCTGTACGTTGGCATATTCTGCGCCGAACAGTTTGCAGACACGGTCGATGGCAAGTTGCTCAACCTCGTCCACAACCTGACAACCGCCATAATAACGGTGTCCAGGGTAACCCTCGGCATATTTGTTTGTCAAGTAACTACCCATTGCCTCCATCACTTGATCGCTGACGAAGTTCTCCGAAGCAATCAGTTCAATACCTTTCAGTTGGCGTTGATGCTCTTTCTCGATGAGTTCGAAAATCGTGTTATCTCTTTCCATTGCTTATTTAGTTTTATATGTTTATAATTTCTTATCCATTCATGGCAAGCAGGAACTCCTCGTTAGAGTGAGTCTGCACCAGTCGGTCACGTACCGTGTTCATGGCCTCGATAGGATTCATCTCAGCGATAAACTTACGGATAATCCACATGCGGTTAAGCGTCGTCTGGTCTTGCAACAGATCGTCACGACGGGTTGACGACTGTACGAGGTTGACAGCAGGATAAACACGCTTGTTGGCAAGCATGCGGTCGAGTTGCAACTCAGAGTTACCAGTACCCTTAAACTCCTCGAAGATCACCTCGTCCATCTTAGAGCCGGTATCTGTCAGTGCGGTAGCGATGATGGTCAGCGAACCGCCGTTCTCGATGTTACGGGCGGCACCGAAGAAACGTTTGGGCTTCTGCAGGGCATTGGCGTCAACACCACCAGTGAGCACCTTTCCACTTGCTGGTGCTACAGTGTTGTAGGCACGAGCCAGACGAGTGATGGAGTCAAGGAAGATGACCACGTCATGTCCGCACTCCACCATGCGCTTAGCCTTCTCCAGTACGATACCTGCGATCTTCACATGACGGTCGGCAGGCTCGTCAAAAGTAGAGGCAATCACCTCGGCATTCACGGTACGAGCCATATCTGTTACCTCCTCAGGACGCTCGTCAATCAGCAGCATCATGATATATGCCTCAGGATGGTTGGCGGCGATGGCGTTGGCGATATCCTTCATGAGGATGGTCTTACCAGTCTTGGGCTGTGCGACAATCAGCGCACGCTGTCCTTTACCGATAGGCGAGAAGAGATCGACAATACGGACAGACGGATTCGTCGTGGCAGGATCGCCGCAGAGCGTGAACTTCTCCTCTGGGAAGAGGGGAGTCAGATGCTCGAAACTAACACGGTCGCGTACTTCCTGTGGCTGTCTGCCATTGATGGTCTGCACCTCCGACAGAGCAAAGTATTTCTCGTTGTCGTGAGGAGGACGAACGGTGCAAGCGACTACGTCGCCAGTCTTCAGTCCATATCGCTTTACCTGCTGTGGACTTACATAGATATCATCTGGTGAGGAGAGGTAGTTATAGTCGCTGGAGCGCAGGAAACCATAACCGTCCTGCAGCATCTCCAACACGCCATTACCCGTAATCAGGTCGTCGAAGTCATAACGCTCTGTGGGGGCATTGCTTTTCGTAGGTGCATAGGCATTACGGTCAGCCATCACAGGGTCAAGACTCATCTGCATCATGGGACGGTCGAAGATGTCCAGTGTAGGACTTGCCTCACCATCCTCGATGGGGATGTCGACAACCGTGATGAAGTCGGTTCCGTCGCCGGGGTCACCTTCCCATACTCCCTCAGGAGTCGCGGGAGCCTGCTGGTTCTGGTTCATCTTAGCCTGCAACTCCTCAATCACCTCAGGGGAAACTTCCTCTTCAGCGTTTGCTTGTGTCTCAGGCGCCTCTTGCTCTGCCACAGGGGTATTAGCCTCTGCCTCTGCTTTAGCCTGTGCCTTAGCGGCAGCCTCCGCAGCCTCACGGGCGGCAATCTCCTCCAATTCCTTCTTTGATTTGCGACCGCGTTTCTTGGGGGCGGGCTTCTCTGCTACAGGCTCGGCGGCAGTCTCTTCACTCTGTGCCTCCTGCTGTTTTGCCTCGGCGGCATCCGCCTCAGCGAAAAGAGAATCCAACGAGGGTTTCTCTTTCGTGGTCTTTGCAGCCTTCAGGTCGAAGTTCTCTCCTTCTGCGCCATTGACAGTATATACCTTATTATTATCCTTCTTGGCAATCCTGGTGCGCTTACGTTTCGTGGCACCTCCATTAGCGGCAGTATCCTCTGCCGCCTTGTCGAGAATCGCATATATCACGTTCTCCAATTCGTCATCCTGCGATACTTTAACACCGAGACCATTGGCTATCTCCATCAACTGGGGGATATCCATTTGTTCTAATTCATTCTTCGTATACATATACTATAATCTGTATTCGTTTTCGATTTTGTTTGAAAAATAGGGTGGGAATGTTTCACGAGTGGAAACACCTTTGATGAATTCAGATTCGCCCTCTGAAAGGACTTGATTCTGAGATTCGACTGCAAAATTACATAAAATAATCTGAACCGCCAAATTATTTAAGAGTTTTTATTCCTGTGTGGACTTAGAAACGAGTGGCGGTGGCTCGAAGGATGCGGACATCTGTCAGTGGACGGTTGTTCTTGTCGGTGGGCATCTGTTGGATGCGATCCACGACATCCAGACCTTCAATGACTTCACCAAAGACTGTATACTGTCCGTCCAGATGGGGTGTGCCGCCAATGGTCTTATAGGCTTCTATCATCTCTGGCACGAGTTTCACCCTTCCATGTGTCAACGTGTCTAACCGTATCTGGATATTGTTAAGGGTTGGCTCGTTGTAGGTGCGCCCCCAGACGATATAGAACTGACATGCCCCAGAGCGTTGCTCGGGATTCACCCTGTCGCCCTCACGTGCCGCAGCCACCATGCCACGTCGATGGTAGATTTGTGGCAAGCGGAACTCTGGTTCGATGGTATAGTCCAGTTCTCCCGACCCAAGGAGTTGTCCTGGTTGGGCGTGCTTACTGTTCAGGTCGCCCCCTTGTATCAGGAAATCCTTGATGACACGATGAAACAGCAGGGAGTCATACAGGTGCGTCTCCACCAGTTTCAGGAAGTTGTCACGGTGTTTAGGTGTCTCGTTGAAGAGGGCGATGCGGATATTCCCCTCCGTAGTCTCGAGGAGCACTTCCGCCCTTTTCTGTTGTGCCAGCATACAGATAGGGCAGAGCATCATCAATAATAAAATCAGTCGTCGTTCTTTCATGCCTGCAAAGTTAGCATAAAATTTCGACTTAACGAAGAGAAATCTATGGAAATCCTTGCATCTTTTTCGTTCAATTCCTTTGTTGTTTGGAAAATATTGCCTATCTTTGCAATTAAAACAAGGCAATGCCCAAAATTATTGCTCAGAATCCAGGATATTAGGAAAGGAAAGAACAATGAAAAGCGGGGGACTTGCTTTTGCAAGTGATTTTGTCGATGACTGCCGTGAGGAGGCTCTTCATTTTCGTGAGGAGCCTCCTCACGGAAGAATCCCCTACATCCTCCCTTTGAAGACCGTACTTTCGACCCGTTTGTAAGCCACAAACGACCCGTTTGAACGCTTCATTGGGTTGGGGAAAAGAAAAAATAAACAGCAATCTCTTCGTAAAGTCGAAATTTTGCACTACCTTTGACCTGCGGTCGAAACTACTCACGCATTCCCGAGCAAGGCTCGCCTACCCGTAGCCTTTCAAGAAAATCCAAATAAAATTTGGTTTTCTTCTCACTTATTCGTAATTTTGCAAAATAATATGGACAACAAGCAAGCGACACTGGAGTTGGGAACGAAGCCGGTAGGTAAACTGTTGACACAGTATGCCCTGCCTGCTATTGTCGCCATGACAGCCTCCAGTCTTTATAATATCATCGACAGAGCGTTTATCGGACAAGTGGTGGGACCTGAGGCGATAGCGGGTCTGGGTATCACTTTCCCCTTTATGAACTTGAGTGGTGCCTTTGGCGCCGCAGTCGGAGTGGGAGCCTCGACCTGTATCAGTGTGAAGTTAGGTCAGCGTGACTACAAGACGGCGGAGCATCTGTTGGGTAATACGGTGACACTGAACCTGATTATCGGTTTCCTCTTCATGGTGGTATGCCTGTTGTTCCTTGATCCCATCCTGCGCTTCTTCGGAGCCTCTGACGTGACGTTGCCATACGCTCGTGAGTTTATGGTGGTCATCCTGTTAGGTAACATGATCACCCACATGTATTTCGGAATGAATGCCGTGCTCCGTGCAGCGGGAAAGCCACGCCATGCGATGTATGCCACGCTTTTTACGGTGGGCATGAATATCCTGTTGGTCATCGCCTTCGTGTGGTGGTTCCGATGGGGCATCCGAGGAGCCGCCCTTGCCACGATTACCTCCCAGACGTTAGCGCTCTGTTGGCAGATGTGGGTCTTCTCCGACAAGAAGGAACTGCTGCATCTGCGCAAGGGAATCTATAAACTGAGAACTGACCTGGTGCGCAATATCATCTCCATTGGTATCTCGCCCTTCCTGATGAACGCCACGGCATGTGTCATCGTCATCTTCATGAATAACCAGTTTGTGCGCTATGGTGGCGATATGGCGGTTGGCGCCTATTCGATAGCCAATTCCGTGGTGATGGTGCTCTTCATGTTTGTGATGGGTATGAACCAGGGTATGCAACCTATCGTAGGCTATAACTACGGAGCGGAGAACTACGATCGTATGTTCCGTTGCCTGTGGCTGACCATTGCGGCGGCGACGACGATACTGTTGGTGGGTTGGACATTCTCGATGCTCTTCCCCAGACAGATAGCCCGTGTGTTTACGACGGATCCCACATTGCTCGACATGGCGGCACGGGGCATCAAACTGAACATGATCGTGTTCTTCGTGGTAGGCTCACAGGCTGTCATCACCAATTTCTTCCAGTGTATCGGTAAGGTGAAGATATCCATCTTCCTCTCCCTTTCCCGCCAGTTGATATTGCTGTTGCCGATGGCATACATCTTCCCCCTCTGGTGGGGCTTGGACGGTGTGTGGTACTCGATGGCGGCAAGCGACTTCGGCTCGTTCTCGATGACGATTCCTTTGTTGATATGGTATATAAGAAAACTTAAAGCCTATGGAAAATAAACACATTATCATCAATGTCGGACGACAGTTGGGCAGTGGCGGACATGACATCGCCCGTATGCTTGCCCTTGACTTCAAGGCAAAATATTACGACAAGGAGATCCTGAACCTCGCCGCCAAGGAGAGTGGTTTCAGTCCGAAAATTTTTGAGCAGAACGACGAGAAGAAAGGTTTCATCAGAGGGCTGTTCAGTATGGCGACTCCCCACGTGAGTAGCGCCTATGCGCCAGGCTTCTCCCAAGAGAACCTGTTTAAGTTCCAGAGCGATGCCATTCGTAAGGCCGCCCAGGAAGGCTCCTGTGTCTTTGTAGGGCGTTGTGCCGACTATGTGCTGCGTGACTTCGAGAATGTGGTGAACATTTTCGTTACCGCATCGATGCACGACAGGGTGGAGCAGATACTCAACAAACAGAAAGTGTCCCCGCAGGAGGCGAAACGGATTATCCAGCAGGCGGAGGGGCAGCGTGCCTCTTATTATAATTACTATACGGGTAAGAAATGGGGGCATTCCGAGTCGTATGACCTCTGTGTGAACACCAGCATACTGGGAATGGTGGAGACGGAGAAGATGATAGCGGAGTTTATCAGAAAAAAGTTCAAACTATGAAGCGGATAGGTATTATCAGTGACACGCACTCGTATTGGGACGATAAGTACCTGAAGTATTTCGAGCCTTGCGACGAGATATGGCATGCTGGCGATATAGGCTCTACGGAGGTGGCTGAGCGGCTCGCCGAGTTCCGTACGCTGCGTGCTGTCTGCGGAAACTGCGACGGGGGAGATTTACGCCTGATGTACCCAGAGATATTGCGGTGGAAATGCGAGGATGTCGAGGTGCTAATGAAACATATCGGCGGGTATCCTGGCAACTACGACTATAGCATCCGAGGACAAATCTACGCCTCGCCACCCCAGTTGTTTATCGCAGGTCACTCGCATATCCTCAAGGTGAAGTTCGACAAGACATTGAACCTGCTGCACATCAATCCTGGTGCCGCTGGCTTGCAGGGATGGCACAAAGAACGGACACTGGTTCGGCTGACCATCGACGGGAAGGAGTTCAAGGACTGTGAGGTCATAACATTAGGGAAACATTAAAATATAAAGATATGAAGAATATTGTGATTACTGGTGGCGCAGGCTTTATAGGGAGCCATGTGGTGCGCCTTTTCGTGAACAAGTATCCTGACTACCACATCATCAACCTCGACAAGTTGACCTATGCCGGCAATCTCGCCAATCTGAAAGATGTCGAGGACAAGCCCAACTACGAGTTTGTGAAGATGGACATCTGCGACTTCGATGCCTTCTATAAACTGATGCAGGACAAGAAGGTGGACGGCATCATCCACCTCGCCGCAGAGAGTCATGTGGACCGCTCGATCAAAGACCCCTTCACCTTTGCCAAGACGAACGTGATGGGAACACTCAGTTTGTTGCAGGCTGCGAAACTGTATTGGGAGAGTTTGCCAGAGAAATACGAGGGCAAGCGCTTCTACCATATCTCTACCGATGAGGTGTATGGCGCCTTGGAGTTGACACACCCGGAGGGTATCGAGCCTCCTTTCACCACGACGGCATCTTCATCGGAGCATCATCTTGCCTATGGCGACAAGTTCTTCCTGGAGACCACGAAGTACAATCCGCACTCTCCCTACAGTGCCGCCAAGGCATCGAGTGACCATTTCGTCCGTGCCTATCATGACACTTACGGCATGCCTGTCGTGGTGACGAACTGCTCCAACAACTATGGTCCGTATCAGTTCCCCGAGAAGTTGATACCACTCTTCATCAACAATATCCGCCATCGTAAGCCGCTGCCTGTGTATGGCAAGGGTGAGAATGTGCGTGACTGGTTGTTTGTCGAGGACCATGCCCGTGCCATCGACCTCATCTTCCATGAGGGTAAGATCGCCGAGACCTATAATATCGGTGGTTTCAACGAGTGGAAGAACATCGATATCATCAAGGTGGTCATCAAGACCGTCGACCGCCTGTTAGGTCGCAAGGAGGGAGAGGATATGGACCTCATCACCTTCGTGACCGACCGTGCCGGTCATGACCTGCGCTATGCCATCGACTCATCTAAACTCCAGAAAGAACTCGGCTGGGAGCCCTCGTTGCAGTTTGAGGAGGGAATAGAGAAGACCGTCCGTTGGTATCTCGACAATCAGGAGTGGCTGGACAATGTCACCTCTGGTGATTATCAGAAGTATTACGATAATATGTATGCAAACCGATAAACAAAACCGTTATTTATGAAAAAAATCTTATTGCTGGGAAGTGGTGAATTAGGTAAGGAATTTGTGATTGCCGCCATGCGTGCTGGCCAGTATGTCATTGCCTGCGACCGCTACGATAATGCACCTGCCATGCAGGTGGCTGACGAGCGTGAGGTGTTCTCTATGTTGGATGGAGATGCCTTGGAGGCTGTGGTGAAAAAGCACCAGCCGGACATCATCGTGCCAGAGATAGAGGCTATCCGTACAGAGCGCCTGTTTAAGTTTGAGGAACAGGGGATTCAAGTGGTGCCCTCAGCCCGTGCCGTCAATTTCACGATGAACCGTCGTGCTATCCGTGACCTCGCCAGTCGTGACCTCGGTTTGCGTACGGCAAAGTATTTCTATGCCAAGACCTTCGACGAGTTCAGGCATGCCGCCGATGAGATAGGCTTTCCTTGTGTGGTGAAGCCCCTGATGTCATCCTCTGGTCATGGTCAGAGTTATGTGCATAACGACGATGAGTTAGAGCAGGCTTTCTGTGAGGCAATGGAAGGAAGTCGTGGCGACGTGAAGGAGGTCATCATCGAGGAGTTTATCGATTTCGAGTCGGAGTTCACCTTGCTGACAGTGACACAGAAGAATGGTCCCACGCTGTTCTGTCCGCCTATCGGACACGTACAGAAGGGCGGTGACTACCGTGAGTCCTGGCAACCGTATAAGATCAGTGATGAGGCTTTGCGACAGGCGCAGCACATGGCTGATGAGGTGACGAAGGCACTGACAGGTGCGGGTATCTGGGGCGTTGAGTTCTTCCTGACCCGTCAGGGAGAGGTTATCTTCTCGGAGTTGAGTCCCCGTCCACACGATACAGGTATGGTTACACTTGGACATACCACCAACCTCTCAGAGTTTGAGTTGCACTTCCGTGCCGTGATGGGTCTTCCTATTCCAGCCATCCATCTGGAGCATGCGGGAGCCTCTGCCGTCATCCTGTCTCCAAAAGAGGCATCGACACCGGTAGACCGCTCGTTGCTCGACTACAATCTGGAGGAGGCACTAAAGGAGGACCGTACCCGTATTCGTATCTTTGGCAAGCCGGAGGCGCATAAGGGGCGTCGTATGGGTGTTGTTCTCTGCTATGGTGAGGTGGACGATGATGTTGATGCCTTGCGTGATAAAGCAAAACGTCTCGCCAAGACCGTTCTTGGCACAGAGCCTTATATGAAGAAATGATAGAGACCCTTCAGTCCTTGCGTATAGTTTTTGCGCTAACAGTCATGTTAGCGCATTTCTCGTATGCGGGGATTGAAGGGAAAAGCACAGGAGTCGGTCCCATGTTTTTCATGCTGATGACTGGCTTCGTGATGTCAAGGAGTTATGGGGCTAAGGTGCTGGATGGTTCTTTCGAATATGGGAAGTTCTTACTTCGTCGTCTGTTTAAGTTTTATCCCCTTCACCTGTTGTGCCTGTTGATTTTTATCGCCATTCATCGTCATACGTTGGAGATGGCAGACTATCAGACACTCTTGCCCAATTTCCTGTTGTTACAGAGTTGGATACCAATAGAGCGTTTTTATTTCTCAGGGAACGCCGTATCGTGGTATCTCTCTGACTTACTGTTTTTCCTGCTTCTGTTTCCTTTCCTATATAAAAGTATAGGGCGGATGAGCGGTAAGAACTTGTTGCGACTGGTAAGTGGATTGTTGGTCATCTATGTTGTCTATGTCTCCTTCATACAGACAGATGACCTGAACTACTGGCTCTATATCTTCCCGCCAGTCCGTCTGTTAGATTTCATCTGGGGGATGGTGATGTGGCGTTGTTATGAGTTATATCCTATGGCAGGTCGATGGCGTCATCCTACAACCATAGAACTTGTCCTGATAGTAGGAGTCGTGATGACTATAATCACCTATCCTCTGCATAACAGATGGCACGTGGCTCTCATCCATTGGCTGGTATTGATACCTGTGGTATGGGTGTTTATGCAAGGTGACCGGCATAGCGGATGGGTCAGCCGCCTCTTGAAGACACGCACCATGGTATGGTTAGGTGGGTTGACGCTCGACACCTATCTGCTGCATCAGTTGGTTTTTGCTGTGATAATGAGCAATATGGCGAAGCATGACATCCAACTGCCTTATCTGGTGATGTTGCTGATATGTCTGACTGTTGTCATTTTTGTGAGTTATATCACCCATACATGGTTTGTTCATCCAATAAATAACAGGTTATTGACGTTATTTATAAAAAAGAGTAAGTAATGAATGGAAAAATAATAGACCTTCCGAAGATCGTTGATGTGCGTGGCAACTTGACGGTGGCAGAGCAGATGAGGCATGTGCCGTTCGATATCGCACGAGTCTATTGGACGTATGATATTCCAGGTGGCGGCAGACGGGGAGGTCATGCCCATCGTACCTGTGAGGAAGTGGTGATTGCTGTCAGTGGCTCGTTCGATGTGGAGTTGTTTGACGGACATGAGCGAAAGACATTCCATCTGAACCATCCCTATCAGGGATTGTATATCGGTACCAATGTGTGGCGTACCTTGGAGGACTTCTCCAGTGGTGCCGTCTGTCTGGTGCTTGCCTCAGAGAAGTTTGATGAGGAAGAGTATATCTATGACCATGACGAGTTCCTGCAAATAACCAAGCATGTTTGAGATAGTCAGATATACAGCAGATAAGGCAACTGAATGGAATCAGTTTGTGGCACAGTCGAAGAACGGTACTTTCCTTTTCGACCGTCAGTATATGGATTACCATTCAGATCGTTTTGCGGACTACTCGTTGATGTTCTATCTTAAAGGTAGATTATATGGTGTAATTCCTGCTCATCGTAAGGACGATAGTTTTCAAACACATATGGGACTGACCTATGGGGGGCTGGTGATGGATGGCAATACTACAGCAGCCCTGACAGTTACGTTGTTTAGCGAGTTGAACGAGTATCTGCGTCAGCAAGGATTCCACCAAGTGTTCTATAAGTGTGTTCCCTGGATTTATCATCAGTTGCCCGCAGAAGAGGATTTGTATGCAATAGTGAGGACATGTGATGCTCGTCTTGTTGACCGTGATTTGGGTACGGTCATTTTTCAACGCAACCCCATGCGCTGGCAAAGAATACGTCGTCGTGCACTGAAACGTGCAGAGGAGGCTGGCATCGTGGTGGAAAAGAGTCATGACATGGCTGCTTTCTGGGAAGTGTTGACAGGTAATTTGGCGCAGAAATACGACTCAAAGCCAGTGCATACCCTTGAGGAGATGCAATTGCTGAAATCCCGATTCCCTCATAATATCGTGCTCTATCTGGCTCGGTTGGGTAATGAGGTGTTAGCAGGTATGGTGCTTTATGTCAGTGGTCAGGTAGCACGAGCACAGTATAGTTCTGCAAGTGCGAAAGGTAAGCAGTTGGGTGCTATCGATATTATTTATGACTGTGTGATTAATCATGATTATCGGAATCTTCCGTATTTTGAGTTCGGTACCTCTGCTTTAGGAAATACTAATATTATCAACGAATCGCTAATATTCCAAAAGGAAGGTTTTGGCGGGCGGGGTGTTTGCTTTGACAGATACGAATGGACACTATGATAAAGTATTTGGATTTAAAGCAGGTGAATGCTCCCTATGAGGAGGAGATGCGGCAGGCGATAGATAACGTGCTGCAACGAGGCTGGTATCTTAAAGGAGAGGCAACCCGCCTGTTTGAGGAGCATTACGCAGCATATATCGGTACGGGATATTGCGTGGGCTGTGGCAATGGGCTCGATGCGCTCACCTTGATTCTGCGTGCTTATAAGGAAATGGGAGTCTTACACGATGGTGACGAGGTGATTGCTCCCGCCAACACCTATATAGCCTCCATCCTTGCTATCACTGAGAACGGATTGAAACCTGTATTGGTAGAACCAGATATCCATACGCTACAAATTGACGATACCCTGATAGAAGAAGCCATTACAGAGCGTACAAAAGCCATGATGATTGTTCACCTCTATGGGCGTTGCGCTTATACCGAAAGGATAGGGGAGATATGTAAGAGGTATCATCTCAAACTGATAGAGGATAATGCCCAAGGTCATGGCTGTAGGTATGGAGAGAAACGTACAGGTGCCATAGGTGATGCTGCAGGACATAGTTTCTATCCCACCAAGAATCTTGGTGCCTTGGGGGATGCGGGGGCTGTGACGACTGATGACGCTCAACTGGCGGAGGTGATCAGTGCCTTGGGCAATTATGGCAGTCGTCAGAAATATGTGTTCGACTATCAAGGGCGTAACTCCCGTATCGACGAGACACAAGCGGCAGTCCTTGATGTGAAACTGAAATATCTGGAGGAAGCAAACGCCAAGCGGAGGGAGATAGCCTCCTTATATATTAATAAGGTGTATCATCCGCAGATAGTTATTCCTCAATCTGATAGGGATAGTGTATGGCATATCTTCCCCCTATTATGTGAGCGACGGGATGAGTTACAGCACTATCTGTATGAGAATGGGGTGGAGACACAAATCCATTATCCCATACCTCCTCATCAGCAACATTGTTATACTTCGTGGAATACATACTCTTTTCCTGTCACAGAACGTATCCATCAGGAAGAACTGAGTATACCCTGTCATCCTGCTATCACAGAAAAGGAGGCAGACACCATTGTCCACCTCCTCAATGCTTTCTAAACTTATCAGGTCACTTTTGTGACTTTAAGGCTGCGATAGACTCTTTAAGGGCGGCAATCTTCTCCTCGGAATCACTCTGCTTCTTGCGCTCCAAAGCAACAACAGCCTCAGGCGCATTGGCAACGAAACGCTCGTTGGAGAGTTTCTTCATCACACCGGCAAGGAACCCCTCAAGGTGTTTCAACTGTGCCTCTTGTTTCTCTATCTCAGCATCGATGTCAATCATGTTACCAAGGGGAACGGCAAACTCATCAGTACCTACCATGAAGGCAGACGCAGTAGTGTCTTTTTCGTTGACGACATGAATGGCACTTACATTTGCCATCTTGATGATAGCGGCAGTATATGCCTCGTAGTGGTTAGCGGAAACTGCCTGTAACTCAAGAGCCTCCTTGGGAGCGATGTTCTTCTGGTTACGTACCATACGAACTCCACTGACAATCTGCTTTACCTGCTCGATGTCGGCATTCTGTTTCTTCTCTATGGCTGTTGGCACATCAAGTTTCAGACTCTCTCGCATGATACTCTCACCTGTCTTACGCTCATAGAGAGCCTGCCACAATTCCTCCGTGATAAACGGCATGAAGGGATGGAGCATCTTCAGCAGGATGTCGAAGAAGCGAAGGGTTGCCTCATAGGTGGTTCTGTCGATAGGTTGTGCCTCACCATTGATATAGGCAGGCTTCACCATCTCCAGATACCAACTGGAGAACTCGTCCCAGAAGAGTTTGTAGACAGCCATCAGCGCATCAGAGATACGATACTTGTTGAAGAGGTCTTGCAGTTCTTCATTTACTTCCTTGAGTTTTGCCTCAAACCAAGCGACGGCAATCTTGCTTGCCTCAGCCTGCTCAACATCAGCCACCTGCCAACCCTTAACAAGACGGAAGGCATTCCATATCTTATTGTTGAAGTTACGTCCTTGCTCGCATAGGCTCTCGTCGAAGAGAATGTCATTGCCGGCAGGAGCGGAGAGCATCATACCCATGCGTACACCGTCGGCTCCGAATTTCTCAATGAGTTCGATGGGGTCAGGACTGTTGCCCAGCGACTTCGACATCTTACGACCTAACTTGTCACGGACAATACCAGTAAAGTAGACATTCTTGAAGGGGAACTTACCCATATACTCCTCACCAGCCATGATCATACGCGCAACCCAGAAGAAAATGATGTCGGGTGCTGTTACAAGGTCGGAGGTGGGGTAGTAGTAGTTGATCTCCTCGTTGCCAGGGTTGTTGATGCCGTCAAAGAGGGAGATAGGCCATAGCCATGATGAGAACCATGTGTCAAGAGCGTCCTCGTCTTGCCTTAGGTCTGCGTCAGTAATGGCGGGATTCTTCTGCTTGGCAAGTTCCAATGCCTTCTCACGGTTCTCTGCCACTACGAAGTCACCCTCCTCATTATAGTAATAAGCAGGAATACGATGTCCCCACCACAGTTGACGGGAGATACACCAGTCCTGGATGTTCTCCAGCCAGTTCTTGTAGGTGTTGACATATTTCTGTGGGTAGAAATGCATCTCCCCATTGAGTACTGGCGGAAGGGCAATGTCTGCAAAATGCTTCATCTTCAGGAACCATTGCAGAGAGAGCCGTGGCTCGATAGCGGTATCTGGGTTACGCTCAGAGTAGCCTACTTTATTGGTGTAGTCCTCAATACGTTCCATCAGTCCTGCCTCTTGCAGGTCCTTGGCAATCTGCTTACGGCAGTCGAAACGATCCATACCTACATAGATAGGCGACTGCTCGGAGATGGTACCGTCAGCATTGAAGATGTCAATCGTCTCCAAGTTGTGGGTCTTCCCCAGCATATAGTCGTTAGTGTCGTGGGCAGGAGTCACCTTCAGACAGCCTGTACCAAACTCAATGTCCACATAACGGTCCTCGATGACGGGAATCACACGGTTGACCAAAGGGACGATGACCTTACGACCTTTTAACCACTGGTTCTTCGGGTCTTTCGGATTGATACACATCGCCGTATCACCCATAATCGTCTCAGGACGGGTGGTGGCGACAACGGCATAATAGCCTTTGGCATCCTTGTGGATGATGTTGCCCTCTTTTTCCAGTTCCTCTTGGTTTTCTAGTCTTTCAAGACCATCCACGTAGTATTTCAGATGGAACAGATGGCTTTTCTCCTCTTTATAGATGACCTCTTCGGTAGACAATGCCGTCAGTGCCTTAGGGTCCCAGTTGACCATACGCAGACCACGATAAATCAGCCCTTTGTTATAAAGGTCTACGAAGACCTTGATGACACTCTCTGAGCGCTTCTCGTCCATGGTGAAGGCAGTGCGGTCCCAGTCACAGGAAGCGCCTAAGCGGCGTAACTGCTTCAGGATGATGCCTCCATGCTCGTCCGTCCAGTCCCACGCATGTTTTAGAAACTCCTCACGAGTCAGGTCATGTTTCTTAATACCCTGCCCGGCGAGTTTCTTGACCACTTTCGCCTCCGTAGCGATAGAGGCATGGTCGGTACCAGGCACCCAGCAGGCGTTCTTGCCCTCCATACGGGCACGACGTACCAGGATGTCCTGAATGGTGTTGTTCAACATGTGTCCCATGTGCAGCACACCGGTTACATTAGGGGGAGGGATAACGATAGTGTAGGGCTCACGTCCGTCAGGCTTGCTGGCGAAGAGTTTGTGGTCCAGCCAATACTGGTACCATTTGGATTCGACCTCTTTGGGGTCGTATTTACTTGCTAATTCCATACTTATTTAATAATGACGTGCAAAGGTACGAATTATTTATTAAATCACCAAATTTCCACAATCTATTTGGCAGTTTCCTATTTATTTTGTACTTTTGCAAGGATTATGGAACAGATGCATACCAGAGAAGAGAAAATGGCTGCTTTCGGGCGACTGCTTGATGTCATGGATCGCCTGAGGGTGGAATGCCCGTGGGATCGTAAGCAGACGAATGAGTCTTTGCGTCCGAATACCATCGAGGAGGCGTATGAGTTGAGTGATGCTATCCTGCAAGACGACTCGTATGAGATTTGCAAGGAGTTAGGTGACGTCCTCTTGCATATTGTCTTCTATAGTCGTATTGGTGAGGAGAAAGGGCAGTTTGACGTGGCAGATGTGTGCAACAAACTGTGTGACAAGATGATATTCCGTCATCCGCACGTCTATGGCGATGTGGTCGCCAAGAGTGCGGAGGAAGTTCTTGATAACTGGGAACAGATCAAGCAGAGAGAAAAGGGTGGTAATAAGACTGTCTTAGGCGGAGTCCCCCAGTCTTTACCTTCCGTCATCAAGGCTTACCGCATCCAAGACAAGGCTCGCCATGTGGGCTTTGACTGGGAGGACAAGCAAGAGGTGTGGAAGAAAGTGCGTGAGGAGATAGACGAGTTGGAGGCGGAACTGAGGCGTGAGGATAAGGAACGGTCTGAACAAGAACTGGGCGATTTCCTCTTTGCGGTGATCAATGCCGCCCGTCTATACCATCTGAACCCTGACAATGCTTTGGAGCAGACGAACAAGAAATTCATTCGCCGTTTCAATTATATCGAACAGCATAGTATTAAGTTAGGTAAGCCTTTGACAGAGATGACTCTTGATGAGATGGAGGCGTTATGGGAAGAGGCAAAGAATAGGGAAAAACAATAAACAAAATAACTATGAAGAAAAATGTAATCGTGATAACGTTGGTGACTGCAGTCATCATGATGATGAGCAGTTGTGGTGGCAAGACGCAAGCAGTTCCTTTTGATGATGGGGATACAATAGATGTGGCAGCAGCACAGGATCCCACTATCTATGGAGTCTGCGGGGAAGGTACCGCCATGAACACGCTACAGATAGTCACAGACCTGGGTGATACCATCCAGTTGGATATCACTTATGCCAAAGAGAATAATCAGGTGTTTGGAGGACTCCAGGCTGGTGACCGCATGGCAGTGGTTCCTAATAATACCAAGAAAGAAGCGCTTGTCGTTATCAACCAAGTCGCCCTGTTGGGCAACTGGGTGATGCCAAACCCGTTGGACGGCAGTGATGAGATTGGCTTCCGTATCAAGGAAGGCGGTATCGTGGAAGGTATTGAGCAGAGTACCCTGACTTATAAGACATGGCGACTGGTCCGTGGCAAGTTGGAGATGATATCAATCCGTGAGGGTGCTGGCGAGGAAGAGGAGGTAAACCTCTATGATATCGTCAAACTGGCTCCCGACTCACTGGTCCTCAAGGACAGCGAGGATACCTATGAGTATGGTCGCCAACAGGCAAAGAAGCCTCTGTCTGACATAGAACTGGAGAAAGTCTCTGAGGACGATTATAAGATATAATCTTACGTGGAACCGTTTCGGATTCATATATTAGGCTGTGGAAGTGCTCTGCCCACGCTTCACCACTATTCCTCTGCGCAGGTGGTGGAATTGCGGGGAAAGCAGTTTATGATAGACTGTGGAGAGGGGACGCAGATGCAATTAAGGCGTTCCCGCATCCGTTTTACCAAATTGTCAGCAGTCTTCATCACCCATCTGCATGGGGATCATTGCTTTGGACTGATTGGTATGATCAGTACCTTTGGACTTCTGGGACGTACGGCAAAGTTGGATGTCTATGCTCCTGCGGCATTAGAGAAAATGCTGTATGAGCAGATGAGACTGTTTTGCCATGGATTGGAGTACGAGGTGGTCTTCCATGCTATCGACACCACCCGGCAACAAGTCATCTACGAAGACCGTAGCCTGACGATAGAGACCATTCCCTTGGAGCATCGTGTTCCTTGCTGTGGCTATCTGTTCCGTGAGAAACCTACTTATCCCCATATCAAGCGTGACATGATAGATTTCTATCAGATACCTATTAGCCAGATCAATAACATCAAGGCGGGAGCCGACTGGACGACAGCGGAGGGAGAGCATGTGCCCAACAGTCGGCTGGTGGAGCCTGCCGACACGCCTCGCAGTTATGCCTATTGCAGCGATACCCGCTATATCCCTACTTTGCATGAGCGTGTCAAGGGTGTCACTATGCTCTACCATGAGAGCACCTATGCTGAAGACAAACTTGACGGGGCGGAGAAGTATTATCACTCTACGGCACGTCAGGCTGCTATGGTGGCACGTGATGCGAAAGTGGGGAAACTTCTGTTGGGTCATTATTCATCCCGTTATGAGGATGAGAGCGTGTTGCTAAATGAGGCAAAAGAGGTGTTCAGTAATAGTTTTTTGAGCGACGAGCAGATGATTTTCGACCTGTAAGTGCATTTTTTCTTGTTAAAATTTGGAATTTCCAAATATTATCTCTACCTTTGCCCTGTAATATGTAATGCTTATGACAAAACGATTACTTACTTTGATGCTTTTTGCCGCATGTCTCTTCATGTTTCCAACCAGTGCTCTGGCGACTTCGTCCGAGACTTTTGGTGTTGAGCAGATTGAAGAGAAGAATGAGGTGCAGATTAATCTTTCAAAGTCGGTTGTACATATTAACAATGCGGAAGGACAGGTGATGGAGGTCATCTCGCTGACTGGTCGCCACGTGATGTCCGTTCGTATTGAGAGCCCGGCGCAGAGAATTGAATTAACAAACATACCTAAAGGTTGCTATATTATAAAAGTTGGAAAGGTTGTCAGAAAGATTGTCATCTGACAACACTTTTATTTCTGTTGGTGTCTTGGCTCTTAGTCGGATGCTCTGAGGACATTATTCAGAAAGGCGATGTTACAATGGAGGCGTTTTCAGCATTGAAGACGCCTGTTTTTCAAATGGACCATGCCGAAATCCAGTCTTCCATGCAGAAGATGGGAAACGGAGTGAAAGACACCCTTTCCCCAGAGGGGCATACTGCCCAGTATTATCGTGAGGGGGGAAAGATGCTGTGGATAGGACGACATGGGGTCACCGCTATGGCTGACACGTTGCTCCAGCAGTTATGTCAAGTCAACCGTATAGGTCTTTCGGATGCCTATTTCAAAGTGAGAGAGATTGACGAGGACCTGCAGCGTTTTAAGTCTTTGGACTTTGATCAGCAGCATACCGTCAATGAGGTGACGGCTCGTTTGGAATACCAGTTGACCCGTGCTTACCTGACTTATGTGGCTGGACAGTATTATGGATTCGTCAATCCCAAGAGTGCTATCAACAGGATGGAGTCACAGCCTGACTCAACGGGAAAGGTGACAGTACGTTACGTCAATCTCTACGACATATCCGTAGAGCGTCCCACACCAGCATTCTATGCTCAGGCACTCCATAAGATAGGAAATGACAGTGTTGGGAATATGATGCGGGAGGTGGAGCCGAAGTCACCGCTCTATCACCAATTGCTCCGTCAGTTGGCTGACTCTACATCCGAGGCAAGTCGCAGACGTATCATGGTGAATATGGAACGTTGCCGTTGGCGTGAGCCGAATCCGATGCCCGCATCGGGAAAGCGTGTGGTGGTTAATGTGCCAGCCTTTATGCTTTACGCCTATGGTCCAGACTCAACGATGGAGATGCGTATCGGATGTGGTAAGACGGCTACAAAGACCCCTTTGCTGACGAGCGAGATAGAATACATGCAGGTCAATCCTGAGTGGAACATGCCGCAGAGTATAGTCAATAACGACGTGTTGGGGCATGCGGGCGATAGTAATTATTTTGCCCGTCATCGTTATTATATCGCAGACCGCTCTACAGGCAAGAAGGTTCCTATCTCCAGTGTCTCCCGTGCGATGCTCGCAAGTGGCAAGTATCGTGTCTCACAGGATGGGGGGCGTGGCAACTCGCTGGGTCGTATTGTGTTCCGTTTCAAGAACAATCACTCCGTCTACCTGCATGACACCTCGACCCCAGGTTTCTTCCAAAGCAGTTGGCGTGGAGTGTCCCATGGCTGTGTCCGTGTGCAGCGTCCTTTCGACCTTGCCCATTTCCTGTTAGGTGATACTGATGACTGGACATTGGATAAGATTCGCATATCGATGGATCTCCCACCGATGACCAGTCAGGGTAAGGACTATATCCGTACACATAGTCCAGGTGAGGCTGAGAATGGGAGAAGACTTCCTTTCAAACTCATCAGTTATATGCCTGTGAAACCGCATGTACCTGTATACATTACTTATTATACGCTCTATCCTGATTTGAACGGACAGATTCAGACCTATCCTGATGTCTATGGGTATGACCAGTCTGTTTGGAATTATTTAAAGAAATATATCTAATGGCGATGGATGAGAAGCAGTTGACTGCGATGCTCTCAGACCCTGCTACTCAACGGGAGGCATTTGAGATGGTAGTAAGACAGTATAGTGAACAACTATATTGGCAGGTGCGTCGTATCGTACTCTCTCATGAGGATGCCAATGACGTGATGCAGAACGTGATGGTCAAGGCATGGATGAATCTCGATACCTTTCGCCAGGACTCCAAACTATCCACGTGGCTCTATCGTATCGCCATTAATGAGAGTCTTGACTTCATGCGTCGTCAGAAGAAAGTGGCGATGGTGAGTGCCGACGATACTCCTGGTGTCGCTAACACCCTGCTTGCCGATCGCTATTTCGATGGCGATGAGACAGAGGCACAGTTGCAGGAGGCGATAGCCCAACTTCCTGATGTGCAACGAACCGTTTTCAATCTCCGTTATTACGAGGAGATGAAGTATAGTGATATCAGTAAGATCCTCCATACCTCAGAGGGTGCATTGAAGGCATCCTACCATATCGCCGTAAAGAAAATCTCCGAGTTTTTTAAGCAGCGTGATTAAACTTTCTGATAACTACCACGTCAAACCAACAAAGGACATAAAGAGATGACAGAAGAGAAGTATCTTGAAGAAAGAATGACAAAGCAGAATCCTTTCCGTGTGCCGGAGGGCTATTTTGACAGTTTTGCCGATCAGGTGATGGCGCAGTTGCCAGAGCGTGAGGGCAAGCCTGTCGCCAAGCGTGTGGCGCTTCGTCCATGGATGTATGCTGCGGCGACCCTTGTCGTCGCCATCTTCAGTGTCGCTGTCTATTTTACCCATGTGGCTGGCGAGGAGGAGTCGCCTCAGCAGGCTTATGCCACCAATGTGTCAGAAACCTATATGGATGAGGCTGCTGACTATGCTATGATTGATAATACGGAAATCTATGCCTGTCTGGCAGAGAATTAAATAGGAGAGATTTATGAAGAAGACTATTGTTTTACTGGTTTGCGTGATGGTCTCCATGTTGAGCATGGCGCAGGATAAGCGGAAGTTCTCCCCAGAGAAGTTCCAAGCCGACTTAGAGGCTTTTATCAAGCAGGAGGCTAAGTTCAGTGACGAGGAGGCAGCCAAGTATTTTCCTTTGCTCCGTGAGATGCAGCAGAAGCAGCGTAGCCTTTATGCCCGTATGCATCACTCAGGAAAGGAAAAGCCTGCTGACGAGAAAGGCTGTGAGGCGACCATCCGTGACTGTGACAGGATCAATATCGAGTTGAAGCAGTTGGAGCAGACCTATCATAAGAAGATGATACAGGTGCTACCTGCCTCCAAAGTCTATGACGCTATCAAGGCGGAGAACCGTTTCCACCGTCGGATGATGAAAGGATGGCAGCATTCTAAAGACAAACCGAAGGACAGACGCTGACGAGTCCGCACTTCTCACAATGTGGACGACGGGATGTGCAGACATACCGTCCGTGAAGTATCAACCAATGATGTGCCCGTGGAATATCCTCCATGGGTATATTTTTTACGAGCATCTGCTCTACCTTGTAAGGGGTATCGTCTTTCTTCGACACCAGTCCTAAGCGATGGCTCACACGAAAGACATGTGTATCGACCGCCATTGCCGATTTGCCGAATGCCACGCTCTGCACGACATTAGCCGTCTTCCTGCCCACACCAGGCAGGTCGAGCAGCAGGTTCATATCCGATGGCACCTCTCCGTCGTGTCTCTCCACCAGTATCCGCGCCATCTTCACCAGATGCTCAGCCTTTGAGTTGGGGTAGGAGACACTCTTGATATACTCCAGTACATCCTCTGCCTCTACCTTTGCCATCGTTTTGGCGTCTGGATAATGGCGAAACAACTCGGGAGTTACTTGGTTGATGCGCTTATCCGTACACTGTGCGCTTAGTATCACGGCAACCAGCAACTGGAATACGCTGCCGAACTCCAGTTCTGTTTGCACCTCAGGCATCTCTTCCCTGAAATATGCCAGCACAGCCTCGTATCTCTCTTTCCGTGTCATGGAGAATAAGTTTTAATGGCAGTCCTTGATTTGGATATCGACAGGCTTGCGAACTTCCTTGCGCCATGCCTTGAGGTAGTCAAACCACTCCTTAGCGGAGTGATAGCCAAAGGTCTCGTTGGCGGAGGTGTAGGTTACCTTATAGGCCATGTGGTTGCCGTCGACCTTGATGACGTAAGCGTAGTTGTCTTTATTGGCAGCCTCCTCACTGGCGATGTTCTTCTGAGGCACTAAGAGGGCAAGTCCCACCGTCTCACGCTTGCCGTTGATGGTGTCGTTGGTGGGGAAGTCCGAGCCCCAGCAGGCACGCAGTCCCTCCTTGTCGCTGAACTCCTCGGAGCCTTTCACGTTGATGATACCTGTAGAGAAACGGTAGTCGCTGACATCCTTGTTGAAGAACACGTCAACATCCGTATCACGATGACCAGCATATTGCGTATAGCGAATCGTCATGTTCACAGGTGCTTTAGCGGCATCAGCCTTCCACCCACGGTCTACAATCTCGACGATGGTACGTAGCGGACCATAGGAGATGATGCGCTGGGTACGGCTGCGGACTGGCTCTACGAGGGTGGGCTTTGCGCCATCCCAGCCACGGAAAGCACCCAGTCCGAAGGTCTGTCCCACCCACAGCACGTCGTCGCCATAGCCTTGCGCCTTCTGGTCCTGGTCGGTATAGAACTGGGTCTCCTTCAGTTCCAGTTGCTTTTTGAACTTGCCATAGAGGTCGAGGGTCTGGCGGGCATCGAAATAGATGCGGATACCGTTCAACTCGCTCTCGAAGTCCACTCCGTGATGATGCTGCAGGTTATAGGTGTAGGCAGCGTCCCCACGAGCCGTGATCGCCTCGATATAGTTGTTCTGCTGGTTCTTTTTCAGTTTCTTGTCCTTGGTATTCGCCATCACCATCTCCGCAAAGACACGGGCGGGGTAGTTGCGTGGCTCACCCGTCTCATAGAGGGTGACGGTATATTGCCTCTTCTCCTTCTTGCCAAGGTCGGCAAGGAAACAGAGTTCATCGAAGGTCTCGTCTTGGTTGAGGTCGTCCAACTGACAGGGTATCTCTTGTCCGTCGAGGGTGACAACGGCAGAGCGGACATCACCATAGGGGGCAAGTTGGATAACAACGGGCTGGTCGTTGCGTACCATATTCATCGTATTGCTCACGCTGACTGTCAGGGTGCGTTGGGCAGATGTCGCCATGCAGCACATGGTCAACAGGCAGAGGATAGTTTTTCTCATATATATATAAATAAGGTGTTATTGTTTACTGCAAATTTCACACAAATAAACGAAAAACCCACTATATTGCACTTTTTTTTATCTTTTTTAGGTTAAAATTTGGAATTTAAAATATTTTTTAGTATATTTGCATCGTTTTTTAACAATAATAAATCTTTTTGCTCGTTTCTAAATCGTGCGCAAGGTATATTTTCTGTTGGTAGTCATCATGCTCATCTGCTTAGGCTGTGAGTGGCGTTTGAAGTCTAATGAGGAGGTTTCAAGCGAGCAATTGGTGTCTATCGAGCGTTACGACAGAATCGAGAGCCTCTACCTGACGACGGGCGACTATTCGGCGCTTTTGCAGATGAACAAATCGTATCCGATGCAGACACGCACCTTGATAGAGGATGTGTTGCAACTCGGACAGGTGAACGAGCCAGACATCAACCTCAAATTCCTGCACTTTTTCCGTGACTCCACCCTTCAGCGGTTGATTAGTGACGTGCAGGAGCAGTATGCTGATATTGACGACCTGAACAAGGAGTTGACGGATGCTTTCGTACAGTTGAGGAAGGCGATTCCCTCTGTGGAGTTGCCACAGGTATATGCCCAGATAGGCTCTTTCGACCAAAGCATCATTGTGGGGCATCGGATGCTGGGCATCTCACTGGATAAATACTTAGGAGCCGACTATCCTTTCTATGTGGAGCATTATACGGAAGGTCAGCGACGCATGATGACGCGCTCGATGATTACCCCGGATTGTCTGGGCTTCTACTTGCTCAGTCTCTATCCCATGCCTGCGAAGGAGGACTTGACGCAAGAGGAGCGTGACATGCACATGGGGAAGATACAATGGGTGGTGAACCAAGTGACGGAGCGTCAGATCTTTGACAACAGCAAGGTGTCAATGGTCGACAGTTTTATGAAGCGCAACAAAGGTATGAATATGGAGCAGTTGCTCAGCGACAACAACTATTCAGCGATTTATTGACACATCTCCTTGACACATTCCTTTCTCTCTCATATAGTTGACCAACAGGTTGGTGAACTCGTAGTTCTTTAGTCCCCAATGGGGAGCGACCACCTTGTCGGAAGGCGACTGGGAGACGAAACGCTCCACCACAATATCCTTCCTTAGATGTTGCAGGTAGTTGGCGATCAAGGCGATATACTCATCGGGGGTATAGAGATGGAAGGGCTTTTCCTCGTATTGTCTTGCCAGTGCTGTTCCTCGGATAACCTGCAGTTGGTGGATTTTCAGCAGATGCAGGGGCAGCGACGAGATGGTGTCTGCCTGGCGGATGCTCTCCTCGGCATCCTCACCAGGGAGTCCGATAATGACGTGCCCGCCAGTCAGGATACCTCGCTCCGCTGTTCGCTCTACGGCATGGCGAGCCTCCTCGAAGGTGTGCCCTCTGTTGATGCGCCTCAGTGTCTCGTCATTGGTACTCTCAATACCATATTCCACAACGAGGATGGTCTGCCGATGGAGTACCTCCAGATAGTCGAGCACCTCGTGCGGCATACAATCGGGGCGGGTGCCGATGACCAGTCCCACCACGTCCTCGACAGCAAGCGCCTCCTCATATCGGCGTTTGAGCGTGTCAAGGGTATCATAGGTGTTGGAGTAGGCTTGGAAATAGGCGAGGTACTTCATGTCTGGGTATTTACGTCGAAAGAAATGCTTCCCTTCCTCCAACTGGTCTCTGATGGATTTGCCACGGTCGCAATAGGAGGGGTTGAACGTGTTGTTATCGCAGAAGACACACCCCTGTGAGCCCACTCGTCCGTCACGGTTGGGACAAGTGAAGCCAGCGTCCACCGATATCTTCTGGACACGGTAGGGAAACTGCTGCCGAATCCATTTGCCGTAGTTGTTATATACCTCTTTCATACCTTATCGACTGCAAAGCAATAACAAATTTCTGAAATAGCCAAATCTTTTTGAAATTGTTAATATATTCCTTTGCGATTTTGCGGTTTCGATTTTTCTTTATACCTTTGTCAATCAGTAATGACAAAACAAGAATCATGAGAAGAATCATAGGATCAGTAATACTGATGTTGCTGCCCATGACGATGATGGCAGCGCAGCAACTGGACTTGAGGGATATCACACGTGGCGTTTATCGTGCCGATGGTATGCGAGCCGTTAAGCCCTCTGCCGATGGAGAGAGTTATACCCAGATGAGCAATGACAATCAGCGCATTGTCCGCTACTCCTTCAAGACGGGCAAGGAGGCAGAGACGCTGTTTGACGTGAAGACGGCAACAGGAGCGAGACTGGAGTCGATAGACGACTATATCATGAGTCCTGACGGCAGGCGGATGCTGATACAGACGGAGACATCATCCATCTACCGCCACTCCTTTACGGCAAACTACTACATCTATACCATTGCCAGCAAGAAACTGGTGCCCCTCTCCAAGAACGGTGCGCAGCAGACCCCCTTGTTCTCGCCCGACGGCACGTTGATATCCTTCGTGCGTGACAATAACATCTTCCTCATCAAACTGCTTTACGACAATGCGGAGAGCCAGGTGACAAAGGATGGCAGGAAGAACGAGGTGATTAATGGTATCCCTGACTGGGTCAATGAGGAGGAGTTCAGCAACGACCGTGCGGTAGTGTTCTCTGCCGACAGCAAGCAATTGCTGTGGGTGCGCTACGACGAGAAGGCTGTCAGGGAGTATTCCATGCCGTTGTATAAGGGACTTGCCCCCGAGCGTGAAGGCAACAGGGAGTACCCTGGCGCTTACACCTATAAGTATCCCGTGGCAGGTGCGGACAACGCCCAATGCAGTGTGTGGAGTTTCGATATCGCTAGTCGACAGACCAGGCAGTTGCAGGTGCCCCTTGATGCTGACGGCTATATCCCCCGCATCAAGGCGACGAGTGATGCCACGAAAGTGTTGGTGCTCACCATGAACCGCCATCAGGACTGCCTTCGTGTCTATATGGTCAATCCGCTCTCCACGGTGAGCCAGTTGCTCATCGAGGACAAGACGGCTAAGTATGTCAAGGAAGAGTGTGTCGACCAGTTCATCGTGACGGACAAGTATATGCTTCTGCCCAGCGAGCGTAACGGGTGGATGCACCTCTACCTCTATAACATGAACGGTCAGTTGCTTCGTCAGGTGGAGCAGGGCGACTATGAGGTCAGCGAGGTCTATGGTGTCGACGACCAGACGGGCGATGTCTATTACGCCTCCCACGAGCAGGGAGCCACCGACCAGCGTGTCTATGTCGCCCATGCCAATGGAAAACGTGCCTGTCTGACCGACAGGGCAGGGTGGAACTCCGCTCTTTTCAGCAGCAATTATAAGTATTTTATCCATTCGTGGAGCAACCTCCAGACACCTCCCGTCATCACCCTTTGCAATGGCAGTGGCAAGGCGTTGGAGACACTTGTGGATAATAAGGCATTGCAGGAGAAATTAGCGCAGCAGCAGTTAGGCACAAGAGAACTCTTCACGCTCACTACTTCCGAGGGAGTGCGACTGAACGGCTGGATAGTGAAACCCGCTGATTTCAATCCCTCTAAGCGTTATCCCGTCATCATGTACCAGTATAGTGGTCCTGGCAGCCAGCAGGTGAGGGACGCATGGAACATCGGTATGAGCGGACAGGGTGCCATCCTTGAGCAGTATCTCTGCCAACAGGGCTTTGTCTGTGTCTGTGTCGACGGACGAGGAACGGGCGGTCGTGGTGCCGACTTTGAGAAATGCACCTATCTGCGTCTGGGTGAGTTGGAGTCTCGTGACCAGGTGGAGGCGGCATTATGGCTTGGACAGCAGTCGTATGTCGATAAAGACCGTATCGCCATCTGGGGATGGAGTTATGGCGGCTTCAACACCTTGATGTCGATGTCGGAGGGTCGTCCCGTCTTCCGTGCAGGCATTGCCATCGCCCCTGTCACCTCATGGCGTTTCTATGACAGTATCTATACAGAGCGGTTTATGCGTACCCCGAAAGAGAATCCCAGTGGCTACGACCAGAATCCGATTAGTCGGGTAGGGCAGTTGCAGGGTGCTCTCCTGCTCTGTCACGGCAGTGCTGATGATAACGTGCATCTCCGTAACGCTGCGGAATATACAGAGGCACTGGTGCAGGCAGACAAGGACTTCAGCCAGTTGGTATATACTAATCGCAACCACAGCATCTATGGTGGTAACACCCGTAACCACCTGTTCCGACAGTGCGTGAATTTCTTGAAGCGTGAGTTGAGATAATAAAAAAGCCTCTCCATCGAGAGGCTTTTTATTTAATAGTTTTCTGCTTTCACTTGGAAGTAAGCCTGCGGGTGGTTGCAGACAGGACACTCGTCTGGAGCCTTCTTGCCCACTACGATATGACCGCAGTTGCTGCACTGCCAGATGACATCACCATCCTTCGAGAACACACGCTCCTTCTTCACATTGTCCAGCAGTTTGCGGTAGCGCTCCTCATGTGCCTTCTCGATGGCTGCGACGCCCTCGAATTTCTCGGCGATCTCGTCAAAGCCCTCCTCACGGGCCTCCTTGGCCATGCGGGCATACATGTCGGTCCACTCGAAGTTCTCACCACCAGCGGCAGCCTCCAGGTTAGAGGCGGTGTCCTTGATGGCACCACCCTCTAACAGTTTGAACCACATCTTAGCGTGCTCTTTCTCGTTAGCGGCAGTCTCCTCAAAGATAGCGGCGATCTGCACATAGCCGTCCTTCTTAGCCTTCGAAGCCCAGTATGAATACTTGTTACGAGCCATGGACTCTCCTGCAAAAGCCTCTTGCAGGTTCTTCTCAGTCTTTGTTCCTTTTAGTTCTTTCATTTTCGTATTTGTTTAGTGTTACACCTATTTGTTTGCGAAGATACGAACTATTTTTGATTTTTCCAAATTATTCCTGTTTTTTCTTTGCTTTCGAAGTATAGTGAGATTATACAGGGGATTCTGTTGTCAAGAAATTTGGTCGAAAAACGTGTATGGAATTTTGGTGCTTCTACAAAAACGCATCCCTTCTGACCGTTGAGAACGCTCAACAGTCAGAAGGGATGTAACTTAAAGTGTTGACGGTTACTCAGACTTGAACAAGTCTTTGATACCACCGATAGAGCCCATGAGGTTGGTAGCCTCGTAGGGGAGGTAGACAGTCTTGGTCTTGTCGCCTTGGGCAAGTTCCTGCATCATCTGGATATATTTCTGGGCAAGCAGGTAGTTGGCTGGATTGGTGCTCTTGCCGACAGCCTCGGTAATCAACTCGATAGCCTTTGCCTCTGCCTCCGCCTTGCGGATGCGGGCCTGTGCCTCACCCTCGGCATGGAGGATAGCCTGCTGCTTCTGCGCATCGGCACGGTTGATGATGGCGGTCTTCTCACCCTCAGAGGCAAGGATCTCGGCAGCCTTCTCACCCTCAGAGGTCAGGATCTGGGCACGTTTGTTACGCTCAGCCTGCATCTGTTTCTCCATGGCGTTCAGTACGGTAGAGGGAGGAATGATGTCCTGCAGTTCCACACGGTTGACCTTCACACCCCACTTGTCGGTGGCGTCGTCGAGGACGGCACGCAGTTTGGTGTTGATGGTGTCACGGGAGGTCAGCGTCTCGTCGAGTTCCAGTTCACCGATGATGTTACGCAGGGTGGTCTGGGTCAGTTTCTCAATAGCGTTGGGCAGGTTGGAGATCTCATACACCGCCTTGAACGGGTCTACGATCTGGAAGTAGAGCAGGGCGTTGATCTCCATCTGGATATTATCCTTGGTGATCACGTTCTGTGAGGGGAAGTCATACACCTGTTCACGCAGGTCGATGGAGTTAGAGTAGGCATAGCGCCCACGGCTGAGTACGACGATGTCCTTGGCACGGTCGATGAACGGGATGATGATGTTGATACCAGGATTGAGCGTGGCGTAGTAGCGTCCAAGTCGCTCAATGATCTTGGTTTCCGACTGGGGGATAATCACGAGTGCCATCTTGGCGAAGACAATCACTAAGATTACGATGGCGATGAGTACATAAGTCATAAATTCCATAATTATAAAGATTTAATTCAATATTACGATATAACGAGGTTGCGAGGGTTACAACACCTCGACAGTGATGATGGTGCTCTCTCGACCAATGACACGGACGGTGGTCCCGACAGGGATGTCGATGGTGCTGACAGCCTTCCACAGATCGCCGTCAATCTGCACATAGCCGCTATTGCCGGCGGCGATAGGCTCTGTCACTCGTCCTGTCCGTCCGATCAGCGCATCGGCGTTACTGGGCTTGTTAGGCTCGTTCTTATGCAGATAGCGCAGAGCCACAGGGCGGATGAAGATTACGCAGAGCAGCGAGAAGACAGCAAAGATAAACAACTGCCAGTAGATGCCCAGTCCTAAGACGGCAGCGATAATGCCGAAGACGGCTCCGATGGAGAAGCAGATGATGAAGAAGTCACCTGATGAGAGTTCCAGAATCAGGCAGATGATGGACACTACCGCCCAGATCTGCCACATGTTTGCAATCAGATAATCTATCATAAATGTCAAGCGTTAAAAGTTACACATTATTATATATTATATAGACAGGATGAAGTCATCCCAATCCTTGGTCGAGCCTTTCTTGCCAAACACCTTTGTGTAGAGTCGGCTGCGGGTGGAGGCGACACTCTCCTTGCTGTGTGCCGTGAGGGTGGCGATGTCCTTGGGGGCGACACGTACCTTGATGAGCAGGCTCACGTAGTAGTCCTGGTCGCTCAGGTTATAGAGGCTGTAGAGTTTCTCCGTGAAGCCGTTGTACACCATGTTCACTACTTCCGAGAGTTCTTTCCAGTCACCGTTGTGCATGCTCTGCCCATCGTTGAGATACTGTTTGACTCTCTGGTAGACGGCTGATGAGAATATCGCACTCACATCATGCTCCCTCTTCTCGATGACCGCCATCTTCTGCATGGCATGGATGTTGTCGAGTCGGCTTTGTAGCAACTGTATCTTCCGCCTGTGGTATTGTATCGTCACTATAAATAAGGTGATGTAGATCACGGCACAGATGATGAGCAGGAATATTTCACGGTTGGTGAGTATCATATCTCTTTTTTCATTTTGGTTGATGCAAAGTTAAGAAATAATTACATGATATGCAAGAAAAAGTGTTTGCAAAAGTGTGCAAAGGCTTATTTGCAAACTTTTGCGAAGGAATTGTGATGTAATTCGCAAAAAAGTTGTACATTTGCAGCATTATGGCTAACCTGCTGAGTGTGATACCCTTGATATGCCGTGCGCGGCGTCCCAGTAAGATGGATGATATGCGTGCCGTGAGTATACCGTTCTGGATACGGAAGGGGTACGAGGGCATGACATTCTTTGGGCATATCATCACGCATAGTGAGGAAGAGGCGGACCGCTTCAACAGCCAATGGGATGCGATGAAGAACCATGAGATGATCCACCTGCATCAGGCTCGCAGCACGCATGACTCCTGGCTGTGCTTCTATTGGAGATATGTCGTGTATTGGCTGAAGGCCTGTCGCTATCGCAAGCATCTGAGGAACGCAGGCTATCTGCTGAATCCCTTTGAGATGGAGGCGTATGCCCACATGTACGACCTTGATTATCTGAGAGATAACGAGCAGGCGACAGGGTGGAGGGAGTATGCCCGGTTGTCACTCTCGGAGCGACTTTCTTTGTATGAAAGTTCAAAAAAAACTTAATTATTTGGTTGTATGCTAAGAAAGTCTTATCTTTGTAGAATGAAATCTATTTATTACTAAATGATTAAATACTTTAAAGATGAAAAATGTACCTGAAATGAAAATTGGAATCGTCGCTGTAAGTCGCGACTGCTTCCCCGAGTCATTGGCAGTGAACCGTCGCAAGGCTCTTGTCGCTGCTTATGAGAAGAAGTTTGGCAAAGAGGGCATCTACGAGTGTCCCATCTGTATCGTGGAGAGTGAAATCCACATGCAGCAGGCCCTGGAGGATGTGAACAAGGCTGGCTGTAACGCCCTTGTTGTTTATCTGGGCAACTTTGGTCCTGAGATCTCTGAGACCATGCTTGCCAAGTACTTCAATGGTCCTGCCATGTTCTGCGCTGCCGCCGAGGAGACACAGAACGACCTGATCGACGGTCGTGGTGACGCTTACTGCGGTATGCTGAATGCCAGCCATGCCCTGTCTTTGCGTAAGACCCGTGCTTACATTCCAGAGGAGCCTGTCGGCGACGCAGATCACTGTGCGGAACTCATCCATGAGTTCTTCCCCATCGCACGTGCCATCGTGGGTCTGCAGAACCTGAAGATCATCAGTTTCGGTCCTCGTCCCAACAACTTCCTTGCCTGCAATGCTCCTATCCGTGCGCTCTATGACCTCGACGTGGAGATTGAGGAGAACTCAGAGCTGGATCTGCTGGAGTCTTTCCAGAAGCACGCTAACGACCCACGCATTGACGAGGTGGCAAAGGACATGGCACAGGAACTGGGTCATGGTAACAAGATTCCTCAGGTACTGCCCAAGTTGGCTCAGTATGAGTTGACATTGCTCGACTGGGTGGAGGCTCACAAGGGCTGCCGCCAGTACGTAGCGCTCACCACCAAGTGCTGGCCTGCCTTCCAGACCATGTTCGGTTTCGTACCTTGCTACGTCAACAGCCGTCTCACAGGTCGTGGTATTCCCGTTAGTTGCGAGGTGGATATCTACGGCACACTGTCTGAGTTCATCGGTACCTGCATCACCGAGGACGCTACGACACTGCTCGACATCAACAATACGGTGCCTCAGGATATGTACGAGGAGAGCATCAAGGGCAAGAAGTTCCTCTGCGACGAGTATACCGACAAGGAGATCTTCATGGGCTTCCACTGCGGTAACACCGCCTCCTCTAAGGTTTGCAACTGCCAGATGTGCTTCCAGCGTATCATGGCACGTGCACTGCCTATCGAGGTGACCAACGGTACACTTGAGGGCGACATCAAGCCAGGCAAGGCTACTATCTATCGTCTGCAGTCTACCGCTGATACGAAGTTGCGTGCATACATCGCTCAGGGTGAGGTGATTCCTGTGGCAACCCGTTCGTTCGGTAGTATCGGTATCTTCGGTATCAAGAACATGAGCCGCTTCTACCGTCACGTGCTCATCGAGAAGCACTATCCACACCACTGCGCCGTGATGTTCGGTCACGCAGGTAAGTATCTGTGGGAGGTTCTCAAGTATATGGGCATCCCCGTTGAGGAGATCGACTATAACTTCCCGAAGGGTGACTACTATCCCACGGAGAATCCTTTTGCATAATGAGGGAACTATCTGAGAATAGAAAGGGTCAGGAAATCTCCTGACCCTTTTCTGTTTATTCTGTCTCTGGTCTGGCAAGACCGTCTTTCTCAGCACGCTTCGACATACGGTCTATGCGTTTCGATGTGTCAGGGTGCGATGAGAACATCTTGTCCAGTTTCGAGCGGCTGTCGCCAGCCTCTTGCTCTATCTTCCTCAATTTCTCAAATGCCAATGCGATGGCCCAGGGATTATAGCCGTTCTTTTTCAAGAAGTCGTATCCGTAGTCGTCAGCCTCGCTCTCCTGTTTTTGTGAGAACTGCGAATTGAGCAGCGACTCACCCAGTGTGCCTAATTGGGAGTCGGTCAGTTGGGCAACTTTCCCATTGGTGGCACTCGCCAGTTCCTTGGCGGCAGAGGCCATTAGTGCCGTACGATATGCCTTCTTGGAGTGGTGCAATCCCACGTGTCCTATCTCATGCCCGATGACACCACGTAACTCATCGTCCGTCATGATGTCCATTAGCGAGGAGAATACACGTACCGACCCGTCAGGACAGGCAAAGGCATTGACGTCGATAACGTTGTAGACCTTGAAATTCAGAGGTGTGCCGTCTACGTCCTTCAATCCCTCAGTGAGTTTCTCCAGACGCACGGTATAGGGATCGTCACTCTTGCATACCGGGTTGTGCTCGTCCATCCATTTGACACTTTCCTTTACATAGGCGGTCATTTGCTCGTCTGTCAGTGTGACAGCCTTGGCTGCTTTCAGCGCTCCGTTAGCAGCCTTTCCAAAATTAAACTGTGCGCTCATGGGTACGGCAGTCATCAGCAATGCTGCCATCGTCATTGTTTTTAGATTCTTCATGTTTTTCATTTAAGTGTGCTTTGTATTAAAAAATTCGTCGGCAAAGGTAGTTAAATTAATTCTACAAAACAAACCTTTTGCGTAATAATTTGGTTTTTTACATAGGTTTTTGTATCTTTGCGACCGTTTTTGAAGATAATAAAAGAATTATGGGAAAAATTATATTGACAGGCGACCGTCCTACAGGTAAACTGCACTTAGGACATTATATCGGCTCACTGCGACGTCGTGTGGAACTTCAAGAGGCAGGTGACTATGAGAAGATGTTTGTGTTCATGGCAGATGTACAGGCATTGACCGACAATGCGGACAATCCTGAGAAGATTCGCCAGAATATCATAGAAGTGGCACTGGACTATCTCTCCGCAGGTCTTGACCCGGAGAAATGCACCATCTTTATCCAGAGCCAGATAGCGGAACTCGCAGAACTTACCACCTATCTGATGAATCTCATCACGGTGAGTCGTGTGCAGCGTAACCCTACGGTGAAGACGGAGATCAAGATGCGTAACTTCGAGGCAAATATCCCGTTGGGCTTCTTCTGCTATCCTGTCAGCCAGGCCGCCGACATCACCCTGTTTAAGTCGACAACCGTCCCTGTCGGCGAGGATCAGGAGCCCATGCTGGAGGTAACTCGTGAACTGGTACGTCGCTTCAATCAGATATATGCCCCAGTGTTGGTGGAGCCGAACATCATGCTGCCGGAGAATGCCACGGCACGTCGTCTGCCTGGTACTGACGGTAAGGAGAAGATGTCCAAGTCGTTGGGTAACTGCATTTATCTCTCTGACGATGCTGAGACGGTATGGCAGAAAGTACGCTCGATGTATACCGACCCGGAGCATATCAATCTCAACGACCCTGGTCATGTGGAGGGTAATGCGGTATTCACTTATCTTGACGCTTTCTCTAAGGAGGAGGATTTTGCCAACTACCTGCCAGAATACCAGAACCTGGATGAGTTGAAAGACCATTACCGTCGTGGCGGTTTGGGTGATATGAAGTGCAAGAAGTTCCTGAACCAGATACTGAATGAGATGCTGGAACCTATGCGCCAGCGTCGTCATGAGTTCGAGCAGGATATCCCTGAGATATATAATATATTGAGGAAAGGCACTGAGAAGGCTCGTGAGACAGCAGCCCAAACGATGAGCGAGGTACGTGCGGCAATGCAGATTAACTACTTCGACGATAAGGAACTGATCCAGTCGCAGGCAGAGCGGTTTCGTGCTAAATAAGTTTGAGGTCGTTCATATGGCTGACGGCTTTCCGTGAGATAATCCATACACAACATATCAGTACATACGTCAAGGCGGTTTGTGTCATCGTGGGACAAAGCCCCTCTATACTGGCATAGGGAAGATTGGCTATGCCATTCAGGGTGTTGTGCATGAAGGCGGCAACGACAGTAAGGGCGGTGGCAAAGAATAATTGATGGGAGAGGAATAATAGGAGGACTCCTGTCAGGATCAGGTAGGCACAGGGTATCACGATGAAATTCGCCAATAGGAAATAGGTGGAGAACCGATGGAAATAGAAGGCGATGAGGGGTGCCACTCCTATTTGTGCCGACAGGGAGAGTGTTGTCATGCCCCACAGCCAGCGCACCAGTTGATGCTCCATCAGCCAGCGTTCCGAGATGATACCGTTGAGGATGGGGTAGAACACGAGGATGGCGAGAACGGCGAGGAATGACATCTGGAAGCCCACCTCAAACAGTGCGTGGGGATGGACGATGAGCATGACGATAGCGGTAAAGGCAAGCACGTTAATGCTCATCCTCTGACGATAGCCTAAGGAGAGGAGTCCGTAGATGGTCAGCATGGTGGCGGAGCGTACGATGCTGGGCGACAGACCCACCAGGAAGGCGAAAGCCCAGAGCAGCAGTAGGGTGAGGATTTGCGCTGCTGTCCGCAACTGTCGTCCTCTGATTATCAAAGATACTATCATGTAGATGATGCCGAGGTGTAATCCGCTGAGTGCCAGCACGTGAGCCGCCCCTGTTATATAAAAGGCTTGCTTCGCCTCGGGAGTCAGTTCCGACCTGTCGCCCAAGGTCATCGCAGCCACGACGGCATACTGCTCCGAGGGCATGTCCTGTTGGAGTTGCTCAAGCAGTTGCTGGCGATACTCCAGCATCCGCTCACTGGCTCTCTGGATAGAGGGTATGTCAGGCAGGGGGTGTTGCGTGAGGTGACAGCCTGCCACGGTGAAGAGCAGCAGGATGGTCGCAGTCTGTAGTTTGGGAAAGCGGAACAGACAAGTCCCACAGACCACCAGCAAAAGCAGTGCGGTCAGTGTGATGGTAGCCTCCAGAATCAGGTATTTGCCTATGATGATTCCGATGATGAGCGAAAGGGCTACTGGCAGGAGGGGAGCAATGATTCGTTGATGTCGCATAGGGCTATCCGTATCGTTCAACAAACTCGTCCTCAGAGATAATCGGGATACCTAACTGTTGCGCCTTCTGGTTCTTGCCCGAGGTCGAGGTGACATCATTGTTAATCAGATAACTCGTCGCCCCACTCACCGCAGAGGCTACCTTGCCGCCCTGCGACTCGATATACGCCTTCAACTCATTGCGGTTCTTATAATGGTGGACATCACCCGTCACGACGAAGGTCACTCCCTCACACTTGTTGCCAGTGGGCTCGCTCGATGCCTGCGACACCTGTATCTTCTCCCGCAGATGCTCATAACGCTGTCTGTTATGGGCGTCACGGAACCAGTTGACGAACGATGCCGACTTCTCGGGGCCGATGCCGTTGACGTGGGCGAAGACCTCCGAAGCCTCTTGGTATGGCTCGAACAAGTCGCCTGTCTCCTTGACGGCTTCCGCCACCAGTTCCTCTAAAGGATAGGCGCTGAGCAGTCGCTTGCAGACATCAATACCACAAAGGGGGATGTTCAAGGCATAGAGTAGGCGATGTGCCTCTACGTTAGCAGAGCGTTCGATGCTGCGGATGATATTCGAGGCAGACTTCTCTCCGAAGCCCTCCATCTGGGCAAGTTCACGGATATGACTGCGCAGGTCGTAGATGTCCGCATACTCGCTGACCCAACCCAGGTTGATGAATTTCGAGAGCGTCTGTTCTGAGATACCGTCGATGTTCATGCCCTCCTTCGACACGAAGCGGGCAAACTTCTTCAGTTGCTTGGCAGGACACTCGCCGTTGGTGCAGTGGAGGGTTTTCGTGCCACTCGCCTCACTGATGCGTATCTCCGTTTGGGCGTGGCAGACGGGACATTCGTGGGGAATCTCCAGTGTCCCCTCAGTGCGGATGACTTTGATGACTTTCGGGATGATCTTGTTTGCCTTGATGACACTGATCTCCGTACCCTTCGTACCGATGCCCAGTCGCTCACACTCACTGATGTTACACAGCGAGGCGCGCTTCACCGTTGTACCCTCCAACTCCACAGGACGGAAGATGGCGACAGGCGAGATGGTGCTGGCGGCGCACGACCACTCTATCTCCTGTAGTATCGTGTCGGCAGCCTCGTCCTGCCATTTGAAGGCAAGTCCAGCCTTGGTGGCGTGATGTCCTGTGACACTACCTGTCTGGGCATATTCCGTATCGTCGTAGCAGATGACGAGACCATCGACGGGGAAGGGGTTCCTCTTAGAGGTGACCTCTTCGGTGAAGGCGTTGATGACACGCTCCACAGCATCTTCGTCGGGATGTTCTACCAGGCGGTGCTCCACCGTATGGAAGCCCTGTTGGTCCAGCCATGTCATGCGGTCACCCCATGAGATGATATCATCGTCGATATGTACCAAGGTGAAGGGAATCCACTGGATATGTCGCTGCCTCACCTCCTCCACATCCTTCAGTGTCAGGGAGCCCGAGGCGAGGTTGCGGGGGTTGGCATAGTCCTCACCGCTCTCCATCAGAAACCTGTCGAAGTCGTCGTAACTGATGACAGCCTCTCCACGGATGACGGTATGTCCTTGGTCCTTGATCTGGGAAGGGATGCCGCTGATTGCCTTGGCGAGGTGGGTGATATTCGTGCCGATATGTCCGTTGCCACGAGTCACCACCTTCGTCAGCATACCATTGTCGTAAGTCACGACGAGGGTCAGTCCGTCCAGTTTCCACGATATCCAGATGGGTCGTTCCTCCGCCCATTTCACGAGGTCGCCCGTCAGTTTTGTCTTGGCGAGGGAGAGGGCAGCGTACTCATGCTCCTCCTTCTGTCCCGTGATCTGGTCTTCCGAGACCTTCTGCGTAGGGGAGTCGGGCAGGGTAGTCCCAGTCTCCTGTTCCAGTCGTCTCAGTTCATCGAAACGGGCATCCCATTCATAGTCTGTCATCCGCTCGCCTCGTCCGTTATAGTATGCGTCCGAAGCCTCGTTCAACTCCCTTACGAGTTGCTGCATCCGTAGTATCTTGTCGTCAGTCATTATCTTTTACACTTCTTCTATCGGAATAATGATTTTGTACATTCGGCGAGTGGTGGGCTGATTGCCAAACATGGTATCATAATTGTACTTGTTTTGAGCAACATCGCTAAACTCGAAACCACAATTCTGATAGAACTTGACGGCACTATATTCATTAGTGTCTAATGCCTCAACGGTCAAAAACATAGTTGCTGAGAAGATATCTGCATCAGCCATTCTGCATATTTCTTCTATGATGAACGTTCCAATATGTTCATCAGGATTGTCACGCATTTCCTTGCATACTGCTAAATAGTCGATTTCAAAGGCGGGAAACTTCTCTTTATCCCAGAATTTATCAGCATCATTGTCTGTAGGCAAGGCGGCAGCATTCTTATCCTTGCTCTCTATGTTACGTCTATCCTCGTTATTGAGTACCAAAGCGTCTTTACTAAGTGCAAAAAATGCGACAGCCTTTCCTTCTTCGAGAACCAACCACAAATTTGAAAGGCGTAGTTTGATAAATTTTGCTAGTCCATTTTCTTGGTCGTGGATGAAATCATCCATGGACTTTACACCGCACTTGAAATTAGAAAGGGCCGATATGTTATCAGCCCTCACTATGTCTAAGTTATAATTCTTTTCCATCAAGACCAATCCAACGTGCCTTATATTGGCTTCTTATTCGTTTGGAGCGTTCAACACTCGCTTTTTCTTGCGCATTAAGTTGCCCATTAGCGACACGGGCAACGGCATCACGAATCTGATTCGCAATGTGTCCCCCAATAGGGGTTCGCCTTGTCTTAATTCCTAACATAATGGTTCAGTGACTCTTATATTCGCTGCAAAGATAAGAATTTTAATTAATTGTACCAAATTATTCATTGTTTTTTTCATCTCCTTAAGCAGTTTCTTGGCTTTAACTTCAATAGGAGTATCTGGTTTCTCTTTAATGGTTTTTTCTAAAATAGGGATTCAACAGGGGGGACAGAGAGGGTCATTCTGCTCTTTCACAAGGCTTGTGATGTCTTTTTTCTTGTAGGAAATGAATGGTTTTACTATTTTTGTGGCGTCATTTAAATTAAAGTATTATGAAAAAGGTAATATCCCTATTCAAGTATTTGGACTTGGTAACGCCCCCCCCTTGCATAGAAAAATATTTTTGTGTACCTTTGCACCCGCGTTCAGAACATCATCGTTCTTTGTTTTTGATGCCTTCCATCATGTGTTTGTAAGCCTCCACCGCAAGACTATCATGCCTCCGATTGAGGAACGGGCAGTCTCCGATGGCTGATGGGAGGCTCTCGTGTCAAGGATGGAAGGCTCTTGTCTTCACTATCGGAGACTTTAGTGACGGAAAACGTCTTGACACGCATGAAAACAAAATTCATCGAACTCACGTTAAAATAGATAGTATATATTATAATAAATATTTTTACAAAAAGCAAGAAAAATATCGACATATCAATAAATTGTTGTATCTTTGCAGAAACCTAAATAGTATAGATATGCCAAATAAGAACATCTTTGGAGGTTATGGTGAAGTTACTCTTGTAATTGAACCCAATCGTGAACTGCGAGGTAAGATAATGCTCTATGGAGAGAACCTTGAGGTGATGCAACCATTGTCTTTGAGAGAGCAGATTAAGGATATTCTTATGAAGCAATTGGAGT
>JAFUFD010000050.1 GCA_017470055.1 Prevotella sp. | reverse complement strand
CATCGCCCATATCCCTCGACGAACTGGCCTACCTCTCTGGCCGCTCGCTGTCGAGTTTCAAGCGCGAATTCCAGGACATCTATGGGGAGCCACCCGCCCGCTGGATTCGTGCGAAGCGGCTGTCGAAAGCCCATGATATGCTGCGCTCGTCAAGCCTCTCCGTTGCTGATGTAGCCTATAGTCTTGGTTTCGAGAATCCCACTCATTTCAGCCGCATCTTCAAGCAACAATACGGTTATGCCCCGTCGCAGTCATAGACACTATTTTAAACCAAATAATATGAAAAGATTAATCAGAACATCAGCCCTCGTGCTGACAGGCGCACTGCTCATGACAGCCTGTGGAAACAAGGAGCAAAAGACAGATGCAAACGTGAACGAGAACCCTGCAAAGGAGAAAGTGGAAGTAAAGGCCGTAGAAGGTCGCAAGAACTTCAGCGACAAGGCAGTGATTACGCCTCTGCCCGCCATTATGATTGCCACATGGGACGAGAATGAGAATCCCGATGTGATGATGGCAGCCTGGGGTGGTCAGTGCGGACCAGCGCACATCACCTTCGAACTCTCAAAGCACAAGACCACAGACAACATTCGCCTGAAGAAGGCCTTCACCGTCAGTTTCGCCACGAAGGATGACATCGCACAGAGCGACTATTTCGGCATCGTTTCCGGCAACGACGTGCCTGACAAGGTGAAGAAGGCTGGTTTCACAATTACACCGAGTCCCAACGTGGATGCACCTATTATCAATGAGTATAAGTTGACCTTGGAGTGCAAGGTGGTTACCTTCGATGAAGACGAGAACGGTGGCGCACGAGTGGTTGGTGAGATTGTCAACATGAGCGCTGATGAAAGCATCCTTGATGAAGAGGGCAACATCGACCTCGGCAAGTTGCAGCCCGTCATCTTCGACTCGGCAAAGAACGAATACCGCGTTGTCGGTGAGAAAGTTGGAACAGCCTGGGGTTCAGGTAAGGCGATACAGGAGCGTGAGATAAAGTAATCTATACCTATAAATAATCCTAAGAAATTGTCCCGTTTTACTATAAAGCGGGACTTTTTTCGTATCTTCGCAGCAGAAATAATAATTTCCAAATATGAGGCTCTGAGGGCTATCTGTCTGAGTTTTCTTCCTCACCACATGACCGCTTTCGACGATGCTATTGCACACAGTCTGGAGAGAACAGCAGTCGTTAAAATAACCCTGACAGCACCTCCCACTGGTAAGCGCAAGCAGTACGACAAGCAGGGTGAGGAGATGAAAGGACGGGGATTGTTTCGTCAACAGATAACAGTCCTGCCCTGACTGTAAAACCATCCAGAATATCGTGGTTGGTGGTATCATTGCTGACGTAGCCCCTTCCTTTCGTAGTGAGGCTGGTCGTCTGTGCTTGCAATGCGGCAGCGATAAATTCATAAATATATCAGGTGCAAATTTACGAAATCTGCCATAAATTCCATAACTTTGCCCTCACATTTACAAAATAGTTTAAGAGATAATAATACCAAAATGATCAATAAAGTGGAAAAAAATGCGGGGAGGATAGTCTTTCTTGACTATATCCGAGTCTTTGCCTGTCTTTCGGTTATGATAGTACATGCCAGCGAGTATTTCTATTGCATATCAGGAACGGAAACAATGGTAGCCAATTTTTGTGGCACACCATTTTGTCTTGCCTTTTTGGACTAAAGGGAAAGAAAAGTTGAACTAAATAGAAAAGTCTATATGTCGGAATCGTCGTACCTTTGCAGTCGAAAACGGCGATGATGCTCACGCTTGGCAAATGAGAGCACGCTCTCTTTGCTCTCGCTAACTCGCATCATTGCACCCAGATTCAAACATCGTTTAATTTTAAAGCAAAGGAAAGATGAGAAGTAACATCGCAGATTACAATGCAGTCGTAGAGGCTGCAAGCAAGTTTACACGTAGCGTTGCCGAGGGCAACAGCAAGTATGCAAAAGAGTTGTTCACCGAGGATGCCTGCCTGTTTGGATTTTTGAATGGCAAACTGGAGCGTGGCAGCATCGAGCAGTTCTATCACAACGTAGATACCGTAGGTGCCGGTGAGGAGTTCAAGACGCGCATCGACGTGCTGGAACTGGAAGAGACGCTGGCCGTTGTCCGTGTGCTTGAAGAAGGCTGGGGCGGCAGCATCGACTTCACCGACGTGCTGCTGCTGTTGAAGATTGACGGCGAGTGGAAGTGCGTGGCCAAGGCCTACAATCAGAATTCGAATACGATTCAGAAGTAACGAATCCCATAAAAGACGCAACGATGAAGAAATGTAGAACTCCCTCCCTGTAGCCGCTCCAACATCTTACGAAGCCGGCTCGGCGTGAGTGAGCGAGTGCAAAGGTAATACTTTTTTAAAATTATCTTTGAAAAAATCCAGATAAATAATTTTGCAGCCTGCATACCTACGTCGATATTGCAGTAATTTGCGAGGATGAAACGATATATGGTGTTGATGTTGGTATACAGAAGAATGTTTTATTCGCATAGCGGAAGCCAACAGAAGCGTATAAGGCTTCACCGTCAGGATTCCCCTTGTCAACCAACAGGTCCACGCAAGGATGCCCAATCTTGTCTGCGCGTTCCTTAGTGGCACGCATCAATTTGCACCTATAGGTGAAAATACGTTCACTTATAGGTGTAAACTCATTAGTAGTCCACTAAATCCCTGTAAACAGGCTCCTCACTCCTGTGAATAAGCCGCTTCTTCCCCTATAAGTGGCATGCACGTTAAAATATGTGTTCTCCAATTATTGTTACTACCAGTTTTCTTGCCCCACCATAATTCCTATATTCGCAGAAGTAGATACCCTGCCAGGTTCCCATGTTCAGATGCCCATCCGTAACGGGTATGGTCAGACTTACACCACTCAATGTTGACTTGGCATGAGCAGGCATGTCATCAGCACCTTCCAAGGTATGCTCGTACTCTGGCCGGTTCTCAGGAACAAGACGGTTGAAGATAGTTTCCATATCCACACGAACATCAGGGTCTGCGTTCTCGTTGATACTCAGCCCACAACTCGTATGCTTGCAGAATATATTCACGATGCCCGTCTTTGGCAATTTAGGCAACTGGCTCAGAATCTCGCTGGTCACCAAATGGAATCCGCGAGACTTCGGTTTTAGGGTTATCTCTACTTGCTCAATCATAAACATTCCTAAATATCAGGTGCAAATATACGAAAAATGCAGAGAATTCATTAACTTTGCCCAGTTAATACAACAAAGTTTAAGAGAATTGTCTAATGATTGAAATAAGGAAATACAGGGAAACGGATACCAGTGAGGCTATGGAATGCCATCGATGGTGAGACGAATGAGATAGTCGGACTTTATATTATCTGGGCGTTGCGGTCACGTCTGTAACATGAGTTATGCCGTCAAGGAGGGCAAGCGGGGACTTCATATCGGAGAGCAATTAGTGAAGGACGGACACTTCGCTTTAGAAAGCCATCACACAGAGATTGCCCGACTGATGAAGGAGTTTCTGGAGCGACCACGCCTATCGTCTTACAGATCCAGTAAAACCGAAATTAGAGATACAATGAAAGTAATATTAACAGGAGCCACAGGATATGTGGGAGAAGGAACGCTGCTCGAACTGCTCAAGGTCGAAGCAGTGGAAAAGGTGTTGTCTGTCAGCCGCAAGCCGACGGGCATCAAGCATGAGAAGTTGGAAGAATATCTGGTGCGGGACTTCATGGCGTTGAAGGAAGGTGACGAGCATTTCAAGGGCTACGATGCCGTGTTCTTCATTGCCGGCATCACATCTGTTGGTACACCAAAGGACATTTATGTGCGTATCTCTCAGGAAATACCCTTGCACTTTGCCAGCATCATGCCCGACAAGGAGCGCATGACCTACATCTATCTCAGCGGTGCTGGCACAAGTCCTGACGGCAAGCAGTTCTGGCAGCAGGTGAAGAGCAAGACGGAGGCAGACTGACGCTGACTCGTGACGGCTATCATAAGTTCGCCATTGCCCCTAAAGATATAACACATTTGGCTAAGAACTTCTAACGAATGAATATGTATAGTTTGAATTATAAAGTAACAACAAGTACCTGTGACAGCGAAGGACGGCTGAAACTATACTCAGCACTCCAGATGATGCAAGACTGCTCTGAAATGTGGATTGACTCAGAGCCAGGTGTGAAGCAGTATTTCACAGAGCAGAATATGGCTCAACTGCTGGCATCCCGTCAAGTGGAGGTGATACGAGTGCCTGAATACAAAGAGGAACTGACCGTTACCACTTCTGTCTATGGCATGAAGCCCATGTTCGGTTTCCGCAACACATTCATCTATGATGCAGAAGGGAAACCTTGCTACAAGACATGGAGCATGGGGGCATTTGTAGACAAATCAAATGGAAAATTGAAGCGAGTGGATGAGGAGACGATTGCCTCAATGTCTCTGGAGCCTCAGTTAGAAATGAACTACAAAGACCGGCGAATCATTCCGCCAAAGGAAGGTGGCGAAACGCTCGCCCCCATCAAAGTTCTTCGTGCTGACATCGACTACAACAAGCACCTGAACAACGCCAACTATATCCGTATGGCTATGGAATTGTTGCCAGAGGACTTTGAGGTAAGAGGACTGAGGGTTGAGTATCGTGTTGCTGCAAAGTTGGGCGATATGCTTGTCCCGACACAGTTCCAGATAGAGGAAGGCATTATTGTTTCACTATCAATCGGAAATGAGGTAAGTGCAATTATAGAATTTACAGAATGATAAAGATAATATACGATTATGATATTGACAACAACACCCCAGATTGAGGGTCATCCAATCAGAGAATATAAAGTTAGGCAGTTATGAAAAGGTGCTGCGTGAGGCAATGGGATAAGGTCAAAAGGTGGCTTCAGTCGCTGTCTTTCAGGACAGGCGTAATAGTCCTGCTGTGCTGCATACCTTTCTACATCCTGTCCTTTGCTCAAATGTTGCTTCCTATCAGTGCTACTGCGAAGGGAGTTCTTTGGACAATCCTTTTTGGAATGGCAAAGACCTGTCAGTATGGAGGTCTAACGATTCTTGGGGTAGAGGGCTATAATCGGTTGAAGAGTTGGATTAAACGAAAGAAGGGTTAATTCATTTGACTTTGTGCTCAGATTTAAGTGTATTTATGTGAATTTGGCTATGACAGAATTTGAAAAGATGCGCAGTGAAGAGTTCTACGACTTCACAAGCGAAGAATGTCTGGCGAGTTATTACAAAGCCAAGCATCTTTGTGCGAAACTGCAAACAATGACCGTAGAGGATGATGACTACAGGAAGACGATAGAGGACTTGATTCCGGGCATCCCTGAATCATCCACGGTAGCGCCACCATTCCATTGCGACCATGGACATGGCATCAAACTGGGTGAGAATGTTTTTATCAACTATAATGGCACCATGCTTGACGGAGGTGTTATCACCATCGGGTCCAACACTCAGATTGGTCCGAACTGCCAGTTCCTGACTCCTAATCACCCTATGGATTACATCGAGCGCCGCAAGCCCATAGAGCGATGCTCTCCGATAACCATCGGTGAAGACTGCTGGCTGGGGGGCGGTGTGACAGTCTGTCCAGGAGTAACGATTGGCGACCGTTGTATCATTGGTGCAGGAAGCGTGGTAGTCAAGGACATTCCTTCTGATTCTATTGCTGTAGGCAATCCTTGCCACGTTATCCGCAAAACCAACTAAAAAAGAGGAAGCCCCTACCTTCGAGGGGCGAAGGTAGGGGCTTCGCAGGCAGGAGGTTCCGCCTTCATATTACACCTTATTAATAATGGGGCATTTTTGCAGAATACCATAATCGTGGTATGCAGAATGCCCCATTTGTGCTATTTCGGGTATGGGAAAATCACCGTACCTTTGCACTGTCGAAAGGACATCCATAACATGTTTTAAAGACGTAGTAAAATATTAATAATATAAAATAGAAGATTATGAGCAACAAGAAATTACACTTCGAGACTTTGCAACTACATGTAGGACAGGAACAGCCCGACCCCGCTACCGACGCTCGCGCTGTGCCCATCTACCAGACCACTTCCTACGTGTTCCGTAACTCACAACATGCCGCTGACCGTTTCGGTCTTCGTGACGCAGGCAACATCTACGGCCGTCTGACTAACTCCACACAGGGAGTGTTCGAGGATCGTGTCGCCGCATTGGAAGGTGGTGTGGCTGGTCTCGCCGTGGCAAGTGGTGCCGCAGCAGTGACCTACGCACTGCAGAACATCGCTGGTGCCGGTGAGCATATCGTCGCAGCCGATAACCTCTATGGCGGCTCTTTCAACCTCATCACCCACACCCTCGCCACCCAAGGCATTAGCAACACTATCGTAAAGGTAAACGATCTTGCCGCCCTTGAGGCTGCCATCCAACCAAACACAAAGGCTGTGTTCGTAGAGACTTTCGGTAACCCCAACTCAGACGTCACGAATATTGAGGGAGTCGCAGAGGTTGCCCATAAGCACCATATTCCCCTTATCATCGACAACACCTTCGGTACTCCGTACCTGATTCGCCCCATCGAGCACGGCGCAGATGTCGTCGTACATTCCGCCACGAAGTTCTTGGGCGGTCATGGTACCTCTCTGGGTGGTGTCATCGTAGACGGTGGTACGTTTGACTGGAAGGCAAATGCAGACAAGTTCCCAACTCTTGCCAAGCCAGACCCCTCTTACCATGGTGCCGTATTCGCCGATGTGGCAGGAGCCGCTGCTTTCGTCACCCGCATCCGTGCCGTCATTCTGCGTGACACAGGCGCCACCATTTCCCCATTCAACGCTTTCATCCTCTTGCAGGGCGTAGAGACACTGAGCCTGCGTGTAGAGCGTCATGTGGAGAATGCGCTGAAGGTGGTAGACTTCCTGAAGAGCCATCCGAAGGTGGCAAAGGTGAACCACCCCTCACTGCCCGACCATGAGGACCACGCACTCTATCAGAAATACTTCCCCAACGGAGGTGGCAGCATCTTCACCTTCGAGATTAAGGGCGGCGAGAAAGAGGCTTGGAAATTTATTGACTCTCTGGAGATATTCTCGCTACTTGCCAATGTCGCTGACGTAAAGAGCCTTGTGATCCATCCTTATACCACCACTCACTCTCAGATGACGCCAGAAGAACTGGAGCAGCAGCACATCACTCCTGCTACCGTTCGACTCAGCATCGGAACAGAGCATATCGACGACATCATCGCCGACCTTTCACAAGCATTAGAAAAGATTTAACAAATAAAAATAAATTATGGCTAAAATTGCAAAACAACTGACAGACCTTATTGGTAACACCCCACTGCTCGAACTGAGCAAGTTCTCCGCAAAGAAAGGACTGAAGACTCCTCTTATTGCCAAGGTAGAGTATTTCAACCCAGGTGGCAGCGTGAAAGACCGTATTGCACTTGCTATGATCGAGGACGCTGAGCAGAAAGGACTCCTTAAACTAGGATCCACCATCATCGAGCCAACCAGTGGTAACACTGGTGTAGGACTTGCCCTTGTATCAGCAGTGAAAGGCTACAAGTTGATTCTTACCATGCCCGAGACCATGAGCGTAGAGCGTCGAAACCTGGTAAAAGCATACGGTGCAGAGGTGCGCTTGACCAGTGGTAAGGACGGCATGGCAGGAGCCATCCGTGCCGCAGAAGAACTGCGTGACAACATCCCTGGATCTATCATCCTGCAACAGTTTGAGAACCCTGCCAATCCCGCCAAGCACTATGCTACCACGGCAGAGGAGATATGGAGAGACACTGATGGGAAAATTGACATCTTCGTGGCAGGTGTAGGAACAGGCGGAACCATCTCGGGTGTAGGAAAATTCCTGAAAGAGAAAAACCCCAACATCAAGATCATCGCTGTAGAGCCCGCCTCCTCTCCCGTGCTAAACGGCGGACAGAGTGGTCCTCACAAGATTCAGGGAATCGGTGCCGGTTTCGTACCCAAGACGTATGACGCCAGTGTGATTGACGAAGTGTTGGACGTTGAGAACGATGCCGCCATCCGCACAGGACGTGAACTTGCCCAGCAGGACGGTCTATTGGTAGGTATCTCATCTGGTGCCGCTGCCTATGGCGCCTCTGTCATTGCCCAGCGCCCTGAAAATGCAGGCAAGACCATCGTGGCATTGCTGCCTGATACGGGAGAGCGTTACCTCTCGACTGTGCTTTACGCTTTCGATGAGTATCCCCTATAAAACAGATACAAATCTTAAAAAGATTAAAAATTAGGCACGAATGGGCTCCATTCGTGCCTAATTTTTAAAAAGGAGCCCAAAAATTTTGTTAACTGGCTGAAAAATCCTATCTTTGTAAACTGATTAGCATATATCCAAACCCAGTAACAATGAATCTAAAAAGACAATACAAAGAAAATCCACGGCTAACCATCCTCGCTATCCTAACGCTTATTCCTGATATTCTAATAGCAAAAGGATTCCAAGAAGACGTGCTCTTCGATGCCGAACATATACATGTCTATATAGTAGCAGGTCTTTTCATCTCCACTTTTGTTCTACTCTTTTATAATTTCCTCTACATATTCAGAGAGCATGACATCAACAATCTCCAAAAGAGCCAAAATGCCCGTCTTGCCCTCGTCTTACAGGCTGGCAGACTCCGGCTCTGGGTATATGACACCAATACCCGACACTACAAAATATTGTCTGAGACCGGTATACTGACAGAGGAATACAACCCCATCGATTTCGCCCATTTCTACGATCGTGACGATTTCGAAGTTATGCGCGCCGCTATCTTCGACATCAGCGAGAACCGTCGTCTGTCATCTACTGTTAATGTGAAAAGTAATTCCGACAATGGTGACGTAAAACATTACAGCATACATCTGTCCATCGACCATAGGAATGAGAGAGGGCATGTCGCCCGTATCTTAGGAGTACAGCACGATATCACCGCTGAACACGAAAAAAAAGAGCATGCAAATGAGTTGCTGATGCGCTACCACACCGTTTTCAACTCCGCCTTGATTGACATGATGTACTACGACAAAGACGGTATACTCACTGAGATCAACGAAACTGCCCATAAGACATTCCAGGTGACAGAGTCTGATAAATATCTTGGACAGAAGCCCCACTTGGGAAAAGAATTATTAAAGAGTATCAAGTTAGAGAACAATGATTATATTCACACTACCACCATCATTGATTTCTCCAAATACAACACGAATGACGCATCACTCATATTGCCGAATCAGGGAGGCTTATTTTACTATGAATCTATCGTTAACGCCATTCGTGATAAGGATGGGAACCTGGAGGGTATCTACGTCGCCGGTCGCAACGTCACGGAATTGGTCGAGTCGTTCCATCAGCGCCAAGAGGGCGCCATCCTACTGAAGAAGGCAACTCAGCATATCAAAGAGTATATCGACAACATCAACTATACGCTGCAGGTCAGCAAAGTACTGTTAGTCAACTATTATCCGAGCAGTTTCACCATGGAACTCTCCGACATCATCGGAAAGCCAAAGATCAGGCTATCACAACTCCGCTGCATCCGACTTGCGACCCCTCGTTTCCGCCGCTCGGTATCCAGTGTCCTGAACCGCATGGACCACCTCACACGAAGTGTTATCGAACTTACCATAGAGACAGAGATACGTGACAACAAAGGACGACAGGTGTTCTTGATGTTCAATCTGATTCCCATCCTTGACAAGCAAGGACAAGTAAGTCACTATTTTGGCATGTGCCGTAATATGACGGATATGGTTGAAACCGAACGCCAACTCGCTCTGGAGACAAAGAAAGCACAAGAGGCTGAGTTGCTGAAGGAGTCGTTCCTCACCAATATGAGTTATGAGATCAGAACACCACTCGCCTCCATCTTGGGCTATGCGGCATTGTTCGAGACCGAGCATGACGAAGCCGACGAGCCCGTCTTTGTAGATGAGATCAAGAAGAACACGAACGAACTGTTACAACTCATCAACGACATCCTGTTTATTTCCCGTCTCGATGCCGACATGGTGGAGTTCAAGAACAACAGTTTTGATTTTGCCGAGTATTTTGATGCCTATTGCCAAATGGGCTGGAGCAGTATCAATCCTGAGGTGAAAACCTCTATTGAGAACCCTTATGAGCACTTGGTGATCAGTGGCGATGCCGAGCAGTTAGGAAAAGTTATCCAAAAACTATGTATGCTTTCCGCCTCCTTTACCAGAAAAGGAAATGTCCGGGCAAAATATGAGTACCGCCGAGAGGAATTAGTCATCAGCATAGAGGACACTGGCGGCGGCATCTCTCCAGAGACCCTTCCCAAAGCCTTTGGACGCTTTGCCCGTGACGAGAACGAGAAACTCTGTGGTACAGGTCTCGACCTGCCTATCATCGAGGAGATTGTCAAGAGGATGGGAGGCTCTGTCGAGTTACAGTCAGAGAAGGGTAAAGGCAGTACTGTATGGGTATTCCTACCCTGTGAGGCAACCCGGATAGAGAAGAAGAGTGAGATAATGATTTAACGAATGTTTGTGGATATGACTACGCTATATAACATTTTCCCCCTATTACAGGTACTGCCTGCCAAGGAGTCGTCATCCTTGATCCCTTGGTCCCTGACGGTATTTGTCGCTATCGCATTTATTGCTGTTATCATCTCTAACAGAATCGTACGACGTAGGATACGCCGATCAACACAAGTGACAAAGAACATCAGCGCCATCATGGAACAGGCTGTTAAGATCAGTGAGGCTAATGTCGTGTATTTTGACATCCCCCAAAACCGGATTTTCAAACTTTACGGGCACATGATTCCTGACGAGGGTCTCTCATCTGATGAGTGGAAGAGCCATGTGCACCCAGACGACTTGCCTGAGGTTCTTAGATCGCTGCATCAAATGATTGAAGGCGAGACAAAACGGAAGGAGTTCCGTTACCGCTGGAACTTTGATTACAGCGGAGGAAAACCTCGTTGGGGAAATATGTATAATGTAAGCATCGCAGAGTACCTGCCGGGGATGAGCCATCCACGTGGAATCGTCAGCACTTTGGTAGACGAGACAAAACTCTTAGAGCAACAAGAGCGTGAGACGGAGTTGACAGAAAAGTACAAACTGATCTTCGAGCAGTCGATTATCGGTCTGTCATTCTATACCCCAGACGGCTGGCTACTGGATGCCAACAAGAAGATGCGCGAGATCTGCAATTTCGACAGCGAGGAGGAAGACAGGTATTTCTCCAACACCAATCTTTTCGAGACTCCCCCATTCCGTGAGCATGTGGACAAGAACCACATAGAGGAATTCTGGGTATGTTCAAGAAGTGATATCCCTGAGCGTGACATGCACCTGTTCTTGGAGATACGTCTACACCCCATCCATGATGAGAATGGCAAACTACTCTATATCGCTATCGCCACCCGTGATGTCACAGAGGAGCGTGAGATGTATCTCCAGTCGAAGTTAAACGACATCCAGATACAGAAGGCAAATGAGGAGATACAACGCTATGAGACGGAGTTGAGATACATGATGGAAGCGTGTGAGATGCGTGTATGGCGTACCTCTTTTAAAGACCGTAAGATCCAGTTCTTCAAGGGACTTAGTGAGATAGAGAAAGAGATGTCATTCGAGGAATACGAGACATACTTCCTGGACGATTCTGGCACCATCGCGGAGAATTTTGCCCACCCCGAGATTCACTTCACAAAGCCCGTCGCATACCTATGCTATATGCGCCCTGTCTTCCATGAGACGGAGGATATGCAATGGAACCAGATCAACAACATCCCCATCTACGACGAGGAGGGCAATTTGACCGGCTGCTTCGGTCTTATACGTAACATGTCCCGATTCATTGAGGCGCAGGAGCGTCTGAAGCATGAGACACAACGCGCCAATGAATCTGGTCGTCTGAAGAGCGTCTTCCTTGCCAATATGACCCACGAGATACGCACGCCACTCAACGCTATTGTCGGTTTCTCTGACCTGTTGCAGATGATGAGCACCCCAGAGGAGAAACGGGAACTGATCCATGTCATCCACAACAACTGTGACATGCTGCTCCGACTTATCAACGACATCATGGCGATCTCCGCTATGGACTCCAACGGACTCATCATGAAACCTGTTGACTGCGATTTCGCACGCTCTTTCGATGAGATGTGCCAGTCACTAGCCCAGCGTGTGGAGAACCCCAACGTGCAGTTTATCAAGGAGAATCCCTACAAGACGCTGGAGACCCATCTGGACGAGGGACGTATCACGCAGGTACTCACAAACTTTGTCACCAATGCGGTGAAATATACCAAGGAAGGACATATCAAAGTAGGATATCGCATACAAGACAACGGCATCTATGTGTATTGCGAGGATACTGGAACAGGTATCCCCAAGGAACAATGTCCGAAAGTCTTCGAGCGGTTTGTCAAACTGAACGACTACGTACAGGGTACTGGACTCGGGCTCTCTATCTGTAAGGCTATCGCCGAAAGATGCAATGGAAGGATTGGAGTAGACAGTGAGGTGGGAAAAGGATCCATATTCTGGATTTGGATTCCCTGTTTAATTGACAAATACGAGAAATCAGCGGATTGACATGAGAACCAGAAAAATGATGTATTTATGGGCTGCCCTAACACTATGGTCTATTTGTACCCCCAGTCTGGCAGCATCACAAGATGAGAATATCAGGGTCTATACACGAGAGCATCCACTTATCTATGAGGATGTTTTTGACTTGTGGCCCTATTCTTTCCTGAATGAAAACGGAGAGCCTGACGGATATAATGTGGATTTGATTCGCCTTATGCTTAAGGAACTGGACATTCCCTACATCATTAAGATGAAACCCCAGCAGGAATGCTTCAAAGACATCAAAGAAGGAAAATCCGACTTGATGTTTGCCCTTGCAGCCGGTTTCAATGACGAATTCGGGCGATATAGCAACAATACGATTACCCTTTTCACGCAAAGTGTCGCAACTCCTATCGACAAGCCCATTGAAATACGCACTTTCCGTGATTTAAGGCAACATAAGGTCATTGTCTGGGACAACAGCATCTGCCACCACCTTATGAAGGACTATGGCTGGGAGGAGAATGCCATACCGACCAGGTTCATGAGAGAGGCTATTGAGAAACTGAGTATGAATGAAGACGGACAGATCGTATGGAATACCCTCTCTCTGAAATGGCTCATTCAGAAATATCAGATTGATAACGTACAAATCACCCCCGTGGACATGCCGCATGGAGAGTATAAGTTCATGTCGAACAATCCACAGTTGCTTGTACGGCTTGACAGTATTTACACAGAACTCAACTCCGCTGATAAGTTCACTGAAATCCAGAACAAATGGTTCTATCCTGAGCGTAATGAGAAAAAAATAGAATCATGGGTTTGGTATATCGCAGGGATTGGATCTATTATCATCATACTTTTCCTTATATACGCTATTAACTATCGGACCAAAGAACGTCAGTTACTTAAACTCACTAAGAAATACAACCAGCGACTGGGGCTTATTCTGGAAGCAAGCCGTGTACGTATGTGGACGTACGACACAAGGACCAACCTGTTTACCTGGCGTAATGAGAAAGGGCAACCTTCTTTCAACTACACAATGGAAGAGTTCTCCCATCGTTACCACTCTGGTGATTTCGAGCAACTGCGCAACGCACTACAACGACTTGGGAACAGCCAAGGAAATCAGGAGAAAGAAGAGGAGGTCAGCCTGTACGTGAGAGCCAAGGACAGCGAGGACGGTGACGTGCAAGAACATGACTTCCTCATGTCACTCTCAGTACTCAGAAGGGACAAGAATGGAGTTCCCCTCATCATTCTCGGAACAAAGAAAGACATCACAGAGGAAAGACGGCAACACCAATTGGACGAAGAACGTACTATGCGCTATTGGGCTATTTTCAACACGCCTCTTACGGGCATCATGTATTTCGACAAAAATGGCATTTTGGTGAATATCAACGAGAAGGCTTGTGAGACATATGTCTGCAACCGTGAGGAGATGCTTGCGGAGCATGTGTCTTTCCATGACCTGCTGGACATCCATATCGACATGTCTGAGGCTGAGGGATATCATTTTACCCAAATCATCAATCTCGACAAGATTCCCCAAGAGGAGCGGAGAGTGAAATCATGCAAGCGTAAAGGAAAACTCCTGCACGAGATACACCTGATGACTGTCTATGACGATGACAACCAACTCATGGGTATGTTTGCTGTCGGACGTGACATGACGGACCGTGTGAACGGTATTAAACAGCGACACGAACAGACGAGCCGCACTAAAGATGTTGTCAATGCGCTGACAGAATATATCAACAACATCAACTATGTGCTCCAGTTTGGAGGTGTCCACATGGTAACTTACTCTCCCAAGTCTCACACATTGATTATCTATAGCGGTATTAACAAGGTACAATACGAAATCACACAGGCTCGCTGTATGACCTTGGTACACGACAAGTCGAAGAGGAAAGCAATGCACTTGCTTAACAACATGGATAACTTAGTGCCCAAACCTATCGACACGGATATCATGACCAGCATACATGTGCATGACAACAAACTGATGCACTTACAATTCAACATGGTACCGACATACGACAAAGACGGAAAACTCAGAGACTATTTTGGACTATGCCGTGATGTGACAGAGCAGATGTACAATGAGCAACAATTGGCACAAAAAACAAAATTGGCACTTGAGGTAGAGAATATCAAAAGTAGTTTCTTGAAGAATGTCAGTCATGAGATTCGTACACCACTCAACACTGTTGTAGGATTCGCAGAACTCTTCGAGATGGAGCATTCCCCAGAAGACGAGGAGGTTTTCATACAGGAAATCCTTAAAAACTCCGACCTTCTGCTGCAGTTGATTAATGACATCCTTTTCCTGTCAAGACTGGATGCGCACATGATAGAGATTCACAAACAGCCCTGTGACTTCGCCACTGTCTTTGAGGGATTCTGTCAACAAGGATGGGAGCGATACCAACGAGAGGGTGTCAACTATATCGTGGAGAACCCCTACCAACAGTTAATTGTCGATATTGACGCCACTAACCTCCAGCATATTATCGAGCAAGTGGTGGTAAATGCGGCTCAGTATACTCAGAACGGAACAGTACGTGCCCGTTATGACTATATTGGGCGACGACTGATGATCTCTGTGGAAGACACGGGACAAGGTATTAGCAAGGAAATTCTACAGCGTATCTATGAGCGATTTGCCGCAGGTCCCAACAAGGGCAGCGGACTTGGACTCCCTATTTGCAAGGAACTGACAGAGCAGATGGGGGGAACACTGGATATCAATTCCGAGGAGGGACTTGGCACTACTGTATGGATTTCAATTCCATGCCTTGCCACGGTTGTCAAACGTAAGAAATATATTTGATATGATTAATAAAAGGCATTTTCTACAATCTATCACACTGGTAATCCTGTTGATAGCCAGTCTCCCCATAAACGCCCAACGGTCGTATGAGGGGAAGTATGATAAGGAGCATCCTCTTATCATCGCTGGAGACTGGGACAAGCCCCCATACGAGTACCAGAATGACCGAGGAGAGCCTGCAGGCTCTAACATCGATGTTATGCGTGCTGTCATGAAACAATTGGGGATTCCCTGCAAGTTCCTACTCAAGGAATGGGGCAATGCCATCAAGGCTTTTGAGCGAGGCGAGGCCGACCTGATTCTTGCCAATGCCCATAGGTACAAGAAGGCACCATATTATTACTCTCGGAATATCATTAACTACAATCGCATCCGTGTACTCATGAGAGGTGATACCATACCATCACTTTCTTTGAGACAATTAATCGAGGGAGGTGTCGTATTAAAGCCTTCCGACTATACACTGGCTTATTTTCTTGCCGAAGACGCTGACTACATCAACCATATTGAGTTCCAGTCGCCTAAAGTCGCCATGTTGGGGTTGCGTGACAACGATTACAAATTCTTCGTATGGGGAGAGGAGCCTTTGAAATGGAAAATGAAGGAATTGGGATTCGGACAGGAAGACTTTGCCTTGAACGAAATCAATATTCCTGTCAGCGATATTCATGTCATTGGACGTGATAAAGACTTGATTAACGAGATTGACGATATTTACTCCCGCCTAAAGCAAAGCGGCGAGGTAGAGGCTATCAACACCCGCTGGTTTCATCCAGAAAAGATATCGGTAAGACAGCAGATTCCCATGTCTGTCATTATCATCCTCGCCATTATTTTATTGGTCGCCTTCTGCTATTTACTCACTCGCCTTGCTCAGTCACATGCGAAGAAAGCGTCGCATAACTCTATGGAACTGAACGAAATGATGTACAAGGCATTACACTTGGGGCGTTTCTATGTGATGCAATACGACATCGCCAACAATCAGTTTACCAACCGTTATGGCACCTTCCTGCCTAATAAAGGAATGTCGCTGGAGGAGTTTGTCGCCCACATCCATCCCAAGGAACAGGAGGAGTTTAAGAATAAGATGAACCTGATGGAAACAGGACGTGAGCAGAAGACTTCCATTGACAAACGATGGAACACTGGAACTGCAGAAAATCCTAAATGGTTGAATTTCAAAGGCCACTCGTTAGTTGAGTACGATGATTACGGACATCCTACCTATATCATCAATACCATTAACGATATTACAGAAAATATAGAGGAGGAGAAAACCGCTCATGACTTGGTGAAGAAATATGAGCGACTAAGCAATATGCCACAACTTGCTATGTCATTCTATAACAAGAACGGTTCCCTGATTGATGCCAATGACTCCATGAAAGCCCTTTGTGAGTTTGACAAGCCCGAGAATGAGCGTTATTTCCGACATTCGTCCATGTTTGACATTCCTATCTTCCATGACATCTACCCACAAGGCAGTAAAGAGGCAAAGGCAGCATGCCAGCGTATGGATAAGCCCTATGCTGACAAGGATACTTATATAGAATATGAGGTACGCCCCTTGTTGGACGAGCAGGGAAATGTAATCAACTATATTGTCTCTGCCATGGATGCCACAGAGGAGCATGACCGAGACGTTAGCATGCATAAAATGAATCACGAGGTGCAAACAGCCATTAACCAGATGAACCAATTGGAGCAACAACTTCAATATATCCTGAAGAATACCAATATGTATGTCTGGCGGCTCAACTATGACAAGAAAACAATAGAATATACACGCTATCTGAGAAAATCAGAGCATACTATCACTTTTGAGGAATATTACGATTGCGTGGATGACGATGAGAGATCTGCTGTAAAGAAAGGGCTGGAGACACCGAATATGTGGGACAAGCCATTCTATTTGGAGCGTCATTTCAAAAAGCCCTTATTCAGTACTGAAGGCTCTGAAAAATGGTATAATATCTCAGGTTTTCCTATCCGCAATGAGCAAGGGGATGTCAACAGCACATTCGGTATCATACGGGATATTACGGAGCAAAAAGAGTCTGAGCAGAAACTAAAAGAGGAGACACTGCGTGCAGAGAACAGCGGACAGCAAAAGAGTATGTTCCTTGCCTCGATGACGCATGAACTACGCACCCCTTTAAACTCCATCGTTGGTTTCTCTGACCTATTACGATCTATCGACGCTCCAGAAGAGCGCAAAGAGTTTATCCGCATTATCCGTACGAACTGTGACATCCTTTTGCGCCTGATTAGCGATATTATCGAAGCCGCTAATATCTCAGATACACAGATACAAATTCTTCCAAAAGAGGTGGATTTTGCCAAGGAGTTTGATACTATGTGCCAGTCACTTGCCCAACGTGTACAAGAGGCGAAGGTGGAGTTTATCAAGAAGAACCCACATACTAAACTACAGACTGTGTTGGATAAGGGGCGCATCCAACAGGTGATCACCAACTTCGTGACCAATGCGGTGAAATACACCCAAGAGGGACATATCTGCGTGGGCTATCGCATAGACATGCGCTTTGGCAAAAAGGGCATCTTTGTCTATTGCGAGGACACGGGCTCGGGTATCCCGAAAGACAAGCAGGAAATGGTCTTTGAGCGTTTTGTCAAACTCAATGACTTCGTGCAGGGCTCAGGACTGGGACTCGCGATCTGTAAGTCTATCGTGGAACAGTGTGGCGGACAGATTGGTGTGGATAGTGAAGTCGGAAAGGGCTCTACCTTCTGGTTCTGGATTCCTGCCGACATCAAGGAGGTCTACCCCACTCCATCCGCACATATCCTATCATGAAAACAATAACAACTAACAATAATGATGATGAGAAAGACACTTATTATTACTACCTTGCTATGTTTGTCCGCATCATGGGCAAAGGCTGAGCAAGTAGTCATTGAGACAAAGAACGTATCCTTGGTTCTTGACGTGGAGAAGGGCGCACAGCCTAAGTATGTTTATTTCGGAGCGAGACTGAGCAGTACGGAACTGGCTCACCTGCAGACTCCTGTAGAGGGACGTATGGACGCCTACCCAGCCTATGGACTGAACACCCCTGCCGAAGCCGCTCTTGCCATGCGTCATGCTGACGGCAACCTCTCCACTGCCCTTGTGGTGGAAGGTGTTCTGCGTAGCGGTGACATCACCACCATACAGATGAAAGACCCTGTCTACCCCATCACTGTCAACCTGAAATACAAGGCGTATCGGGAGGAGGATATGATAGAGACATGGACGGAGATCGCCAATGGGGAGAAACAGACTGTCACACTGACAACTTTCGCCTCGGCGATGCTGCCCATCCGACGGGGTGACGTATGGCTCAGCCACTTCTATGGCTCATGGGCTAACGAGGCACGGTTGGTGGAGGAGCCTCTGACCCCAGGGCAGAAGGTCATTGTCAACAAAGACGGTACCCGCAACTCCCATACTGACCATGCCGAGGTGATGTTCTCGTTGGACGGTAAGGGACAGGAGAACTACGGACAGGTGATTGGCGCTGCTTTATGCTATTCGGGCAACTACCGCCTGAAGGTGACCACTGATGATACAGAGTACCATTATTTCTTTGCAGGTATCAACGAGGATAACTCGGAGTACCACCTCAAAAAGGGAGAGACTTTTGTAACGCCAAAACTCGCTTTGACCTTCTCCCAGCAAGGTCTTTCTGGTGTATCCCGTAACTTCCACAAATGGGGACGCAAGTATATGCTCCTACATGGTGACAAAGAACGTAAGATTCTGTTAAACTCATGGGAGGGTGTCTATTTCGATATCAACCAGAAAGGTATGGACCAGATGATGGCGGATATCGCCTCGATGGGTGGAGAACTGTTCGTCATGGACGATGGCTGGTTTGGCGACAAATACCCCCGTAAGACGGACAACTCCTCACTGGGCGACTGGGTCGTCGACAAGAACAAACTGCCTGAGGGTATCGAGGGTTTGCTACGTGACGCGAAGAAGAACGGAGTGAAGTTTGGTATCTGGATTGAGCCGGAGATGGCAAACACCACGAGTGAACTGTATGAGCAGCACCCTGACTGGATTGTCAAGGCTCCCAAGCGTGAGGCTGTCTTAGGACGTGGTGGCACCCAGGTCGTGCTCGACCTTTCCAACCCCAAGGTACAGGACTTCGTATTTGGCGTGGTCGACAACCTGATGTCGAAATATCCTGAGATTGACTATATCAAATGGGATGCCAACATGGCTATCATGAATCATGGTTCTCAGTATCTGACTATGAATGACCAGAGCCACCTGTATATCGAATATCATCGTGGTTTGGAGAAAGTATGCCAGCGCATCCGTGCCAAGTACCCCGATGTCACTATCCAGGCATGTGCCAGTGGTGGCGGTCGTGCCAACTGGGGTATCCTTCCCTACTTCGACGAGTTCTGGGTCAGCGACAACACCGATGCGCTGCAGCGTATCTACATGCAGTGGGGCACCAGTTATTTCTTCCCTGCCATCGCTATGGCAAGCCATATCTCTGCTACCCCCAACCACACCGTATTCCGCACCACGGCACTAAAATACCGTATTGATGTCGCTATGAGCGGACGCTTAGGCATGGAGATCCAACCCAAGAACATGACAGACGACGAGAAGGAACTGTGCCGTAAAGCGATTGCCGAATACAAACAGATACGTCCCATCGTACAGTTTGGCAACATCTACCGACTGGTGTCGCCTTATGACAAGAAAGGACTCGCCTCAATGATGTATGTCACCGACCAGCAAGACAAGGCTGTCTTCTACTGGTGGAAGACTGAGTCATTCCAGAACGAGCATCTGCCCCGTGTAAAGATGGCAGGCTTGGATGCCAACCGTATGTATAAGGTACACGAGTTGAACCGCATCGACCTCAAACCGTTGAGCGTGGAGGGCAAGTCTTTCAGTGGAGCCTACCTGATGAGCCATGGCTTGGACATACCGTATCGCAACGAGCCTGAGTGGTCGAAGAAAAACGACTGGTCAAGCCGAGTACTGCTGCTGGAGGCTGAATAATCGGGACGAATGGCGTTGGGCAATAGTGATACCCTTTTAGCATCTATTCGCGAAGGTCGAGAGATGACACGGGGAGAGAAACTCAGACTGATCGTCAGTCTGAGTATTCCCAGTATATTGGCACAGATCTCCGCCACCGTCATGTTCTTCATCGACGCCTCCATGGTAGGACATCTTGGCGCCAAGGCATCCGCTTCCATCGGACTGGTAGAGACGACAGGATGGCTGTTGGGCGGACTTGCCTCTGCGGCAAATATGGGTTTCTCCGTACAGGTCGCCCATGCCATCGGTGCCAACGATTTCGAGCGAGCCCGCCGTGTGCTGCGCCAGTCACTGGTATGCTGTCTACTGTTCAGCCTCACCATCTCGCTTCTTGCCCTCTCTGTCAGTATCCCCTTGCCCTACTGGTTGGGAGGCACAGAGGAGATCGCCCACGACGCATCACTCTATTTCGCCCTGATAGGCGTCTTTGGCATCTTCTTTCAAATAGAGGGTTTGGCCGGCTCTATGCTGAAATGCTCGGGCAACATGAGGATTCCCTCTGCCTTGAACATCATGATGTGTGTGTTGGACGTAGTATTCAACTACCTTTTTATCTATGTGGCAGACATGGGGGTCATGGGTGCTGCTTTGGGTACAGGACTCGCTGAGTTGGTAACAGCAGCGCTGATGCTATACTTCCTCCTCTGTCGCTCTGAGATACTCAGACTGAAAGGTCGCCCGAGAAAGTCTTTCCGCCCACAGGCTGACATTGTCAATAATGCTTTTAAGATTGGAGCACCTATGGCTCTGCAGCACATACTAATGGGAGGTGCCCAGATTGTAAGCACTATCATCGTGGCGCCCTTGGGCACCATTGCCATTGCCGCCCACTCCCTCGCCATCACGGTGGAGAGCCTCTGCTATATGCCTGGCTACGGCATCGCCGATGCCGCCACCACCTTGGTAGGTCAGAGTTTCGGAGCAGGTAAGAAACTGCTCACGAAGTCGTTCGCGCGAATGTCTGTAGGCTTGGGTATGGTGGTGATGACACTGATGGGGGCCCTGATGTTTGTCTTCGCCTCTGAACTGATGACCATTCTGACACCTGTCGGCGACATCATCGACTTAGGAGCCTACTGCCTGCGCATCGAGGCTTTCGCAGAACCGATGTTCGCCGCCTCAATCGTATGCTACGGTGTCTTCGTGGGTGCTGGCGACACGCTGAAGCCTGCCATCATGAACCTCACCAGCATGTGGGCTGTCCGACTGACACTCGCTGCCATTCTCGCCCCGCACTACGGACTCGCTGGCGTGTGGATCGCCATGGCGGTGGAACTCACCTTCCGAGGCATTCTTTTCCTCATCCGACTCTTCTCCGGGAAATGGGTCAATCAGATGAAAGCATAAAAACAGCCCTGGGGATCACTCCTCAGGGCTGCTACTTTTCTTTTCCTATTAATAACTAAAAAATTGCTTTCTCTTTTAAAACTAATACCTTACTACTAACCTAAAACTACTAACTAACCAACTTAACCGTGTTATCCTTTCAATCTTTTCTCTTTTACCTTAAGTGTTCCTCTGAATCACGATGCAAAGTTAAGCAGATTTCACGATGCCACCATGAAATCTTTCTTATTTTGAGGAAAAAAGGGCTTATTCTTGACCTATATCAACACCTTGTGTGCGAACACAAAATTCTCCTTCCACCAAGTTTGTCAACTCGACAAACTGCGCAATCGTCAGTTGCTCAGGGCGTTTCGTCATGATTGGATGAGCAAAGAAACCCTCAGAGGCTGGATGGGCGGCATCGAACAGGGGGCGCAGGCTCACCCGCAACATCTTGCGACGCTGGTTAAAGGCAGTCTTGACGACTCTCTTAAACAGGTCCTCATCGCAATCCAGGTGTGTCACCTGATTGCGTGTCATACGTATCACGGCACTCTGCACCTTGGGAGGCGGATTGAAGACAGAAGGCTCGACCGTGAAGAGATACTCCACGTCGTACCATGCCTGTATCAGCACCGACAGGATGCCGTATGCCTTCGTGCCTGGCTCAGAGGCGATGCGCAAGGCGACCTCACGCTGGATCATACCCGTACAACAGGGTATCAGGTCACGGTTGTCCAGCATCTTGAAGAATATCTGCGAGGAGATATCATACGGATAATTGCCCGTCAACACAAACTGCTGACCGCCGAACACGCTGCGTAAGTCCATTCTCAGAAAGTCCTCCCCTAAGATCTTCTCCCTCAACATGGGGAAATGCTCATTCAAGTACGCCACACTCTCCCGGTCAATCTCCACAACTTTGAAAGGACGAGCCTTCTCCACCAGATACTGGGTCATCACACCCATACCAGGCCCCACTTCCAATACAGGGATAGCACCATATGGCTCATCCACCGTATCGGCGATGCGCTTGGCTATCGACAGGTCGGTCAGGAAATGCTGACCCAGATTCTTCTTCGGTCGTACTTGTTTCATTGGTATATAGGGTAATGTAAAGCGAGAGTGGTGTTGTGCCACTCTCGCAATGATATATCATTAATGATTACTCCACGATGATGGGCTTGTACTTAGGCACGAGTGCCTTCATGATGCACCAGCCGATCAGGTAGGCGACGGCACAGATGCAGAAGACAACCATATAGGCGGCTGGCTTACCCTCGAAACCGAAGAACGAGAAAGCAGCGCCCTGCTCGGAAGCCCAGTCGAAGAACTTACCAGAGCCGAGGTTGATACTCATCGAGCCCAGACCGCCAGCCATCGTTCCCAGACCTACTATCGTACCGATAGTCGACTTGGGGAACATGTCACCGATGGTGGAGAACAGGTTTGCCGACCATGCCTGGTGCCCTGCGCCCAGCAGACCGATCAGGATAGCGGGCCACCATGCGCTATAGGCTCCTAAAGGCTGTGCGAACAAGCCCAACACAGGGAAGCAGGCGAAGATGAACATGGCACGCATACGTCCCAGATAGGGGTTCATTCCCTTCTTGTCCACGAAATAGGTGGGCAAATAGCCGCCACCAATAGAGAGAATCGTCACTATCGCATAGAGGGTGAAGATCAAGGCGATACCCATACCGGAGTCGGAGGTGTAGCCATACTGGTCGCTGAAGTAGGCGGGAGCCCAGAACAGGAAGAACCACCATACGCCATCCGTCATGAACTTACCAACGAGGAACGACCACGTCTGCTTATAGGTGAAGCACTGCAAGAAAGGAATAGTCTTCTCCTCCTTCACGGCATCACGATCCTGCGCCTCGGCAAGGTCGTTGTCCTGCTCGATATAGTTCAACTCTGCCTGGTTGACACGAGGATTCTTGGCTGGCTTCTCATAGAGCCACATCCACAGACCCATCCAGATAAAGCCCAAGGCACCGATAATAACGAATGCCATCTCCCATCCCCAGGCACGAGCCAAGAGGGGGATAGTGGCGGGAGCGGCAAGCGCACCCACAGAGGCACCACTGTTGAAGATAGAGGTAGAGAACGCACGGTCCTTCTTGGGGAAATACTCGGCGGTAGCCTTGATGGCAGCGGGGAAGTTGCCTGCCTCACCGACAGCGAGGATCAGGCGACAACTCAGGAACAACCATACCGAAATGGTGGCGATAGCGACAGCGGCGTCACTGCCTGCCTCCACCAGACGGAGTGCCTCGATGGAGTCGTAGCCCTCGACCTGCATGGCAACCCAGCCGCAACCGGCGTGCAGCACAGCGCCTAATGACCATACGAAGATGGCGATGAGGTAGCCCTTCTTGGTGCCCATCCAGTCGATGAACTTACCGGCGAAGAGGTTTGCGATAGCGTAGAACAGGGAGAAAAGACCGGTAATCGTACCGTAGTCACCATCTGTCCAATGGAACTCAGGGGCGATGAAGTCCTTCCATGTTAATGACAAGACCTGACGGTCCATGTAGTTAATCGTCGTTGCCAAGAACAGCAACGCACAGATGACCCAACGGAAGTTGGACATTTTAGTAGTTTGTACAGGAGCCATATTTTTACTTTTTTGTGATATTTACGATATGTCGATTATCTCAGGTCACTGACAGGGATGTTGTCCTTGTCATTATAGTTCAGGTTCTCACCAGCCATACCCCAGATGAAGGTATAATAATAGGTGGCGGCAGCGCAGTGGATGCTCCACTCTGGCGACATGATAGCCTGCTCGTTCTTCAGCCATACCACACGGGTCTCCTGGGGCTCACCCATGAAATGGCTCACCTGCTGCCCCTCAGGCACGTTGAAATAGTAGTATGCCTCGATACGACGACCATGGGTATGGGCGGGCATCGTGTTCCACACACTACCTGCCTGCAACTGGGTCAAGCCCATCTGCAACTGGCAGGGTCCCTCCTCCAGCGAGGTGTTCACGATCAACTGGTTGATGGTGCGCTGGTTACTCTCAGCAAGGGTGCCCAGGGGTTTGTCCTTGGTGCCGATGATGGTAGCCTTCAACGACTGCACCTTCCCGTTCTTACGACCGTCGAGGGTCACCCACTGCGTCTTGTAGTGCTGGTGGGCGGTAGCGGAGTTCAGGTAGAACTTAGCGGGTTTCTGGGGATCCTTCGAGCGGAAGATGACCTCCTTGTTGGAGTCGATGTCCTTACCGTTCTTGTCCTTTCCCAGCCAGCCACGACCCACATAGAGTGCCTCGCTATAGCCGAGCGGGTATTCCTGTCCGTCGACGATGACGACACCGTCACCACCCGTGTTGATGATACCCAACTCACGGTTGCGCATGAAATAGTCGGCACGCAACTGCGGATGCGTCTCCAATTTCAGGTCCTTCGTCACAGGCATGGCGCCACCGTAGATGAAACGGTCGTACATCGAATAGGTCAGGTTAATCTCGTCGGCAGCCATCACCTTCTCCATCACGAAGCGGTCACGCAGTGTCTGTGTGTCGTAGTGCTTCACGTCGGTAGGATGACATGCCTGCTGGAAATTCATGGTCTGCTGGGCAGAACCAACTGTTATCGTTCCCATAAGCATGAATGTCAAAATTGTCTTTTTCATATTTCCATTATTTGTTATTCTTTTCTTCCTTTGCAATGCGCTGGCGGTTCCAGACAACCATACCGATGGTGATGATAGTCAGGAGCCCAGCACCCACCCACTGGAGGTTGTTCACACACTTATAGATGACCCATCCGAAGAGCGAGGAGGCGAAGTCGAGCGCGCCAGCCTGGAATCCCTCTGGTATCTTGGCGGCAGGGTCCTGTGTCTGGGCATATACCGTCTGGGCTGCCTGTGTGAAGGCGGGAGCCATGTCGGTGACAAACCACAATCCGATGCCCACCGTGATGATACCGATAATCAGCGTCTTCACCACGTTACCCTTCGTATAGGGCAGTACCATGACAAACACATAGAACATACCCGCAAGGGAGGCAAGGGGCAGGAACTCATTACCTGGCAGGATGACAGCCATCAACAGGGCAAGGGGTATCAGGATCAGGGAGGCAACAAGAGTGGTCGGATGACCGATAACCAGTGCGGGCGACATACCGATATACACTTTCTTGCCAGCCCATTTCCTCTGCACCACCTCCTGTGTCTTCTCAGCGATGGGTTTCAGACCGTCGATGAAGAGTTTGGTGATACGGGGTATCAACTCCATCACGGCACCCATCGTCACACCCAAGAACAGGATCTTCTTGATGTCCAACTGTGCCACGGCACCGATCAAAGCACCGACGATGACACCCAGTACGATAGGCTCACCAAGTACACCAAACTTCCTCTTCAGTCCCTCTGCGTCGATGTCCAGTTTCGAGAAACCAGGGATGCGGTCCAGCAACCAGTTGATGGCGATGGCAAAAGCGGTGAAACTCTGACAGAAAGGCTGTGGGATGGAGATGCCATCCATATCGTCATAGTAGCCTTGGAACTTATCGGCGGTCAGGTCTGCCATCACCAAGGTGATGATATAGCAGACGATGGCGGCGAAATAGCCCCACGCCAGGCTCTGGTCCATCACAAAGTAGGCGACGGCACCGATAAAAGCGAAATGCCAGTAGTTCCACAGGTCGATATTCACGGTACGGGTGCATCCTGTGATCAGCAGCAGGAAGTTGACACCCAGACAGATCGGGATGATCAGCGCACCCACCGCTGTGTTATAGGCGACGGCAGCGGCGGCGGGCCATCCCATGTCAAACACACCGAGTTGCAGGTCATAGAGTTTGGATATCTCACTCAGCGGGGATCCGAAATTCGTGGTCAGCAGGGCTGTCACGATACCTAATCCCACAAAGCCGACACCGACATACAGACCTGATTTCAGCGACTTACCGAACTTCATGCCGATGCACAGTCCGATAATCGTAAACAGAATGGGCATCATGACCGATGCGCCCAGACTGATTATGTAACTAAAGACTTGTTCCATTAGGTAACTTATAAATATCAATATTCGTTGTTTGTTTTAGCCTATTTGTGTGCAAAGATAATAAAAAATCAGCGAACACAACATACATTCGCTGATTTTTTATTACTTAAACGTTAATGTTACTGTAATTTCCTCTGCCTTATTAATGGCTTCACCAGTGCCTTGGCGATGGCGAACTTCTGACGGATGGTGCAAAGGCACAACATTTAACACGCCATGTCAATAGATTTCTTTTGGTTTTTTACTCCGATATCTGGAGTCCTTGACTCTGATGTCTCCAGTGCTTGACTCCAATATCTGGCGCAGGGTGCTCCAGATATTGGAGTACCCTATTAGAGACTATTCGAAGAGAGGTATCGCAATAAGTCCGATAGCGTAGCATTACATTACAGATTACAGTTTCCTATTTTCGAAAAGACGTTCCCTGTATATTTTATGTATATATAATTATATCAATTTATTGAACCTCATCTGGACTTCACATTCAATAAACTGTAATCTGTAATGTAATGGTGCTTAGGATCATCCCGCTGGACGGATATTATCAAGTTGGTGTGAAAAATAGAAGGAAAAGCCATTGTCGTTTAGGAAAAACGACATATCTTTGCAAAAAGATGATCCAGCGCAGATTAAAATGTGTTAAATATTGACACGCTCATGCAAGTTTTCTGCACTTATGGAATTAGTATATAGAGGGAATATCCTTTAAAAGCACAATTATAGTGATTAACCTAAATTATAAGTAGATGAGAAAAGTCTTTTTAGTTCTAAGCCTACTGCTATCGTTGGGAATGCTTGGCGCATGCAGCAATGAGGAAGAAGAAAAATCTCCCTTCTTTTATTACCGTTATGAAGGGAAAATTATTCAATTGATACCCAGCACGATAGAGCGATACTATGTGCAAACAAGAAATCCAGAGTCAAGAGAACATTTAGAGAGTGTCGCAAAAAAGGGGAATAGTCAAAATAGCAGCAAAGATGAAGTGACGATGATTTCTGAAAATGAGTTTTTTGTCTCTTCCAAATCCTATCTGATGGAGAATGACTATATTTCAGAATTATTTTTTGACACTAAAGGTAATCCGTATTATATTCTACCTCGCATAATTCTTGCGTTAAAAGACAATGCGCAGATTGGCGATGTGATAAAAAGACACACTGATTATCTTGTCCTTGATTCTGACCAAAGACTTCAGGGAATGATAACCCTGACTTGTAATCTATCTGATGCCAAGAAAGTATTAAAAGTTGTAGCGGAGTTGGATAGTAATGACCAAGTGGTGTGGTGTGAGCCTGATATGATATGTAAGTGGGAATTTTACTAAAACAACGTTCCCAGAAAAGGGAGCGTTGTTTTGTTTCTGAGTTAGTGTAGAATAATTCTTTTGCTTTTGCAAGCGATTTCGTCGATGACAACGAAAAGTCGCTTGCAAAAGCAAGAAACCGATGAAATCGCTTGCCAGAACAAGAAATCGGGGAAAATTGAAGGTGATGTGGCAAAATCAAATAAAATATGAGACAAAAAACAATGGAAAAACAAAGATTCAAGTTTTCAAGAACGAGATGTTCAGTGAAGTACGCACCATGACAAATGAGAAGGGCGAGACCTTCTTCGTAGGTAAGGACGTGAACAACTTGCCGTCCATGTCGATATCGGCTGGCGGTTGCTGAACCCATGAAAATTCCAAATAAATTTGGTGATTTCATGAGTTTTGTGTATTTTTGTGGTCGAGTTTTAGTGATTCGAACCAGAAATGCGAAAACTATTAATTAGTACGACCATAACAGTACTATTACTTTGTACGGGATGTAGAGAGCAGGAGCGGCTCTGTGCCATTGGTGCCACCCAGTGCCCTGAGGACACCTGGCGTGACATCATGGCGGCACGTGTGGACAGCGCGCTTTTGGCGAGATACAACAAGGCGTCATACGACACTGCCTACATCGGCAGGCCCCACTCACGGCTGACGCTGAAAGTACGAGGCAATGTCAGTGGCTCGGCATTTCGCGTAAAGGGGCGAAGAGGTGGATATGAGGGTGGCAGCGATGTCAGTACCGACAACAAGGCGACGCTGAGCATTGGAGCCAGTTATTATGGTATCAGTGCAGGACTGGCACTGAACCCTGGTAAAATCCTCGGACACTACAAAGACTACGAACTGAACCTCAATGCTTACAGCAACCGATATGGCGTGGACATTGCCTATCAGTCATCGACGACACTCTCTGGCACTGTCACCATCAATGGCGATGAGTATTTCATGCAGAAAGGCGTGTTGGACATGAAAATGCTCACCATCAACGCCTATTACGCTTTCAATGGGCGACGTTTCTCTTACCCTGCCGCCTTCACACAGAGTTATGTCCAGAAACGCTCGGCAGGCTCTTGGCTGGTAGGTCTCTCTTTCCTCGGAGGCAGTCTGACGGCAGGTGAGAAAAAGTCGGAGCGCATGCCCGACTACCGTATCTACGTTGGTCATCTGGGTATCGGCGGTGGCTATGGTTACAACCTCGTCGTGGGCAATGGCTGGCTGATACACCTCTCGGCTCTGCCCACACTCGTTATCAGTAACCGCAACAACATCAAGGTGGATGGGGAGCGGCGCAACATGGCAACGAAGTTTCCTGACCTCATCCTTGCCGAGCGTGCCGCCATCGTGCGCAACTTCGGAGAGAAGTATTTCACTGGTGCCACCCTGGTGATGACCAACTCGCTACTGGGCGACAAGGATATTGACATCAACTACCGCAAGTGGCGCGCTCGCTTGTTTTTCGGTATTCGATTGTAGATAATTGTATAAACTATATAGGCTTATGACTAAGATCAACAACAGGATCCTGCTGCCTCTGCTGCTGTTTCTTTTAACATCATGCGGCGATGTGTTCCAGACGCATCCGTATGATGTGCATTTCGACGGTGAGACGGGCATCAATGCCAAGCGGATAAGCACGATAGAGCAATCGCTCTCGGGAAAAGAAACGCTACGAGTGGCTTTCATCAGCGACACGCATCTGTGGCACTCGGACGCACGGGATGAGATAGCAGACATCAATCGCCGAAAGGATATCGACTTTGTGATTCACTGTGGCGACCTGACAGATACGGGGACAACGAAAGAGTTTGAGTGGTCACGTGACCTTCTGAATGAACTGCGCATGCCGTATGTAGCCTTGATCGGGAACCACGATTTCCTCGGTACTGGCGACCAGACGTACTATGTGATGTATGGTGAAATGGATTTCAGTTTCATTGTGGCACGTGTGAAATTTGTCTGCCTGAACACCAATGCCACGGAGTATGACCACACGGCTGCCGTGCCGAATTTCGACTACATGGAGGAGGAGATGGCACGTGACTCGGATCGATTCGACCGCACTGTCGTGGTGATGCACGCTCCACCCTACAGCGACCAGTTTAACAATAATGTGGCAAAGGCGTTTCGGCTCTATCTGGAGTTCATGCCCGGTCTCATGTGCTGTGTCTATGGACATTGCCACGGGGATAACGTTGGAAGTCTCTATGATGATGACCTTATCTTCTACGGCATCGACTGTGCCGAACATCGCAACTATCGTATCATGACTATAACCCCTGACGGCTATGAGATGGAACAGATTCGTTATTAGTATTGGGTTGCTGCTACAGACGGCTACCGTTGCGGCTGGGGACAGTATCGATGTGGTCAACCAGGAGAGCGACACCTACAGGCATCGTGTTGAACTGCGCCAGCGACGATGGGCATCGCTCATCCCCAATCAATTTGTCATTCAGAATGCAGGCAATATGGGCATCGTCTCTGCGGGCTTCGGCTGGGGCTATGGAAAACGCAGACAATGGGAGACGCACCTGCTGATTGGCTATATTCCCAAGGATAAGAGTACACGAGGGAAAGTGACGATGACACTGAAAGAGAACTATATCCCCTGGGACTTGCACATATCGGGTCCACATGACTCTTCGACAGGCATTCTGAAACGAGGCTGGACATTCAGTCCACTCACTGCCAGCCTCTACATCAACACGGTCTATGGGCATGAGTTCTGGAAGAGTCAACCCAATCGCTATCCAGACAAATACTATGAGTTCATGTCCACGAAATTCCGCCTGAACATAGCCTTGGGTCAACGCATCACCTGGGAGATACCAAGTAATCGCCGCAAATATGCCAAGAGCATCTCTCTTTTCTACGAGTTGGGGTCATGCGATCTATATATCCGTGCGAAATTCCTGGAGCATAGCATACCGCTGAAAGACATCATCGGTCTGTCTATCGGTGTGAAATTACAGACACTGTGAGAATACTTAAACGTTAATGTTACACCCTTATGAAGGATGTGAGTACTTTAAAAATTATATTATGTTAATAACAACATAACTTTTGGATAAGTCAAAATAATTGCGTAATTTACGCTTCATAAAACATGATTTGCAGGATGTACTGAACCGTGTATATAGTAATCAACAGGGAGATTTGTCTGAGGCAGATATATTATATCGAGGCTTTATTAAGATGGAAAATGTATTACCAGGACTGATTAATCCTGGTAATACACCTTCTTCACACGACCGCTGACACCTGTCAGCACCTCATAAGGGATGGTATCGAGGATATCCGAGAGGACGGTCACGGGCAGATGCTCACCGAAGATCTCCACGCTGTCACCTTCCCGACAGTCGATATCCGTCACGTCAATCATGGCGACATCCATACAGATATTACCGACATAAGGTGCTTTCTTGCCGTTGACCAGACAATAGCAGGCGCCACGTCCCAAGTGGCGGTTCAGTCCGTCGGCATAGCCGATAGGGATAGCGGCAATGACAGAGTCACGAGTCAGGATGCCCTTACGGCTATAGCCCACCGTCTCCTCCTTGGGAACATGACGGAGTTGCAGGATGGTGGTCTTGAGGGTGCTGACAGTATGCAGCATGCGGTTGTCACGAGGATCGACACCATAGAGCCCCAGTCCGAGGCGACACATATCCATCTGTCGCTCTGGGAAGTGCTCGATGGCTGCGGAGTTATCCATATGCCGCAGTATCTTATGTGAGAAGGCTGCCTGCAGTTTCTTGCTTGCCACATCGAATTTCTCGAACTGCATCGAGGAGAAATTGTCGAAGTCATCACTATCGGAGCCCACGAAATGGGAGAATACCGAACGGGGAATGATGGCATTCTGCCGTTTCAGTCGGTCGATCACCTCATCGATTTCCTTCTCCGGGTCGAAGCCGAGTCGATGCATACCCGTATCGAGTTTGATATGTACGGGCCATCCTGTGATACCCTCCTTCTCCGCCGCATGGATCAACGCATCCATCAGTCGGAAGGAATAGACCTCAGGCTCCAGGTCGTAGTCGAACATCGTCTTGAAGGCAGTCATCTCAGGATTCATGATCATGATATTCTGGGTGATGCCGTTGCGACGGAGGGTCACTCCCTCATCGGCGACAGCGACCGCAAGGTAGTCGACACGATGATCTTGTAGCGTCTTTGCCACCTCGATAGCGCCTGCGCCATAGGCATCCGCCTTGACCATGCACACCAACTTCGTCTCTGGCTTGAGGAACGAGCGGTAGAAATTAAGGTTATCCACCACCGCATTAAGGTTGACTTCCAGAATCGTCTCATGCACTTTCTGCTCCAGCAGTTCCGTCAGATGGTCGAAACCGAAGACACGGGCACCTTTCAGGAGAATGACCTCATCATGCAGACTACGGAACAAATCGCTTGCCACAAACTGCTCAACGCTGGGGAAGAACGCCTTATCGGCAACGGCTATCACCTCGGCATGCCGCTGGATGGAGGTGCCGATACCTATCAGACGGTCGATGCCACGCTTCAAACACAGGTCGCTGACCTCCTGATAAAGCGCCGCCTTCTCCATTCCCGTCTGCTGGATATCACTGAGTATCAGTGTATGCCGACGACCACGAGGATCTGGACGGCGATTCATGAAGTCGAGGGCGATATCCAAGGAGTTGACATCTGAGTTATAGGAGTCGTTGATGAGGGTGCAGCCATGCTGTCCCTCCTTGACCTCCAGACGCATGGCGACAGGCTCCAACTTCGCCATACGGGCATCCAGATCCGCTGGAGTCACACCGAGGTAAAGGGCGATGGCGGCACAGGCAAAAGAGCACTCTACCGAAGCCTCATCGATAAACGGGAGGTGGTATTCCGCACGGATGCCTTGATAGGTATATGAAATCTTAGTAGAACTAGTGATACTAGCAGAACTAGGAGTACTAGACATATTAGAGACACCAGAGATAAACAATGGCGCAGACTGGTTCTCACGGCTCCATCCTATCTTCTCGCCCTTATAGCCAGAACGTCGGATGCAACGGCTGATGGCGTCGTTATCGCTATCATAGGCGATCACCTTCGCTCCATGGAAGAGTTGCAGTTTCTCCATGCATTTCTCGTCCAACGAGCGGAAATTCTTCTGATGGGCATTCCCTAAGGAGGTCAGCACACCAATGCTGGGCTGGATGATGTCATGCAGCGACTGCATCTCGCCCGGCTCACTGATACCCGCCTCGAAGACACCCACCTCCGTCTGCTCATCCAAGAGCCATACGGAGAGAGGCACACCAATCTGCGAGTTATAACTACGGGGCGAGCGGGTCACCACCATCTGGGGCGACAATAACTGGAACAGCCATTCCTTGACCATCGTCTTGCCGTTAGAGCCCGTGATACCCACCACGGGGATGTCGAACTCGTCACGATGACGCTCGGCAAGGCGCTGCAGTGCCTCTAAAGGAGAGGGGACGATGAGGAAGTTGGCATCCTCCATCGGCTTCACACTCTGACTCCTTAACTCTTTAACGCCTTCCTGGCTTACCACAAAGTTTCTTACTCCACGGCGATACAGGTCGTCAATATACTTATGCCCGTCATTACGCTGAGAGCGTAAGGCGAAAAACAGGGTCTCCTCAGGGAAACACAAAGAACGACTGTCTGTCAACAGCCATCCTATTCTCGCATCAGCAGAGCCGATGCGACGCGCTCCAATGAGCGTCGTTATCTTCTCAATGGTGTAAATCATAGTACAAAGGTAGGATATTTCTTTTGTAACTCAGTTACTTTTAACATAGTTTTATCCATGAAAGCCTTGTAATCGGCAGAATAAGGGTGGAAAGGCTTGTGTTCCAATGCCTGTTTGATGGGATGCCACTCCATCAGGAACTGCTTTGTCGCCTCACTGAAATAGGTCTCGGAGAGCCGTTCCCAGATATAGTCCACTGCCTGCTCGGAGGGATGCAGCATATCGGCGGCATAGAAACGATAGTCCCGCAACTCATCATTGACTATCTCATAGGCAGGGAAATAGGACACCCCCTCTACCTCCATCAGTTGATGGGCGGCAAGCAACAAGGTCGCTTTTGACAACTGGCTGCCATGGAAACCGTACTTGCGATAACGGATAGGGCTGACCGTCAGCACCACCTGCACCTCGGGGTTACGCTCCTTGAGGAGTTCCACCGCTTGCCGCAGATAGTCGGCACACTCCGTCACCGTCAGTTCCTCTTCCTGGAAGAGGTTGTGGGGACGTTTCTCACAATTGTCCACAATCTCTCCCGTCTCCTTCAGACGGTAGACATGGTTGGTGCCCAAGGTCAGGAACACGATACGGGGAGCCGTCTCCACCCGTTGGATAGTATGGAGGATAGAGGCTGGGTTATACATCACTCCGAAGGGATTGACGACGGCCTGAAACTTATCTTCCACGAAGCGACGACCGATATGGTCGGCAAAACAAGAGCCCACCAACAGCATCGACTCCATCGGTTCTATCTGGAAACCTGGACGGTCAATCTTCACCTGAGTACGGAATTCCATCGTCAACTCCTACTAATCTGCAGTCCTTTCTTACTCAGTGACATATCCACGAAGCGGGCATTGGGGTTCTGCTCATGCTGCAGAATAGTCTGCTTGATACGGGCTGCCGCCTCCGGGTCTTTTGCCACCATATACAGATAGCCTCCGCCACCTGCTCCTGGTAGTTTATAACCATGACACAGATCGTCAATCATATCCGTGATACGACGTACGCTGTCAGGATTGGTACCACTGTCTATCAACTGGTTCTGCTGCCATGTCTTACGAATCAGTCGTCCCATCTCCACGAAGTCATGCCGTTGTATCGCCTCGTACAAGTCTAACGAATGTGCCTTCATGGCACGCAGTTGCAACAACTGCTCATGCTGGTTAAGGAACATACGGCGCACAATCTCCGCAAGAATCTTCTTTGCCGTGCGGGTAACACCAGTATAATAAAGCAGATGACAGGACTGGTATTCCGGTTGGGTGAAGATGTCATCAGGCAACCAACGAACCACGGGATTCTGTTGGAAACCACGGGTGGTCTCCAATAGTTTCACACCACCCAGCACGCCACCGAACTGGTCTTGCCAGCCTCCACCTGTCGTCAACAACTGCTCCAGCACCAAAGTACGCTTGCCTATCTCGTTCTTGTCCCAGGCAAGAGAACAGAAGTCGCTGACGGCACCTAATACGGTAGCAGCGAGAATACTACTGGTACCCAGTCCACTCCCCGCAGGAATCGCCGACAACAGTGTCAGTTCGATGCCACAGCCGAAAGCCTCCAACTGCTCCTTGAGCGACGGATACCTCTCTACTGAGAGCTGCGGCAGGAAGCCCGCCAGGGCGAGAGCCGCCTTGGGGATGCTGAAAGGAGAGCCCACATGCATAAAATCGCCTAACTGCTCATAGGTCTCCACCATCTCCGAGGCGCCAAGGTCAATACTACGCAGCACGATGCGGAAGTCCCTCGACGGCTTGACGTATGCCTGCAAAGGGGGCTGTCCGTTCAACTCTATGGCGATATTCACCACGCTACCGCCTTCCATCAGACAATATGGCGGGGTATCTGTCCAACCGCCTGCCAAGTCAATGCGTACAGGAGAACGTCCCCATACGATTTGGTCTTGGTAGACAGACAGCCGTGGCGACTGTTTCTCGGCGAGCACTCCGTCTGTCAGCCCCTCCCTCAACAAGGAGAAAGCACGTTGTTGGTCGTTACGGAACATCGCATCATGGATACGAGTCAACAGAGGTGCGTCCTCTGGGAGCACTGGAGGCATTGCCACCTTCATCTGCTCAAACTCCTTGGCGGCATCGTCCAAATCCAGTTGATAAAAAACGCTATGCTGCCAGTTCTTCGCCATCGCACTCCAGTTCTCCTTACGGAAAGCCTTCCGTTGGGCAAACAATCGTCTGAGGTTGGCACGCTCAGCGAGTTCATTGCTGTTGACTGCCTCGTCTATCCTATAACGGCGCACCTCATAGTCTTTCTCCCCTACTGGCACGACATCAATACACTCTCCTGGCTCCAGACGTAACTCCCAGTCATTCTCCGGCACTCCTGTCACGACATTGTCATGCGTCAATTGCCAACGAGGACCCACATAACTGTTCTCAATCCAAATATTCGTGTTCTCCGAGGTAAACGGATAATGGGTAATCGCATTCTGCGTAAAGATAGAGGGATGCGGTTTCTTGTCATGGTGCATGATCTCCCGTTGGTCATTGACGATATTCTGTATCGCCAATGTCGAGGAGATCATCTCCTTAGAGGTGCCGAAATGATAGAACTCTCCTCCAGGCAGGGGAACGATGGCGACCGTCAGTTCATGCAGTTCTGGATCGTCGATTGTAGGATGAGTGCCTAAAGTACAACCGAACTCACTGTATAGGTCATATTCCCTGATACCGTCAGATGTCGTGCTCCGTTTCTTCAAGAGTTCCAAGGCACGGTCGCTCAATAGCCATATTCCGATGTCAGTCAGATAGAAATGGTCTTTCAGTAGTTCAGAGAGTTTCTCCACACTGGGCTTTTGCAACATCATCTTCAAGATGTTCGGTGTACGCCGGTCACTCACGAACACTCCATGGTCCTTGGCAATAGAGGCATCGAGCCATAAGCCATAGCACACCACATCGGCATCAGGAATCTGCCCGATACGCTCTGCGGCACGGATATACACATCCCCACTGACTATCATGGTACGCAACCGCTTTGGGGCAGCCTCCATCATCCGCTCATAAAGTGGCAACTGCAAGTCCAGCAGTGTCTGGGATAGCCGTTGTCCCCGCTCCCATCGAAACACTGGGACAGGAGCCAGTATCTTACCACTGACGGCATAGGAGGGAAGACGCTTGCTCTGCCCTCCTGCATGAAGAATGATACTACGCTCATCGCCCAACCAACTGGCAGCCTGTTGCAGGAGCCATGTGGTACCTCCACCAGAGCCCAGTCGATGACCTATCGGGTCGCAGGTACAGAAAAACTCATCCCTGCTCAATCCTGTTATCTCGTGAAAGCATTCCACCAAATTAGGTGGTACGGATAGTAGTTTCTTCATAGCGCTTAAGATATAACATTACACTTTTTCCTTTTAAGATAGGCTTGTACGACAAGTAGGACAAGCAATAAGAATAAGATACCCAAAGCAATGTATGCGATGGTCTCCGTGGTGGTGATACTCTTCGGGAAGAAACTCAGCACAATCTCGTGTTTGCCAGGTTTCACCGATAAGGCACGCAGCACATAATCGACACGTCCCAGTTCCTGTTCCACCCCATCTACGGTTGCCGTCCATCCTGGATAATATATCTCCGAGAAGACGATAATACCGCCTTTACCCGACTCCACCTCATACGACAACTGGTTAGGCTCGTAACTCTTGATACGGACCACACTCAGGGTGTCTTGTAAAATGCTCCCGCCCAACTGTTCCTTAAACTTGGTGTCAGCGACTGCCTCATGACGCAGATCCAACTTTGCGATCATGTCAAGTTCCTGATTGGCATTGTCAACATACGTTACCTTATCCACCAGCCATGCATTACCATAGGTATAGGGATTCTCCACTGGAACCGTCTGCCCACCTTGCAGTGGCAATATGAAATACTTGGTGTTAAGCATGTTCAGCACAGGATAGATAGAGTCACCCATCACCTGTGTCATATCGCCCTGAGCCTCAGCAATAGCAGTGAACGTCTGATCCATCTCCTTGGAGATATAAGCGTCAATCAGTTCCTGATAACGACGGAGTTTGGCGGCATGATAGCCTCCGATACTCTTCAAATAGAAACTCGTCTCGTTCTCATTGAACGTATTCGAGGCAAGGTTCAGCACCCGGAAGTCGAGGTTTTTGTCTTGAAGGATATGGTCGATAGCCGTTGACTTCTGGACAGGTTCCTCACGGACGGTCTTGGAGACAAACATCTCGTCGTTCAGATAACGCTTGTTGACCTGCCACATATCCACCAGACAGAGTACGGTCAGCAGACCTACTAACCATTCCGCACGCAACTTCTGGTATTTGAAGAGCAACAGGCAAACAGTACCTATCACAATGATCCAGAACGAGCGCCAGCAGTCAGCGGTGAACACGGCGACACGCATCTCTGTAAGGTTCTGTATCAACGGGCTCAAATGCTCTGCGGGAATCTGGCTCATCGCCTGCATCTCACTGGCACTGATATAGTCAGGGAAGAAAAGTCTCGGCATCAAGGCAAAAAGCAAGGCAAGTCCACCTGTCAGACCAAAGGCAATAAATACATATTTTACTTTCTTGGTGAGAATCTCTGGCTCCTCCACGACTTTCTTCAAGGCAAGCATCGCCAACAAGGGAATCGTGAACTCCGCAATGACGAGGATAGAGGCGACAGTACGGAACTTCGCATACATCGGCACGTAGTCGAGGAAGAAATCCGTAAACGGCATGAAGTTACGACCCCATGACAATAGGATGGACAGAATGGTCACGGCAAGCAAAGCCCACTTCAGCGGACCTTTGACGATAAATAGTCCCAGCACAAAGAGCATCAACACAAAAGCGCCCACATAGACAGGTCCTGCCGTCATCGGCTGGTCGCCCCAATACTGTCCTATCTGCTCATAGATTCCAAGATAGTCATTATTTGCATGCGCCATCGCCGTCTTGTTTTGCACCATCGGCACAGAGGCACCGCCCTTGGTGTTAGGCACCAACAGCGTCCATGTCTCGTCAAGACCATAACTCCACTGGGTGATATAGTCACGGTCCAGTCCACTGCTCGTCTGATTGGCGGCATTCGCCTTCACCAACTCACTCTTCCCACGCATCGACTCCTTACCATACTCCCACGTATGATAGAGGTTCGAGAGATTGATACAGATACCAATAGCGGCACCTGCAAGACATACACCTGTCGCTTTCAGCAGATGTTGCCACTCCTTCTTGCGGGCACCCTCTATCACAAAGGCGATCACCATGGCAAGAATGACAAACAGATAATAGTAAGTCATCTGCACATGGTTGGCGAGCACCTCCAAGGCACAGAACAGGGCTGTAACAATCAAGCCCCATGCGTATTTCCCCCGATAGGCAAGTACCACACCCGCTATCATCGGAGGCAGATAGGCAAGGGCTATCACCTTCCATATATGTCCTGCTGCGATGATGATGAAGAAATAACTGCTGAAAGCCCAGACCACAGCACCTAACGTCGCAAGATACCAACGGAAGTCAAAGGCACGCAACAGGATATAGAACCCCAACAGGTATGCAAACACATACCACACGTTCTCTGGCAGCCACAGATGATACACTTTCTCAACCTTGGCAAGCGTATCCGTACTCTTATACGAGGGAGCGGTCTGGTAGGTCGGCATTCCGCTGAACACAGCATTGGTCCAACGGGTTCGCTCCCCTGTCCGCTGATAGTATTCTGATGCCTCCTGTCCTGCCCCACGTCCCGCTGAGGTGTCATGGCGATACAGGATGCGACCCTCAATATCGGCGGGGAAGAAATAGGCAAATGATATAACGGCGAATAACGCTACGGCTATGATATCTGGTAGCCACTGCTTCAAATTTTTCATCATAATTATCGTATTTTGGGTGCAAATATACGAATTTAATTCGTAACTTTGCCACCGAAATAGTAAAAAGCGATATGAAAATCGGAATTATTGTAGCGATGGATAAGGAGTTGCGCCAATTGCAACAACTCTTCTGTGACGGGAATATACGTGTAGAGAAATGCGGTATCGGCAAGGTGAACGCTGCCCTTGGTGCCCAACGGATGATCAACGAGTTCCACCCCGATGTCATCATCTCCAGTGGCTGTGCAGGTGGTAATGGCGATGATATCAACATCCAGGATGTCATTGTCGGCTCGGAAGTCACCTATCATGATGTCTATTGCGGTAAGGCAATCGACGACACCACTGTCTACGGGCAAGTACAGGGACTCCCTGTCCGCTACACGCCTGACCCGATGCTGTTGGAGAAAGCCCTTGCCATCAGCCAGCAGTCATCAGCCATCTCAGTCCATCCAGGACTGATCGTCACTGGCGACTGGTTTGTAGACTCAAAGGAGAAGATGCGCAGCATCGTCGAGATATTCCCAGAGGCAAAGGCGGTAGACATGGAGTCGTGCGCCATCGCCCAGACCTGTTATATCAACAAGGTACCGTTTATCTCTTTCCGTGTCATCAGCGACATCCCCTTGCGTGACACGGATGCCTCACAGTATCATGACTTCTGGAACACCATCGCCGATAACTCGTTCCAAATCACTAAGACTTTCGTCGAATCACTATAAATCACCAATAACAATATGGAAGTCATACAGAGTTTCACCATCGACCATACCCACCTGAAGCCAGGCATCTACGTATCACGAGAGGACAAGGGCTTCACCACCTTCGACCTGCGTATCACAGAGCCCAACAAAGAGCCAGCCATCGCCCCTGCCGCCATCCATAGCCTGGAGCATCTGATGGCAACCTGGTTCCGCAACAGCGAGGCGAAAGAGGACGTCGTGTATGTAGGACCTATGGGGTGCCTCACTGGCATGTATATCATCATGAAAGACAACGGTCGGGAATCAGGCAACTATACCGTAGAGGACATGCGCCGTCTGACTATCCAGTGTCTCCAATGGATCCTCACCCAGACCGAGGTGCCTGCCACCCGTCCAGAGGCATGCGGCAACTACCTGCTGCACGACCTGCCCATGTGTAAGTGGGAGAGCAAGCGCTATCTGGACCGTCTGCAAAACGATTTCCACAGCGAGTACACCAAACTACAGATCACCCTCGACGACGGAATGCTGTTTGCTGACGCATAGGGGATCTCACAAGTCAGTTCCTATTTAACGTGAGTTCGATGAAATTTGTTTTGATGTCTTCCGTCACGTGTTAGTAAGCCTCCACCGCAAGATTATCATGTCTCCGATTGAGGAGCGAACCCTCTCCGATGGCTGATGAGAGACTCTCGTGTCAATGATGGAAGGCTCTTGTCTTCACTATCGGAGGCTTTAGTAACGGAAAATGTCCTGACATGCATGAAAACAAAATTCATCGAACTCACGTTATTTAGGATATGCACTATGTGTCTTGTAATCCTTACCTGACTTTACCTCTATTGGAAGAACTGACAAATTACTATAATCGTCCAACAGAAAATCTACTTCACCCCTCTGCTTATTATCATAATAATGTAAAGAGAAACCATGCGCATGCAACTCTTGAGCCACAAATGACTTGCAAACTTCCTATATAGCATACTGTTTATCGGCTGCAAATATACGAATAAATCTACATTCTTGCAAGGAAATTGGGACTTTTTCCAAGTTTTCACATACTAAATTCGGGACTTTTTCCGAATGCTAAAACAGGTAACCACTCTCTTTGATTATTCTATTACAGGTTTACCACATACTAATTAGTATACGAATTTATGATAAGGGAAGAGGGCTATACATGTATTTATGGCGCAAATTCAGCAATTTACGTACCGTTTAATAGCCTGAAAGAACAAAAATAATCTCATTCTGCAACTTTTCCCTTGAAAAATTCTTCTATTTTGCAGAAAATTTGTAATTTTACACCCGATTCCTCGCAAGAGTTATCAAAAGACATATTTGCTCAAATTCTCTCACCGAATCAGCACCTCGTCAAAGAGAAATTATCGAGCAAAACCAAGTATACGTTGAAGCACGTTTTATAAGCGTAGGCTTCATCCATAGTATACTTGGGGTCGTGCTGAACCTGGTGAGAGATATGGCAGTTGTCTGCGCTTTCTCTGTATCAGGGAGGTTAGTGTAGAATGCCATTAACAAGAGTACTAACCGCTAAAGCAAAGAGCAAATATGGAAGTTCCGCTTGTGCTTAAAGACATAGGGAGCCCAATAGGGCTAAAGGGATATGAAAGAAAGTCCTCAACGTTCTGTTTCCGAACAGACGTTGTGGGACTTTCTGCGTTTATATATTTAAATAGAAACTATACATGCATATAGCATATCAATATAATTATAATGGCTTAGATGATCAGAAATTAGTCGAACTAATTTTAGATGGCAATGAAGAGGCACTGCTTTATCTGATATTTGACAGGTATTCGCCTCTTCTAAAGAAGTTGTGTGTTAGATATTATGCCGATTTGTATTTCCTTGAACAATTGCAAACAGAACTTCTGATATTACTTAAGACAAAAGACTTTCATGCTTTGCGCGGATTTGGTTGGAGGTCTAGTTTTGGAACATGGCTAGGAGTTGTTGCCGGTAACTTATTTATAAAAAAAATGCCGGAATTGATAGGAATTAGTAAATTTACGGTCTCTATAGGTGAAGATGGCGATAATAACGAGGTTAATCCCTCAGAGCCAGAATCGCCTCATGAGAATGATATTCATATGGTGCTCTTAATTGAGGCAATCCATTTACTTGAAGATAAAGATATGAGATACATCCTTTTGCGAGAGTTTGATGGGTACAAGCCCAAAGAAATTGCAAAACAATTGGAGAACTACCGAAGACGTGAAGGTCGTCTTAAGTCCAAAAAGGTCAATGGAGAGTCCATTGATATATTACCAACTGCGGAGTATATGCACATGCTTAAAGGTAGGGCTAAGGATGAGATTCGAGTCATTATTAAAGAACTTAAAAAGGAGTTTAAATGGTAATAACAGAAGAAATCATAGCCGCTTACGTTGAGGGCAAACTCTCTGGAAAAGAACGTGAAGAGGTTTTGCACTATATGGTGATTCACCCTGAGGTTCAGGATATTGTTCTTGCCTTATTGGATGAAAGTGATTTTGAAGAGAATCCATCAAAGAATCTTTCTCCAGTGCGTATAGAACAATCGTTTTCCGATATAGCCTATGCGGCAGCAGCATTTGCTCCGCGAACGGTAGTTGATCATCAGCTTTCCAGTGAAGCAATAGAAGGTTTAATAGATGAAAGGCTGAATAGGATATTAAATTTTGGGGACGAAGTTCAAAATAGTAATTAGGATTCTTGGTATATGCAAGGCGTACAGAATAAGACATATAAAAGATTTTTTGATGCCGTAGGTAATTTTTGCAACATTGCCGATGCAGTACAGAAACGAGTTGGCTTAGCCAAACTCGTTAAGAAACCAGATTATGCTTATCCATGTGACAATTACCTTGAAACAATTCTTGAAAACAAATATACTCAACAAACTCTACAAAGCATCATAAACAAATACTATGGCGAACAATTGGAAGAAATAACAAGAAATGATTCGCAATTAGATCCTTCAAACTATCCTATACTATGGAGCAATTATCAGCATTGTTGCAATGTCCTCAAAATTGATTTTACTCCAAAAGTCTTTATAACATCACAACTAAAAGGTATAAATGCTTTGGGTGTAGAACTCAAAAAAGAGGCAATAATATTGCTTAGTTATCATTCAGTTTCACTTCTTAGTGGTAATGAACAGTGTTTCCTTTTAGGTCATGAATTAGGTCATGTTCAGTTTGGACATTTAATTGCCCATGCCGTTCAAGGACTTCTCTTAGATTTGAATAAACGTTCTGAAATCCTTGGTGGCATTATTTCTGATTTTATCGAAGTTCCGTTAAACAACTGGTATAAATCTTCAGAATTCTCTGCTGACAGAGCCGGTTATCTTTGCTGCAGAGATATTAAGTGTATAGAGAATCTTTTTGCAAAATTGCCTTTTGAAAGGCATGTCACAGCATTCTCCCAATACAAAGAACTTATGGAATCATATCCATCCAAGGAATTGCGTTTAGAAGAATTGAATTATTTTATTAATTCTGGAATGAAAAATGGTTAGAAATAAACAAATATTGACGGGGCTTAATCACTCATTATATGAGCATCCATTTGACAGAGCCGCATTAGAAAAGTTGGAAAAAGCATCTTTTCTAAAGAAAGCTATTTCTTGGATTACCGAAAATACAATAGAGCGTGTTTACACTATTCAATATACTGGTTCAAATTTAAAAGTTTCAGTAGACAACTATCCGAAAGTATATGACTGCTTTTTGTACGCATGCAAGATTCTTGACATATCCAACATTCCAGATTTGTATTTGCAATGGGACTATGACATAAATGCATGTACAATTGGGGCAAAAAAGCCAATTGTGGTTATTAACTCTGGTTTAATTGATTTGTGTGATGAAAATGAGATGCTGTTTATTCTAGGTCATGAACTTGGGCATATAAAATCCAATCATATGTTATATCACATGATGGCCCAGTTAGTAGATATCATTATAGAAGAGATTCCTGGAGCAGCTTTGCTTTCTACAGGTTTTAAGTATTCCCTTTGCTATTGGGACAGGATGTCAGAATTGACTGCTGATCGCGCAGGACTACTTTGCTGTCAAGACAAAGATGCTGCAGTTCGTTCATTCATTAAAATTGCAGGTTTACCTATTAATGAATACAAAAACATTAATTGTGAGTCCTTTATCAGACAAGCTCGAGATTTTAAAATGTTGGATTTTGAAGGAATGAATAAGTTTGTAAAACTATTTTGCATTGCAGACTCAAATCATCCTTGGACGGTAATGAGAGCAGCGGAGCTATTAAATTGGGAAGACAGTGGGAGATATAATAATATTATAAATAGAAGTGATATATGAATTTAAATTTCAACAACAAAAGTTATCCTTCCTTGGCTGAATTTATCCAAGCTGAGAGGGAAAACACCGGCAGCTTGTATGGCAAACGTATGGAGTTTGCCCACAATATTGATTCAACCGTAATCAAAGCTTTGGAGGCTACCCATGTGCAGAAAGCAATGAACAAACTTGCAGATTTACTGGTAAATCTACAAAGTGGTACTGAAATTAGCAGTGGTATTGTTATTGATGCAAACAATTTTCCCGAAATCTATGGAATTCTTCGCCATTGTTGTAAGACTCTTGGAATAAGTATTCCCCACGGAGTTGTTTCTTCACGTATGCCAGGCATCAATGCATATGCATCAGGTACTGTAGATAATCCTTATTTGTTAATAAGCGATTTAAGTACTCATTTGTTGACAAAAGAAGAGTTGACTTTTATTATTGGCCACGAATGTGGCCATTTGGCAATGGAGCATCTGGTTTACCATATGATTGGTAGGCAACTGACACAATTAGGTCAACTTGTTCCCGTTATTGGTCCCATGCTTGTTCAGGTTGTTAATCTACCATTAGCAACGTGGTCACGATATTCAGAGATAACGGCTGACCGTGCCGGATTTTTATGTTGCGGAGATTTGCGTACAGCTCAGCGAGCACTAATGAAGTTGGAAAGTTCGTTTGCCAATGTCTCTAATGTGGATTTGGATACTTATATAGATCAATCACTTGAGAGTTTAGAAAACATGAAACTTGGTGCCATGCAAGAATATTTGCTCGACCATCCACTTACTCCCAAGCGTTTAAAAGCTCTACAATATTTCAATGAGTCGGAACTTTATTATCGGGTAACTGGTAAAGAGGTTTTGCCTGGAGTGAATCTTTTGCCAGACAGTGTTTTAAAAGAGAAAATAGATGAATTATTAACAGTCCTAAAATAAGTACTCATGCTGAAGAAGAATATAACAAGAGCAGAGTCTTTGGCTTTGGCTAAAGACTTAGGTCTGACTAAATATGTCATTGTAGACAAATTAATAGAGGATTTGCAAATTGATCAGGACAAAGAGATAAATTTGCTATTTGTGACGACTGTTAAAGAAGTCGCAGAATGTTTGCTTTCTCAGAATTTAGGAATAGAAGCACGTCTACAATCAGATCGTGTGTTTAAACTAAAAGCGTGTTACGGAAACTCTGGGTGCACTATCTTGACAGAGTATGGAGAGTTGGCTGTTAATGACGATTTGTTGAAGAAAGCACTTATCTCAAGCTTAAAAGATATAGAATGTTCAATGGAAGTTCCTATTGAAAGACTTAAGAATATGAGTTTAACTCTTATTTATACTCCTGAATACAAATATATCGACAATGATACTTGGCGATATTTGATGTTAAAATCAGACAAGACTATTCTTATTCTTAGTGCTAATCATCTTTTATATACAGGCGAGCAGGAATTCATCCACTCTCATGTAATTCCTTTCTATTCCCCTTCACGTTTGGTGTTTGGTATAGGTAATGCTCAGTATATAAAATCCGCAGAATGGACTGATGCTGTTGCGCGAGTACATATGCAAATTGATGAAAAATACATTGTATTTCCTGTTTTCACAGAAGAATTATCAAATGAACGCCGCAGTCGTTATCCTGAAAGCGATTTGACGATAGATTTAATCCTGAGTAACGTACATCAGAATCTAATTGATTTACGCAAAGCTCATTTCGAAGATTTGGATGCCTATAAATCGTCTGTACTTGAAGCAGCCCTTATCAACCTAAAGTCAGAGTTGGAAAGAAGTCTTGATACAGAAAGTGCAGATGCCTCTGCTGTAGAAATGGACCAGAATATGCTTATAGAGAGTAGGAATCATTTAGAAAGCAGTATAAGCCTGTTTTTAGAAAGTCCACTTGTTGCAAAGTATCGTACTGCTGTGGAACAGTTTACAGTATTATTAAAAAACTCATTAAAAGAAGATATCCAGATATCTACAAATATTAAGCAAGATTCGCGTGCTTTACCAAGGTATTTAACTGCAATTTGGGAACAGTTTTCTGAATATCAGAATTTAGAGTTATATAGTGAGTTTGAACGTGAGGCATCTATGTTGATTGATATGATGAATCTTGATTTGCGACATATCACGCGTAATATTCGCAATTTTGAGATTAAAAGTGATATTAAAGAAAAACTTGATTCTGCATACAGCGTACATACATTCTTTGCACGTAAGACCAGTTCTGGAAACGGTTTAACCGATGCATTAACCATTGGCGGTCTTTTGGCTACTATTTTTACTCCATACGGATTGGTTGCAGTACTAGCATCTGAATTGGTTAAGATTGCAGGAAAGGAGTCTATTGATAATGAATATAAAAAAGTAATAGCTGAAAAAATATCAGATGTGATTGAATGCAATAAAGAGGAACTAATTCGTCAATCTGACCGTAATTTCACGATGGTGGCAGAACAATTCCATAACGAAATAATGAATTATTATGATGAAGTTATAGGGTCAATAGGTGATACTTTAAATAAAGAAAAAGAGCGTCTGGCGCATGCAGCAGAAACAATCGATATAATAAATAAATATATTTAATTATTATGGCTTACAGCATAGAGAAACAACAAAAATTGATGACGAGTTTAATAAACATTGGCTCGTTAGCTGGCACCAACAACATTGGGGTTGCCAATGGAATTAAAGGCCTAGAAATGGGGTTTGAACAGAATAAGTGTAATGAAGAAGCAAAAGCTGTTCGTGATGGTCTATTTAAGGTTGTCATTATTGGTACTTTTGCTAGTGGTAAAAGTACAGTTATCAATGCACTTGTTGGCTCTAAGATTCTTCCAGAAGCCGCTTTGCCAAGTACTGCAATTCTTACTTTCATACAATATGGTACAGAGGAAGACTGTGCAGACGTGTTTATGGCTGATGAGATTTTAGAGGATGGCCATGTGAAAAAAGGGCAATGTATTCGCATGAATGTGAAAGATTTTCAGGAAGAATATAAATATACAATAGAAGACCAAAAAGAATTTGATGCAACGGGGACAATAGAGCGTTTTGCCAAAGTGAAATACTCTGTGATGTATTGTTCAAAACCTTTAATGGAAGGTGGGGTAAGCATCATAGATTCTCCTGGATTAGAAGACAAAAAGGTTGCTACAGATTTGGCTATGAAGATTGCACAAGAAGCTCAAGCCATGATATATGTTGTTACAGGTAGAGGCTGTACAACAACCGATAGGGATTATATATCTTCTGTTTTTCATGATTGCCCTAATAATATATTCTTCCTCCTCAACAAGTTTGACCTTGTCAAAAGGGATGAAAGAGATAATGTAATGGAGAAACTCAAATTAGACTTAAAGCCCATTTTCACTGATAAAGATGGGCATTACCATGAAGAACTCTGCCAAAGCCGTATGTTTGGAATAAGTGCTTTACGCGCATTGGATGCCCGTCGGGGTATGACGTATGATAATGATTTAGATGAGGAAAGACCACTTTCTGTAGATGAATGTAAGAGAAGATTCGAACTTAGTGGATTCGACAAGTTTGAAAAAGAATTAGAGCATTTTCTCACAACTGACGAAAAATGTATAGCACAGTATCAAAAATGTTTTTCGCAAATGGCTTCCACTTATCGAAACGCAAGTGTGCAGATTGAGGATTATATTAGTGCATATGAAAATGAAATACAATTGGATTCTGAACAGAAGGCTGAATGTGCACAAATTATTGCCGATATTAAAAAAAGTATCAAGTTGACTGAGGCAACCTTTGATAATTGTTCTCTGAAGATCCAAAATAAAATTGCCGATGTGCTTAACGGTTGTTCGGCTTCTATAGATAGATCTTGGGAACAAGATATGATTGATTTGGCTCAGAAAGTAGATGTGGGTACATTGAAATATATGTGGACTGGACTAAAACAGATGAATCCACTATCTAGTAAAGAGTCAAAACGGAAAAGTATGGAAGAATTCTCTGGCAAATTTATAACAGTTGTATCCGATTATTTTGTAGAAAAAATTGACAACTATTTGGCAGAGAATAAAACCGTTATAGACCAAGAGGTAAAAGATTGCCAGAAACATTTGAACATTTCTTTGGACAGTACGGAATCCTTATTTAAGGATTTGTCTAAGAAAATTACTAATGGGAAAAATACATCTATATCTGAGTCTGATAAAAACTGGCTTCAGATATTGATTTCTGGCTATTTGGGGGATTTTAGTGCTGCAATAAAGGGTGCCACTGATGGTAAAGCCTCATGGGTAGAATTTCTAAAAAAAACAATTTTTAACACCGTGTGGCAATTTGTACTCCTCTCGTTGGTGGACGGTGGATTAGGTGTGATATTGGCTTTGCTCATTGAATACATGCAAGGAAAGAGCAATAAGAATGACACCGTGAAGAAAATTCTTTCAAATTCTAAGGATGATATTGTGCGAACTATTCGCCAACAAACTTCTGAGATATGCAATACTCTAAACAAACAGATAGCCGTTGAGATTAACAAGAAGAAAAATGAAAAGAGTGAAGAAATGAATCAAAAATTGTGTGACGAAGAGAAAAAAATGGAAACAATAAATGCGGCTTTTTCTGATCACAATTTTAATCTTGACACAGAGAAGACTCGTTTCAGAACAATTTTGTCTACAATTTATGACGAGGCAAATGAAGCTTATTCTGTAGTATTTGGGAAAGAATTATCTTTACAGCAATTTGAATCGTTTTAATTATGAAAGCAAATATGGATTTATTCCTTCAACGTTGGAGCACAATAACATCAGAGACGTTGTCATCGGTACGCCGTCAACTTGAAAATGGATTTTTTGACATTTCAGTCGTAAATAGAGATTTTCGAAGTTCTTCTGTAGAATGGTTTGATGGGAAGTTGGCGCCATACATATGGTATAGGCAATTGGAAGAAGAACGCCCAGAAGTAGCTAGAAAATTCAAAACATATATTATGAGTATAAGGCTTCGTGAGCATAATGAATCAAAACCATCTCAAGTGGGTCATTATGTGATAACAGCCTTGTCACTGCCTATTTGCTATTGTTTTCTTGACTGGATAACTGACATGGGATTCGTTAGTAAAGCTGTATTTTCCATCGGTACAGCAGTATTAACGTGGTATACATGTCAATCTCTTTTTAAGAACAAAAATACCAACTTTGACGAACAGGTCGTTGATTTTTACCGGCGCCAATTTGAAGAGCATCTAATAGAAATTAAAAAGATACTTTCGTGATATTCTGGGGCAATAGAAACGATATGTTCCACTATTGCCCCAGTTCATATATCCTATGAACTACAATTATGGGATTTTTTGACAAACTAATAAACGCTTTTAGCAGACTGTTTGGAGAAGCTCCAAATATCAAGTACGATGACAATGCAATTCTTGCATCTATTCGTAGATACCCACAATCGTTTTCTGACCAATATCAAAAAGCTGTCACAGAAATTGCGGAGAATATACATCAAGTTTACACAGCTGCAAATAATAAAGAATTTACAATAGGTGTGATAGGTGACTTTACTGTTGGCAAGAGCACTTTTGTAAATGCGATTTTAGGGGATAGGATATTGCCTGTCTCTGCTAATCCAACAACAGCTATAATCACAAAAATAAAGTATGGGAATAAGCCAAAGGTTATAATAAGGTATAATGATGGTAGTGAGGAAGAAATGACGTATGACGCATTTATGGCATTTTCTGCTTTTAATCTCGATGATTTCCACGAGAGGATGGATATTGGAGACATTCGGAGATTTAGGAATGTTGTTGATGCTGTAATGTATGTTAAGTCGGAATTCCTAAAAGAGAATAATTTATGCATTGTTGACACATTAGGATTATCGGCTCATGAAAGGGATAACGAAAAAACCATTGCGTCAATTAGGGATTCTATTGCTATCATTTATATATGTGGAGAGCGAGGCCTTTCAGATAAAGACGAAGAATTTATATCTACTTATCTTTGTCCAGATAATGATGATTTTTTCTTGTGTATAAATCGTATTGACCTTGTAAAGAAGAATGAAAGAGACAAAGTGTTGCAATTTGTTAAATTAAAAATGGATGACATCCTAAATAAAGCTAATTGCGCAAAAGAATTTTCATCAAAAAGAATTTTCCAAGTTTCATCGCTTTACCAAGAATTTGCAAATGGCTTCACAGATTATGAAGAATATCATGAAGGCATAAACTATCAAGAGCGTAGTGGGTTCATTCAAATAATGAATGATGTCTGTAAACATGTAAATGCAAATGCTGATGCTTCACGAAAGGAAGCTATTAATAAACAACTACAGAAAAGTCAATTGCAACTATCAGAAATGATGGCTGTTAGAAAATCTGAATTTGACAACCTTATTAATGTTATTTCTTTGAAGATCATAGAAACAAATAAAAACATAAAGGCAAACCAAGACATTATAGCTTCAATAAACCTAATGTTTGAGAAACTTTACAATGAGATATATAGTTTTTCTAATAATTTGTATAATGATTTCTCCCAAAGCGTGAATGCTGATTGGGAAGAAAAACTAAAAAAAGCCCTTGTCAATCAGGTTTCGTTTGGCGTAGGAGATTACCTTGCCTTAGAAAAAGACATATTGTCGTTAAAGTTGAATGTATTCAAATCCATGACGGACTATCGATATGCAAGGCTCGAGTCTCTTTCCCCATTTGTAAACCTTACTATTCAGTATTTGAAAGATAAATTATATCCAATTATATATAATGTGGAATCTCAAATACAAGAATCAATAAAGGTATTTGTTGCCGAAAATGATTTTAATATATTTTTTGACAAAGAAGCCTGCTTTGATTGTGACATTTGTCTCTCGGTAACTCAAAATGAAGTTGTATATTCCACATATAGAGCAGTAGCTATTGCTGCGACAGAATCAACATGGGTGTCAAACAGAAATAGACGCATTAGAATGTTTAATGCAGCAAAAGCAGAATCTTTAAAATCTGTTGAAAAGCCATTAAGAAATTTGGTGAGTCAATTTTATGCTTGCGTTAAACAATATTTAGATAAGTGTAACACAAAAGCTACAGCAACAAATGTAAAATTGGTAAAAGATCTTATGCAGCAAATAAAAACATTTGAGAACCAAAATGCATTACTAAGGAGTCAACAGAAAAAAGAGTTGTCCTATTTCCATAAAGTAACAGATATGTTGAATAGCTCACGAGCAGAAAAAGCGGATAATGAATGACTGTAACAATTCGCTATATCTTAAATGAATTATTAAAAATGAAAAAAGAATTTTGTATCGCAGCAGCAAGACTAATATTTGATATCGTAGGCGCTGACGGTTATGTTAGTGATAGAGAGTTAAATATAATGGATGGTTTACTTAACGACAAGTATGGGCTAAGTAATCCAGAAAGAGGTTTTGAAGTGAACAGAATAACCTTCTGTGATGCTTTACAGATACTACAGAATTGGGATAATAAAAATGAAGTAAAATGTTTGATAGAAGAGTTGAAACTTATATCTGGCGTTGGAAGAATTGTAGAAAAGAATAAGAGTTATACTACAATCGAAGGTCACTGTTCACTAAGTGAGGCTTGGCTTCTCTTAGCAATAGAATACGCTCTAAACAGTAACGCTATTGTTTTTTCTATAAAAAAAAACGAATACAGATTTGCAAGGTCGGAAATAATATATTTAGAAAACAATAATGAAAACTATAAGATATATGAAGAAATGCAAGAACATTATGGAGAATACAAATCACAACTTGAACTTTTTGGTATGCGTTTAATTTATATTCCAAAAGTATGTTCTTATCTTAAAGAAAAGCGAGAGCAACGTAAACTTAAGTCTTTAATGCGCTATGTTAGCCCGTTCCACAAATATGAGGATCAAGATGCACAGAAAATAGTAGATAATATAGATAATATTGCCACAAAAGATTTTGCTAAAGATTTGTTTTCTGATAAAGCCAAGTTATATACAAATCTTATCCCATCGTTTTTAATGAAAATAAGCACTTCGGTAGTAGCAGAAGACAAACCGAGGAAGAAATCAAATTTCATTTTAATTCCAATTGAAGAATCAATATCAAACACGCTTAGAAAAGCTTTAAACAAATATCAGGAATATACGTTGGATTTACACATCCCTGAAAGAAAACTGCACGGTCGCCCCTTTAGGCTGCATGGTTTTGATAGAACATTTTTGAATTTTGTCATGTCTCATGTCTTAAACACAGAAAAATTGACAAAAGTTCTTTTTGATTTCTCTTATGGAAACAAGAAGGTTCAATTTGTTTTTGATGAAAGACGAACAATGACATTCTCATTGAGTAATAAGCAAATGTGTCTATATCTTTTGGTGCTTATATTTACAACATACAAAAAGGGGGTCCCAGTTAATCGGGCCACAAAAAGAAAAACCACATTTAAGACGGATGTTGAAAAGGTATTTGCTTCCATATATACAATGGTAAAAGAAAATGCCGAAGGAGATTTGTATGATGGAAAAGGGCGAATAGCCACTGATGTCTCAAGAATAGCACAAAAACTAAAAGATATACCCGCAGCATATCATGTTGCAGTTGTGGACAATAAAGCAGTGGTAAATTTTTCTTGTAAAGATGTTGTTTATATCAAATTCAATAAAGAGGAGAAACTTCTAGATAAAGAGATGAAACAGTTTAGGGATAAAGATGAAAGAATGAATTTTGAGGATTTATGTTGTCGAATATTTTGTTAAGTAGTGCTGTTTTATGATTGCAAAATGTCACGAACAGTGCAATTTTCTTGTCGTTATTTTAACTGTCCGATGTCTCCTAAGTTCAAATTGTTATTTTTTCGTATCTATTCCTTTCAAAAAGTCGCGCATTGAAAAATTTCATGTATTTTCTTTGTTGTTATATGAATACTATTTGATTTAATTGCAGGATCTTAATAAATATAAATAATTATTTGGGACATTTTAAATTATCCTATATCTTTGCACCAGAAACAAAAGCAAAAGGATTAACACAAAGTCATCCGTTGCTTGCGTAAATAAAACAGAATAATTATGAGTAAGTTTACTGATGGTATCAAGCAAGGTGTAGGTCGCGCAATAGGCGTTGGCATTGTAGTAGGAGCTATAGGATTAGTCGTTGGCGGTCCGGCTGGTGCAGTAGCAGGTTTTAAGCTTGGCGCAGGAGCCGGTGCTTTGGGCGGTGGGAGTTAATCTTGTTATTAACTTAGGAGACTCCAATTTAAATTAATATAAACTCTAAAAACTCAATTATGGATCCAATAACGTTAATGGCAGCAGGTGCTGCAGTCTTAATGCTTCTTAACAATTCACGTAATGGGGGTAATCCTCCTGGTTCAAGAGGACTTCTTAGAAAATAACGAGATAACAAAACAATGAAATCAAAAGAAATTGAAAAAGCTGTTGCTTCTAATCTATAGGATTGAAGTAACAGTTTTTATATGCAAATATTCTTGTGGAAAAGATTGGGGGGGAGCAAGATAACGCAAAAAGAGGTAACCTAGCATACATGAGAAATACCTTATTTTCTCTTATGATAAAAACACATCAGCATTCGGCAAATCAAATATGGTGCTTTTTTGATAGGAATTAAGGCATGTTGTACTCTATACTATAAACAGTAGAAGGTATGAGCATGAAACAGATATTGTATTTTATTATATTCATTATAGTTTATATCTCATCTATACAAGATACGAAAGCTTTGAGCTCTATAGCTCTATCTCCATTTTCATGGGTGAATTATGAATTGTTCACGTCATCTCAAGATGGATACTATATGGAAAAGGCTAAAGAATATATGCGCGAGGCTGAGTACTATACAAAGAAAGCCGGGGGATGATCGTGAAGCTGAGTATTATAATAAGAAAGCCCAAGGCTATCTTCGCGAGGGTGACTATTATTCTCGAAACAGGAAATACAATAAGCCTAAAACTTATACAAAGTGAGCTAATGAAGTTTCGGATAAGGCTCGCTTGCAAATGAAATAGGCAATCGAAGCGAGAGAAAAAGCGCGATTGAGAATGAAATGGGCTCAAGAAGCAATGGTAAAGGTAAGGAAATAAGAACAAATAGGGAATGAACATGACTCTGAGATTATTAACGGTGTGTTTGTTGATGCCATTAGTGGCATTAGCACAAGAAGTTGAAGTTGTAGATTCTATAGATGTAGAGACTGGTGTCATCTACTATGCAGATTCTACACAAGTGAGAGACACGATTAGCACTGATATGATTAACAGTGTTAATCCTATTCCACAAATACCATTAGAAGAATGTGACAGTTTGATGGCACGTGACATCACAGACCATTATGGTGTGGTGTATAAAGACGGGAAGTGTGGTATCGGTATATTATTAATGTGGAAACATAATTTTTTTAAAGAACAATGATAGGAAATAAGAAAAATTGCTCTCTATACCACCAAAAAACTTAATGTAAGAACGATTATGAGCAGAACAAGAATTGTCAATTATGATGTCCTTTGGGACAGAATCAGCACATTAGCACTGAAGGCAGGACGTGTAAGCACACGACCGATATTAACCCTCTGGTTTGTTCTCATATCAAAAGAGACACCAAAAGCCGATAAGATGTTAATACTATCTACATTGTCATATCTTATACTGCCTATTGACATCCTTGATGCAAAGAGGCTTCCAGTGATTGGTTGGATAGATGAGATAGGTTCGATAGGAGTATGTATATCTAAAGTAAGGAAGTATATCACGCCAGATATTGAAAATAAGGTGGAGGCAATCCTTGACAGATGGTTTCCCGAATTTATAAACTATGAACTAATAGAGGATTAGCGAAATGGTACATCATATAAACGTAAAGCGGATGAAGAACTTGTATTGGTATATTTGGGGATTGCTACTGGTTGTCAGTTGTTCAGAGATAAGCCAGAAGGACAGTGCTGCCAAAGACATTCGGGTTTACCCTGGTGTCTATGACGTGGATTCGGTTCGGAACATTATAGCATACTTTGACTCGCTCTATCATGAATATGGAGCGGATATATGGACCCATAACCCAGAGGTAGGAGAGTCCATCGAGGTATGGAATGCAGTAAAGGAACTACATCGATACGTCAATCACCAGAGAAAGTTTTATCCTGCCGAAGAAATTTTTCAAGCCATGGAGGTTATGACCTTTGAACAAGGGTATGCATATAGCCATAGCGGCGAAGATCCCGATAGTGTGAATAATGGCCGAACATTTCGTTTTGCGGATTATAATGATGGCTACAAGATAGTATTCAATCCTGATAAACTGACTTGGAATTATTGCCTGCCAAAGCAGAATGTGTACCAAAAAGTAAATGGGACTAAAACTCTTGGACTTTCTCTTGACTGGCAAAACTCTCGTTTTTATGAAATGCTACAGATTGAAGCAAAATAAATTGTATAATCTAAAAAAATAAGAATTATGGCTATGATGGATTTGTTAAACATTCTGATGGGACGGAAAAGTCCTGCAGAAAGACTTTATGGTCAGTTAAACACAAAGGAGTACCAAAAACGACCATTTGAGACGAACGAGTTAGGGGAGGAAATGTCCGTGGTAAATGAGGTCATAGACCAATATTGGAAACCTCGCTACCTGTTAGATCATCGGGAGAGAAAGGCTTACGAGTTTATGAATCCGCAAGAGCGACTGGTTACGGTAACCCCCAATGATATTGACTGGGACTCACTGGCAGACTTATCGGACAGCGATAAAAGATTTGCTCGTGAATTGAATTTCCATTTCCCGTCTTTTGTGAGAAAGTTTGAAAACGGCGTAGCGGAGGTGGACTGGCAACTGAATCCTGATGGTAGGTACTATATGGATGAGGATGGTTTCGGCATGACGGATGATGAAGAAGTGAATATTTACGGTTTCATTGACAGAACAGGAAGGGTCTTGGTGAAGTTTAGGACCATTCAGGACTATAATGAACTGGATGAGATGCGGAAAGAGGCAGAAGGAAAGGCATTATTAGCGACACAGGATTAAATCAAACTTATATACTTATGAAGAAATTGATACTTTTATTTCTCATTCTGCTGACAACAAATGTAGTGGCACAAGAAAATGAGATGGCGGATTCAATTGCTAATCCCCCAGTTCCTCAAATACCATTAGACAAATGCGATAGTCTGATAGTAAGTTCACACAGCGACCGATATGGTGTTGTCTGGCGGGATGGAAAGTGTGGTGTCTATGACATCTCAAAACAGGAGAATGTAACACGGATTGAATACAAAGATCTATGGTTCTCATTCCGAAAAGAAATCGAAGGAGAGTATTACTCCTATTTCGGATGGGATGAAGATGCAACAAAAGGCGTGATAGGTGTGGCAGAAGTCAACAATCAATTTATAACCATTAGCATGCCTAAGGATGACAATAACGATGAAGGAAAGGAGGATGAGAAATGAGTGAATTGAGAAAAGCATTTTATGTATTCGACATGGCGATGTTTGGTTTCTTATTATTTGCAATCAATCATACCATGCTCTTCGAGAACTGGATTGTCAGTGCGCTATTAGACATGGCACTCTTATTACGAGTCATTGTACCATTGCTATTGTATAAGAAAGAGCGACTGGCGATTATTCCATTGCTGACTTTTGCTTTACTCTTTGGTGTTTGCATCTATATGGGTGCTTTTCATGATTTAGTCATAAATATGGCACCCTTCCCAGGAACGCTGATGAGAAGCATCATCTATTGGGTATGGCTGATCCCCGTGGCTATCTATATTGTACAATATGCTGCAGAACAGACTAAAGACGATGGTTATCCGTGGTACTACCTGATTGGTGGAATCGTATTTAAGGAAAGCATTGGCAAATTACTATTGTCAATTGCCTTGCCTCTGTTCGTCGCATTTCTGATTGGTTATGAGATGCAAGAGTATTTATCTTTCTATGCCTTAATGTCTTTACCTGTTGTGGGATATTATTTCTGGAACCGACATCTTGGCAGAACTCCCTATTGGATAGAATATGCGATAATGCTTATTGGCTTATATGTATTTGACAAAGCGCAGTACAAGGTTGATGGAGAGAGAGTTGCTTATCTGATAACGAGTGCCTGTATCATCTTCGCAGTTTGCGGATGGATGCTTTACAAATCTCGGCAATTGGTAGTCTCTACCTTGACCTTTTTGATGGCTGCATTTCTACTACCTACGATGTCTTTAGGCTACAATGTCTATCAAAGTATTGAAGGCGCACGATCAACAAAATACGAGCACGTTGGTTTAAGCAATAGTAGAGGGTACATGTACATTCGTAGGGATGTGATAAAGGATGGGAAAGGGAACTGGAGTATGGGAGTCAGGAACCGTTACCACACGACTATTCCATGTGAGTACAAATTCATTATTCCGACAAAGCATTATAGCCCGTTTGCGATTTGTATCAACGAAAACAGGGACTCGGTGATTCGGAGTGTAGAATATGGATATGTTTTAGAATAAATATTTGTGAGTATGAAGAAAGTTTTTAGAAAGTGTAAATATAGACAATATTTTCCAATTATACAAATTCTATAATAGAAAATCTATATTGAATGTGGAAACTGTCAAATTATCCACTTGTTTATAAGTTTATCGTGTACCGCATCAAGTCGCCACATCTACTGTAAACCTCGTCAATGATTTCCCTGCATCGCTGTTCTTTCATTTTGATTTTGGTGCCTACAGCAATAATCTTTCATGGTAGGACGACCAGTGCCATTGACCGACGTGGCATGTTCTCCGTTGTAGCCCTCTACACATAAGGATAACTCTCAAGAACTGATAACATATTGTTTGTTTCCTCCATATCTACTTTGAAAAGAATAATATCTTATCAGTTGCAAAGGTACAAAAACTTGATCAGACTACCAAATAATAAGGATACAAAATGAATTATAAAATTTTTCGCAAAAACTATCAACCTATTACCGTCAGGTGGGGCAAACCCGATAAGTAAAGGGCGCAAGGCAAAATAGCCTATCTTACGAAACGGTACAAGACTAATAGAGCAATCCGAACATCCAAAGTGGGATTCTATTCTTATGCCCCGTTTCCGTATCGTCCACAGCAAGATAACTATTTGGAATGTCTTTAATCTGGTCGAACGTCTTACTCTTTCCTCCAACCTCAAACAGATACTTGTCGTTGATAAGGAAGTCTCCTCGTTGGGGATATCTCACTTCGTTCTGCACTGCCAATTGACTAAGGAAGAATGTCTCACGTTCATTACCTTTATCGACCTGAGGACAAAGCACGTGCATCAGATTGGAATTGCCCAAGAATATCTTATCTGGCTTATAAAGCGTTTTATAGTTTTTTGCCTTCGACATCAACAGGCTAAGAACATGCGCCTTGTCAAGTGCATAGAGCATGCGGAGTCCTAACTCATTATTGGTAGAGAGTTGTTTCCATAGTTCAGACATATTGGGCTCAAAAGGTACGCGTTCACTAATAATCATCAAGAGTCTTTTAACCTTCTGAATCGTCTCGAACGAGATTTTCTCAACCGCAGGTAAATCGTTCTCTATAACAACAGACACTATTGCGCGTAAACGAATGGGGAAGTCTTCGATATCCTCACGATAGAACGGGTAATACCCATGTCTAAGATAGGCTTCAAACAATGGCATCACCTTCATCTCCTTTTGTATCCGCATAGCATACTTTACGTGATTCTCCAAAAGGTCTTCGAGATAAATAGACTCTACATGAAGGATTCCTTCATATTCCAAGAACTCTCGGAACGACATACCATAGAGGGTGTATGTAGTCTGCCGTCGTGACAAGTCAACGTTCGCATTATCCATGATAAGCAAAGAACTACTGGTATATACGATGCTCATATCTGGATAGTTGTCATAGATATTTTTCAGGTACTCTGCCCATTGCTCATAGCGATGAACCTCGTCCAGATACAGCCGCATAATGTCATGTTGGTATGCCCAATCTATTAAGTCCATTAGCGAGTGAGTTGAAAACCACAAATCATCAAGTGAGGCATATAATGTTTTGTCAATATCCTCGAAATTATCAAGAATATGTTGAAGCAGCATCGTTGTTTTTCCTACACCCCGCGCCCCTTTAATACCTATGATACCTGCTTTCCAATTTATTTGGGAATAGAGATAGCGTTTAAAGCGCAAATCAACTTTTGCTATCTTACGATGATAGTTATCGTAAAGGGGTTGAATTTCTATCGTTTCCATAGCCACTACATCTATATGATGCCACAAAGGTACAGTTTTATAGTTGAAACTGCAAATTTTTCGTCACTTTTTGCAGTTTCAACTATAAATTTTAGTTATTATTTGTATTTAGAGCCTCAATCTACTCACTTTCTTATCTCCATTCGTTATCCACAGGTACTTAACAGTGACCTTAACTATCCCCGTACCGACAGGAGATCAAAATAAGTTTTCTCGCAAAAACTACTCCCCTACTCCCGTCAGGTGGGGCAAACCCGATAAGTAAAGGGCGCAAGGCACGGGAGTAGAAAAGTATTCTACTCCCGTCTTGAAAGCCCCTGTACATCGCCGTTTCAAGCAAAAACGGAAGAAGGGGAGATGTTTTTTCTATTGTTTATTCGCCTTTTTACGCTGGTCGTGGTCAAGGATAATCTTACGCATGCGCATGGACTTGGGAGTGACCTCTACCAACTCGTCTTCCTTGATATACTCCAGACATTCCTCGAGAGACATGACAGTCTTAGGAATGATGCGAGCCTTGTCGTCAGTACCAGAGGCACGGACATTGGTGAGTTGCTTTGCCTTTGCCACGTTGACAACAAGGTCGTTGTCATGGACATGCTCACCGACCACCTGACCCATATAGACATCCTCACCCGGGTCGATGAAGAACTTTCCTCTGTCTTGCAGTTTGTCGATAGAATAAGCGAAGGCGGTACCATTCTCCAATGCGATCATCGAACCATTGACACGACGCTCGATATCACCTTTGTAAGGCTGATACTCCTTGAAGCGGTGTGCCATAATCGCCTCACCCTGCGATGCCGTCAGCACATTGGTGCGCAGTCCGATGATACCGCGTGAGGGGATGTTAAACTCGATATTCGTACGATCGCCCTGACTCTCCATCGAGGTCATCTCACCCTTACGGCGCGTTACCATGTCAATCATCTTAGAGGCGAACTCCTCTGGCACGTTGATGGTCAGTTCCTCGATAGGCTCGCAACGCTGTCCATCAATCTCCTTATAGATAACCTGTGGCTGTCCCACCTGCAACTCATAGCCCTCACGGCGCATGGTCTCAATCAGGACAGAGAGATGCAATACGCCACGACCGCTGACTACCCACTTATCTGTATAGTCCTCGAAAGGCTCTACCCGCAAGGCGAGGTTTTTCTCCAGTTCCTTCTCCAGACGGTCGTTGATATGACGGCTGGTGACAAATTTACCCTCCTTGCCGAAGAATGGTGAGTCGTTGATGGTGAAAAGCATCGACATGGTAGGCTCATCGATGGCGATAGGAGGCAGTGGCTCCGGGTTCTCAACGTCACAGATAGTATCACCAATCTCGAATTTCTCCAAGCCGATGACGGCACAAATATCACCACAGTCAACCTGCTCCGCACGACTATGTCCCATGCCGTCAAAGGTATGCAGTTCCTTGATCTTCGTCTTCTCCATAGACCCGTCACGATGGGCGATGGTGACCTGCTGACCGTCTTTCAGACTGCCACGGTGCACACGACCCACAGCGATACGCCCCGTATAACTCGAATAGTCGAGTGAGGTGATGAGCATCTGGGGAGTACCCTCCATCTGCTGAGGAGCAGGAATCACCTCCACAATTTTGTCGAGGAGGTAAGTGATATCATTCGTTGGTGTGTTATAGTCCTCACCCATCCAGCCATTCTTCGCTGAGCCATAGACGACAGGGAAGTCCAACTGGTCCTCTGTAGCATCGAGGGAGAACATCAGGTCGAAGACCATCTCATAGACCTCCTCAGGACGGCAGTTCGGTTTGTCGACCTTATTCACCACCACGATGGGCTTCAGTCCTATCTGTAGTGCTTTCTGCAGCACGAAACGAGTCTGGGGCATCGGACCCTCGAAGGCGTCGACCAACAGCAGACAGCCGTCCGCCATATTCAGCACACGCTCTACCTCGCCACCGAAGTCAGAGTGGCCCGGAGTGTCGATAATATTGATTTTTGTTCCTTTCCAGTTGATACTTACATTCTTCGACAGAATCGTGATGCCTCGCTCACGCTCCAAATCATTAGCGTCCAACACCTGACTACTCAGGTTCTGCCCCTCACGGAACAGATTGCCTGCCAGCATCATCTTGTCCACGAGCGTTGTCTTACCGTGGTCTACGTGAGCGATAATCGCTATATTTCTTAACTGAGTTAAGCGTTCTTGTGAACGATTACTAATATCCTGCATAACATTTTACGTAAAATCGGGTGCAAAGGTACAACTTTTCCAATAAATATTTGTCCGTTTTGCAAAAAAGTTGTACCTTTGCACCCGCATTTGACGATGTACCCCATGGATGATGACCGTGGCAGGCATCCGAAAGATGTGTTATATTAACAATTTAAATCATCAAAATTATGTATTTAGATCAAGCAAAAAAGAAAGAGATCTTTGAGAAGCATGGTAAGAGCGCAACAGACACTGGTTCCGCAGAGAGCCAGATTGCCCTGTTCACTTTCCGTATCAAGCACCTGACAGAGCACCTGAAGCAGAACCACAAGGACTATGGTACCGCTCGCTCACTGACCAAGTTGGTAGGTCGCCGTCGTAAACTCCTGAAGTATCTCTACAACAAGGACATCAACCGCTACCGTTCTCTGATTAAGGAACTCGGTCTGCGTAAATAAGATGCAAAGACAAAAAAGAATCCCGTTCCAATTGGAGCGGGATTCTTTTTTATACTACTTACTGGATGATGATATTCACGTTTTTCTTCGTCACATTTTTGTAGTTAGTGAACACTGCATCCTTCTTAGCGATAATCTGAACATTCTCCAAGTTGATACCATCAATAGGCATCTCAGGAAGTCCGTTGAACTCCATTGCACGTCCAGCCCCATTGCAGATAATATCCTGGATATTGATATTGCGGAAGATAGGAGTCTCCTCTGTCACAGGCATCTTGGTCGTGTTATCAGGATTGTCGCCATCGGCAAGCATCTCTGCCACCGACTTACCGCCATAATACATATTGAAGGTAATGGCATCGGTCTTAATATCCGTCATGGAGATACCCTTGATGAAGATATTCTCCACGATACCACCGCGTCCACGAGTAGACTTGAAGCGCAGACCTACATCCGTGCCGAGGAACTGACAGTTCTCCACGAGGATATTCCTCACGCCACCACTCATCTCTGAGCCTACCACGAAACCACCATGACCAGCGAAGACGGTACAGCCATCTACCACGACATTCTCACAGGGCTTACCACGACGACGACCATCAGCATCCTTACCACTCTTGATACAGATACCGTCATCACCGGCGTCAAACTTAGAATTGACAATCAGCGCGTTCTTGCAGGACTCCAGGTCGAGTGCGTCACCATTCTGGGCATAGAAAGGATTACGCGCGAGTACATTATCCAATATAATATTCTCACACATCAGCGGATGGATATTCCAAGCGGGAGAGTTCTGGAAGATGACACCCTGCAACAGCACGTTCTTACAGCCGACCAGTGAGATCATCACAGGACGCAGGAAACGCTTGATGGCATTCCATTCCTCCTCTGTCTGCGCATTGGGCACGTTCATATTGGCATTCTTCTCCGCATCAGCATAACCCTGTGAGGGAACCCAGTAGTCTTTGCGCACGGCAACGCCTCCCGGGCGTGACAACACTTCCTTCCACTGACCATCCGTCATCTTACCTTTCTTGACAGGACGCCAATACTGACCGTTCCCGTCAATCACGCCATGTCCCGTGATAGCAATATTCTCAGCACCATTGGCACTCAGTGGTGACTGGCAGCGACGGGTGTCCAGTCCCTCGAACGAGGTATTGATAATAGGATAGAGCGACTCGTCGGCGGCAAACATGATAACGGCACCCACCTGAAGATGGAGGTTGATATTAGACTTGAGGACGATAGGTCCTGTGTGCCACACACCTGCTGGAACGACCAGTTTTCCTCCACCTTGGCTACTTAAGGTCTCGATTGCCTTGGCAAATGCCTCGGTATTCAGGGTAACACCGTCCCCCACAGCACCAAAGTCCTTCAGGCTCACCTGACGATCAGGGAACTGAGGGGCTTTGACCTCTGGCATCTGGAACGGCAGATTTGCCGTGTATTTCTTGTAAGGGTTGCACTCTCGTGCCTTCTCACAACACGACTGGGCTGCGGTGCCCAACGACACTGCGAATGCAGCAAGCACTATAAACAGTAGTTTCTTCATAACAGTTTGTTTTTGTAGGTTAGTATTATTTTCTTATCTCTTCCAAGGGAATCATGACAAAGTCACGCTCGCGCATCAGCGGATGCGGTATCTTCAAATCAGGCTCGTCCACCGTCAGGTCGTCGTAGAGCAGGATGTCAATGTCGATAGGACGGTCGTGATAGGTTAGCGTTGAGCGGTTAGCGGTCGGCGAGGTTTTCTTCTTCCGTCCCAGTTCTCGCTCTATCTTCTGTGTCACCTTCAATACCTGTCGAGGGGTAAGTGCTGTATGGCACAGGATGACACCATTCAGAAATCTATTGTCGGACTCAAAGCCCCACGGCTCTGTCTCTATCAGGGGCGACTGTCGGGCGACCTCCCCTATCCGCTCTTGGATGAGAGAGACCGCCTTACGGATGTTTGCCTCTCTGTCGCCTATATTAGAGCCTAATCCCAGATATACCTGATGATCAGTCATCGAGAATCAGCATCGCATCACCATAGCACCCGAACATAAAGCCTTCTTTCACTGCCTGCTCGTAAGCCTCATAGATGAGTTCATAACCGCCAAAGGCTGCTGTTGCCATCATCATGGTAGACTCTGGATGATAGAAATTAGTAATCATCGAGTCGGCGAGTCCGAAGTCATAGGGAGGGAAGATGAACTTATTGGTCCACCCGTCGAACTCTTTCAGCAGCCCGTCGGTACCTACTGCCGTCTCGGTGGCACGCAAGGTGCTGACACCAACAGCACAGATATGGTGACCACCATTCTTCGCCTCGTTGACCACTTCGCAAGCCTCCTTGTTCACTATCATCTGCTCAGAACTCATCTTATGCTTCGTCAGGTCCTCCACCTCAATAGGGTCGAAACAGCCTAAGCCACAATGAACGGTGATATACGAGAAATTGACGCCATGAATCTCCAAACGCTTCATCAACTCACGACTGAAATGCAATCCTGAGGCAGGCGCTGTCACTGCGCCCTCTGTCTTGGCATAGATGGTCTGGAAATTCTCCATATCCTCTGGTAATGCCGCCCGCTGATCCACGATATAACGAGGCAGCGGAGCCTCACCCAAGGCAAACAACTCCCGCTTGAACTCCTCATGAGGACAATCGTAAAGGAAACGCAGCGTACGCCCACGACTCGTCGTATTGTCTATCACTTCTGCCACCATCGGTCCATCCTCGTCAAAGAAGAGTTTGTTGCCGATACGAATCTTACGGGCAGGCTCTACCAATACGTCCCATAGGCGCAGTTCCTCATTGAGTTCACGCAACAGGAACACCTCTATCTTGGCATCCGTCTTCTCTTTCGTACCATACAGACGTGCCGGGAACACTTTTGTATCATTGAGCACCAGCGTATCACCCTCATCGAAATAGTTCACCAAGTCACGGAACTGCAGTGGCTGGTCGGTATCCTTTCCTTCGTCATCCTTTTGGAACAAATCAATGGTCTGGCTCTTACGATGCACCACCATCAGGCGGCATTCGTCGCGACGATAAACCTTCTCGACGGAGCCATCCTCGTTCTCAAATGTTTTGTGAGGCGGTTCTAAAGCCACTTGTGCCTCTGGCAACTTGAATTTAAATTGTGATAGTTTCATATATTTTATTTTGCGATATTTCGATATTACGATGTTGTGAGAATACGAGATTACGGGATCTCTATTTCCTGTTGGTCGAGCCATGTAGGAAAATCATTCATCTCAACACAGTCAGCAAGTGTCACTTCTCCTACCCTCGTACGACAGAGTGCTGTCAGGTAGGCACCACTGCCCAACGCCTCTCCAATATCCCGAGCCAAAGAGCGGATATAGGTGCCTTTTCCACAGACCACCCGAATAGAGGCTTGTTTCTTCTCCTCGTCGAAAGAGGTCAGTTGCAGTTCGTCGATACGGACGGGTTTTGCTTTCAGTTCCACCTCATCGCCTCTGCGCTTCAACTGATAGGCACGCTTTCCTCCTATCTTGACAGCAGAATATTGTGGGGGCACCTGTTGGATCTCACCAATAAACTGCGGTAGCGTCTGTTCCACCAACTCCCTTGTGATATGCTCCACAGGATAGGTCTCATCCACCTCATGCTCCATGTCGTAACTGGGGGTGGTGGCTCCTAACTGGAGGGTCGCCGTATATTCCTTCGTATCGTATTGCAACCGCTCTATCTCTTTCGTCTTCTTCCCAGTACAGAGAATCAGCACACCGGTAGCGAGTGGGTCTAACGTACCCGCATGTCCTATCTTCACCCGCTTCACCCCAATCTTCTTAGAGATACGGGTACGGACATAGGCAAGTGCGCCAAAGGACGACATCCGATAGGGCTTGTTGATGTAGATAATCTCTCCCTGCGTGAAGTTCATTTGCCTATAACAATGAGCAGATAATGGTAACAACACCTATCACGGCACAATAAATGCCGAAGTACACCAATTTGCCTTTCTTGACAATATTAATCATCCATTTGCAGGCAAGACATCCCGACAGGAAGGCTGCGACGAAACCTATGACGAGGGGCAACGTCTCGATACTGCCTATCACATTCTCACCTTTTATCATTTTCAGGATATCTAATAATGCCTCTCCTAAGATGGGAGGTATCACCATCAGGAACGAGAACTGGGCGAGCAACTCTTTCTTATTGCCCAGTAAAAGACCAGTGGCGATAGTAGAGCCTGAGCGCGATAGTCCCGGCAAGACTGCACAAGCCTGCGCAATACCTATAATAAAGGCGTCTTTCCAATATATGTTTTCTTTCTGGCGGGGCTTCGCATAATAGGAGAAAACCAACAATACCGCAGTGAGCAACAGGCAGCAGCCCACAATCAGCAGCCCAGAGCCGAAGATTTCCTCTACCTCGTCTTTGAAGAATAAACCCACAATACCGACAGGTATCATGGAGATGATGATATTCAAAGCATAACGCATGCCCGCATTCTTCTTCAAGTCGGCATCACCTCTTACCAGATGGACCGAGAAAGATGCCAGACCTCTCAGCATCCAGTTGACTTCCTTCCACAGGATTACCAAGGTCGACAATACGGTAGCGACATGTACCGCTACTGTGAACATCAGGTTTTCCTCACCATTCTCCATGCCGAAGAGTGCCTGTCCGATGGCAAGGTGACCACTGCTGCTGACTGGCAGATACTCTGTCAATCCTTGTATCAGTCCTAAGACCAAAGCCTCAAACCAACTCATTCCTCTACCTCCTTATCTTTTGGTTTACGCATCACCGCATATATCATCGACACAAAACCAATCAGGCAAACGACTGGAGCCACCTTGATACGGCGGGCACTGAAAATATCTGGATTATAGGCACTCTCCGTAGAGCCTGCTCCACTCATCAAGACAAAACCAATGACAACAATAGCCATTCCTACGACAAGCAGGATATAGTTGACACGGTCAAACGCTAAATTCTTTCTATCCATATTCTTTTTCGATATTGCGATATGACGAAAATTAAATTTTATAAAGTTCACCTGCTGTCATCTTCAGGAACTTATTGACAGCAAGCCATGCGCAAAGGGATGTGATGAGCAGTCCGAACAGGAAGACGGCACCTCCCGTGATGGCAAGTTCCTCCCATTGCACGATAGTCAAGATTCCTGGCTGCATCAGATACAGACCATAGAAACAGCCTCCCAACATGAGATTCGCCAAGATAGCGGCTATCACTCCTATGATAACGGCATTCTTGATGAAAGGACGACGGATAAAGCCCCAAGAGGCTCCTACCAGTTTCATGGTGTGGATGATGAAGCGACGGGCGTAAATGCTCAACCGCACCGTATTGCTAATCAGGGAGAACGACACGAAGGTCAGCAAGACAGCGAGTACCAAGAGGATTATACTGATACGGCTCAGGTTATAGTTTACTTGATCCACCAAATCCTCCATATAGGCGATATCACTGACACGGGCATCCTTCCGTATCTCCTTGACAATCCATTTCAAAGAGTCCTTATTGGCATACTCTGACTTCAACTGTATCTCAAGGGTTGCGGAGAAAGGGTTGAAGCCCAGGAATTCCGACGGGTCACTGCCCAACTCCTTACTCTGCTCCTTCTGAGCCTGCTCCTTACTGATATAATCTATGTTACGAGAATAGGGGCGATGATACAGGTCACGGCAAAGACGATGCCCTTGGTTCACAGTTACATAATCCTTCAACATCACCGTAACAGTCAGGTTCTCTTTCATGTGGTTCGACAGGTTGCGAGCCAACAGGACAGAAAACACCACCATTCCTAACAAGATCAATACCATGGTGGTACTGATACAAAGTGTAACAGCCTGCATTCCACGACGGTTGCGGGTTCTTTTTCTTTTGTTTCCCATTTCCTTTTTAGACGTAATACACCTAATTTAGGTGCAAAATTACAACAAATCGGTTTAAATGCAAAACAATTTTCGTTTTATTTACTAATTAATTTAATTCCTTTTTATCATAGCACCCCATTCCCCATGAATCCCAATATAAGCATGAGTAGTGCCCCTATCAGATAGATAAGGGCACTACTCCAACTCTGCTTCCCCTCGTTGTCAGAGGAACTGGTAAAGGGATTATCATAACTCATACCAACTGGTATTAACTGATGCCACCACTTAGGTAATTTCTGGTCAACTCATGCTTAGGATGATTGAAAATCTCATTGGCATCGCCCTGTTCAATAACTTCACCAAGATACATGAAGATGACATGATCGGCAATGCGCTGCGCCTGTCGCAGGGTATGGGTAACCATCACGATGGAGTAGTCCTGCTTCAGTTTGACAAAGAGGTCCTCAACAGTCTTGCTCGAAATAGGGTCAAGGGCACTGGTGGACTCATCGGCAAGCAGATAACTGGGCTCAACGGCAAGTGAGCGTGCCAGACAGAGGCGCTGCTGCTGTCCGCCTGAGAGTTTGTTAGCAGGAGAATGCAGACGGTCTTTCACCTCATTCCACAATCCCACAGACTCCAGATAGTGTTGCACGACCAGGTCGAGTTTGCGTTTTCCACGCACCCCATGGATTCGACAGCCATAGGCGATATTGTCGTAGATGCTCATGGGTAATGGACAAGGGCGTTGTGGCACCAGACCAATATTGCGACGCAGTTCCGTCATCTGACTGGGACCTGCTGCTATGATATCCTGCTTGCCAAGGTTTACCTCACCGTCTATCTTTACTCCCTCTATCGAGTCTACAAGGCGATTGAAAGTGCGTAACAGTGTCGTCTTTCCACAGCCAGACGGACCAATAATACACGTAATCTTATTCTGCGGAATCTCCACGTTGACATCCTTCAAGATATGGGCTTTGCCGATGTGGATGTTCAGATTATGTGTAGCCAAATGGGTATCCTCCAGACGGGGGAACTTACGGTCAACGATGAATGGCACATGTACCGTCCAAGGGACACGCTGGCTGATGCTACTGCCAAGCACTTGTGGTAAACTGATTGAAAAACTCATATTCTTAACTATTGTTTTATGTTGGTTTCTGTGGGTGCAAAGTTACGATGATTATTTTACCTATACAATACCCTTTGAATAGTAAATTGCATACCCTATGTTTGGTATTATATCTTGTTGCGTGAGAAACGGTTCATGATGAAACGTCCGCTCAACGAGAGGGCAAGCACAATAGCCGTCAGCACTACGGCTGCTGCGTAAGCACGGTCCTGCACCTCCAACTGGGGGGCACTCAACTGGAAGAACACACTCAACGGCAGCGAGGCTGTCTGCTGTGTCAGACTGGTCGGAATGGAGTCGCTGAATCCTGCGGTGAACATAACACCTGCTGCATCACCAATGGCACGCCCGATACTCAGCAGTGTCGCCGTGGCAATGGCAGGGGCTATCTGACGCACCACAACGCCGATGGTCTCTAAGCGGGTAGAGCCGAGGCTATAGCCCGCCTCCATCAAATCCTGCGGGATGGTCTTCGCCACTTCGTCCATTGAACGGATGAAGATAGGGATGATCAGCAGTGTGACCACAAGAATACCCCCTAACAACGAGGTGCGCAGACCGAAGAATATCATGATGGTAAAGCCGAAAGCACCATAGACTATGCTTGGTATGCCAAACAACACATCGTAGGCAAGTCGGGCAATGGCGCCAAATTTGTCGTGTGGCTTGAGATAGACATTGAGGTAAAATACTACGGGAATAGAGACCGCCAATCCCAGAATGGTGGCACCGCCCACGATGTAGAGCGAGCCGACGATGGCATTGAGGAAACCTCCCTCTTTACCTATATAAAAGCCACCACCTGGCAGCGACGATACCATCTCCCACGACAGTACGGGCAGTCCACGACGGAATACCGACCAGATGACACTGAGCACAAAGAACAACACCAGCGCAATGGAGGCATACATCAGCACCTTCCATATTTTTTCTATGACAACAGCCTTTTTCATTTGTTTTGCATTTTACGTAAGACAAGTCGTGAGAACAGGTTAAATACCAGCACGACAAAAAACAGGATGAACGCCGCAAACATCAACGCGCTCTCGTAAAGCGGCAACGACAGCATTTCGCCGTAATTGTTGGCTATCAGGGCGGGAATGGGATAGCAAGCATCCAGTAGTGAGCCTGGGACTATGGCAAGATTGCCACAGACCATGATGACTGCGATGGTCTCACCCAGTGTGCGACTGGCAGCCAGGACAATGGCGGCAATGACACCTGGTGCCGTCTTGCGCAGAATCACATCCTTGGTAGTCTGCCAACGTGTGGCACCCAGTGACCACGCCGCTTCACGGTAGTCACGCCCAACGTTGCTAAAAATCTCTATGAACAGGCTGACAAGCAGTGGGATGACGGTCACACCGAGTACGATACCCGTAGCCAATACCGTATAGCCACTGCTATTCCTGTGCAATGAGGGAGCCACTACATCCGCCACCCACGGTACAATGACCAGCATGCCCCACACACCATAGATAACCGACGGTAGACCTGCCAAGATGTCGAGTAGCGGGAACACGTAGCGCTTCACTGCCGTATGGGCATACTCCGTCAAGTAAATACCCATGAGCAACGAGATAGGGATGGCGATACCTAATGCCAACACCGAGACATAGAGTGTACCCATCAGGAAAGGGAAGAAACCGAATTTGTTATTCATCGGACGCCACTCTCCTTCGGTCAGCAAGTCCCACAAAGAGTGTTCCTGCAAAATAGGCATTGACTTCAGATAGAGTCCCACGGCCATCGCCACGACCAACAGCAGGCTGCTGACAGTCAAGATAGCCATCAGATGCTCTGCTATACGGTCTTTCAACAAACGATTATTTTTTGCCATAAACGCAATTTTTCTGAATTTGTGAAACGAAATCCAGCAATTAATTTCCTTTTAGTTTCTTCAGTCCTGCATCCAGTTTGTCCTGTGGAATCTCTATATATCCCTGACCTTCATTCTCTTTCTGTCCATCAGTCAAAATATACTCAAGAAATGCCACTACCACGGGATCTGTCGGCACCCCATTCGACACGAAATACAAATCACGTGCGGGAGGTGAGGGATAGCGACCTTCGGAGATAGCCTTTACCACCCCCTCCTTGGTATCATAAAAGTCCTCCTCTGGATCAATCTGTCCGTTACCGTTTACATCAATAGGAGCCACAGCGATTCCAGGATTAGGCTTACCTGTCTTGGTGTCATAGGCATATCCTATGTTATTCAGTCCCAATCCATTCAAGTCCTTCTGGATAGCGGCAGCCAGACCAGGGTCACCGTACACAGCAGTTCCTTTCAAGTCTTCCTGCTTCTTCCCCAGATATAAAGCCCAGGTTTCCGCCGCACCACAAGCGTCACTACGGGTATAGACTACGATCTGAGTCGCGTCGCTCGTACCTGCCACTTGTCCCCATGTTTTCTTCTCGCCTTTAATCCACAGCGCTACCAAATCATCGCGAGTAATACCATGCTTTTTCAGATCATTGTAAACAGGATTGCTGGAATTGATGGTAGGCACTACGGCATCCTTTGCCACCGCAAAGCCTACAGCACCTCGCTCTTCCTCAGCAGCACTCAGATCACGGCTTACCATACCGAAATCCACCACACCAGCGATAGCATCGGTCACACCTTTACCTGCACCACCTGCCGACACATCAATCTTCACGTCGGGATGCAATTTCTGAAACTCGTTTGCCCACTGCACGGCAAGAGGATAGAGCGCAAAGGCTCCTGACAGGGAGATTTCGCCGTGGAGCGTTCCGTCGGCATCAACTCGTGATTCTTTCTTACCGCCACAAGCAGTAAGTGACAAAGCAAGCACAACAGCACTTAATGTCGCAATCGTAAAATTTTTCTTGTTCATATTCGTGTTGGTTTTAGAATTGTAAAATGAATTGGGTCTCAAACTGATTAACATCTTTTGCCACCTTATTATTAATATATGTATAAGCCGCCTGAATGCGCAGTTTCTTGATGGGAATGACATTCACACCCACCTGATAGTTCCACTGCTGCTCGTCCTGATCTCGGTCGGCCTTGAAATAGTCTACACTCACTACAGGCTGTACAACTTTCGATACCCAGTAGGCTGCCGTGGCATATGCACCATCACTTTTCTGACCAGCCGTATTTCCGTTGAGGTACTCACCACGCAGGGTCAACCTGTCATCTTTATACTCCACACCTGCCGAAGTACGGATGCGCACATGCTCATCGCCCTTAGCACCGTATACTCCCTGATAATGTCCTACGCTGAAAGCCAATTCCTTTAGGGGTCTTATCCATATCAGACCAGCAAAATCCTTTTTGTTATTGTCGTCCTTAGTATTGATGCCATTACCATTGAACACGCCGACACGGTAACTTACCACCTTATCAAATAAATCGCCATAGAATGTCACGCCCACGTCACGTCCATTGGCTTTCAGTCCACTAAGATCGTTATAACCGTTCAGCCGAGCCACTGCAGCGGGATTCTCGATGGTCAGCCATGTGGCAGGACCGTAGAGTGTCTCTTGCGAATACTGCACCTTATATTCACCTATCTGTATGTTAAACGCTGGTGTTATCTTCCATCTCAGGAAGGCGTCAATCACCTTGACCGTCGTCTCATACTCCGCCTGAAACTTATAATCCAATTTATCACTCAGTGAGCCATCGGCGGCAAGTCGAATACGACGAATATCAAACCCATGCGTGTCATCCTCCTTGTCACTCCACGCATAGCGCACATTCACCATACCCGAAATTTTCGGTGCCTTAAACTCTTGGGCAACCGCTGGGAGCAGTGCTACCATGGTTAGAACGCCCACAAGCGCAATCCTGATTTCTCTCAAATTTCTCATACCTATTATCGTCTTTATTCAGTTGTTGTGTATCTGGGTGCAAAGTTATACACAAAACCCCACCCATGCAATACCATGAGCGGGGTAATTTGATTCCCAAAATCTTGTGATAAAAGGTGGCTAACCTTTGGTATAACCACCATCTGCGGTCAGTGTCGCTGATGCAGTCCACATTCACGGTGGTCAGGTGACTCCCACCACCAGCGACCAGCACGGACATCCTCTCCAGGCTGGACGGCACGGGTGCAAGGTTCACAGCCGATACTGGGATAATTCTTGTCGTGCAGTTTGTTATAGGGCACATGATGCTGGCGGATATAGTCCCACACCTGCTGCTCGGTCCATGAGATGAGAGGGTTCACCTTAATAAGTTGGTGCATCTCGTCCCATTCCACGACTTGCATATCCTGTCGAGTGACGCTCTGCTCACGACGCAGACCACAAATCCAGACATCGAGTCCCTGAAAGGCACGGTTGAGTGGTTCTATCTTGCGAATCTGACAGCAGCGATGGCGACTCTCTATACTATTGTAAAAGAGATTGATGCCCTCTTCGCGCACCATGCGCTGCACCTCTCGATAGTCAGGGAAGAACACCTCAATCTGTATACCATAGGTCAGGTTGGTCTTATCGATGAGTTGATAGGTCTCAGGGAAAAGACGACCTGTGTCGAGGGTAAAAATACGGGCTTTCTTATCTTGGCGGACAATGATGTCAGTCAAGGTCTGATCCTCGATAGAGAGGGAAGAGGAAAGGGCGATGCGTCCTGAATATACCTGAAGGAAATAGCCGACAACCTCCTGGGCGGACGCATCGCGGAAACGCTCGTTCAGATCACGTATGAGTTGTGTTCGTTCCATATTGTCTCTGTTTTAATCATACCAGCACCTACTGTCTCGTTGGTGTCTGGGTCAATGAATATAACGCTGCCTGTGATGCGGTTCAGACGATAGTCGTCAAAAGTGAGGGGCTGCGCCGTATGGATGCTGATCTCCGCAATGTCGTTCATCTTCAGTTGTGACACGCCAGGCTCCTTCTCTAAAGTATTGATGTTACGGCGGAAATTGATAGTCCGAACGATGGCGAGAGTCTCGCTGGTTGTCTGTCGTACAATATACTTCGAGCGGGGTAACAGTGGCTGTTCGTTAAACCAGCAGACATCAAGGCGAATATCTTGTTCCTGATGGGGCTGAGGCTCGTCAATCTTTACAAGAAGGTTACCACGTGAGATGTCTATGTCATCGGCAAGTTGCAAAGTGACACTCTGGGGCGGTGTCGCCTCAGTGAGTTCCGCAGTTGCCTGTGTGATATGGGTCACGACAGACTCCATCCCACTGGGCAAGACCTTCACACGGTCGCCAATACGGATGATGCCACTGGCAACACGACCAGCATAGCCTCGGAAGTCGGGGAAGCGACTACTGATGGGGCGGATGACGTATTGCACAGGGAAACGAAAAGCACGCTGGATATCGGTCTCGACATTCGACGCTGATTTGCTGACTGGCACGGTTTCCAAGAACTCTAACAATGGAACGCCTGTATACCAAGGCATATGCTCTGAGCGGTTTACTACGTTATCACCATTCTTTGCTGAGATAGGTATGAAAGTGACGTTCTGGATATGAAGCGTCTGAGCCATCCGCTGATAATCAGCAACAATCTTGTTGAATACTTCTTCAGAGAAATCCACAAGATCCATCTTGTTCACCGCAACGACAATATGGGGAATGCCAAGCAGCGATGATATATAGGAATGGCGTACGGTCTGCTCCAGTACACCATGACGCGCATCAACCAATATAATGCTCAAGTCGGCTGTCGAAGCACCCGTCACCATGTTGCGTGTGTACTGTATGTGTCCTGGTGTATCGGCAATGATGAACTTTCGCTTGGGGGTAGCAAAATAACGATAAGCCACATCGATGGTGATGCCTTGTTCGCGCTCAGCCCGTAGACCATCGGTCAGCAATGCAAGATTCACCTCCTCGTTGCCACGTGATTTCGAAGCGGTCTCCACCGCCTCCAACTGGTCTTCAAATATTGACTTAGAGTCGTACAGCAGTCGTCCAATGAGTGTCGACTTGCCGTCATCTACGCTGCCCGCCGTCGAAAAGCGCAGCAACTGCATATCTAAATAACCTCTTTCTATTGCCATAACTATGAAATATGAATTATGAACTATGAATTAAAAATACCCTGCTTTCTTGCGGTCTTCCATTGATGTCTCACTGCGTTTGTCATCGGCACGCCCACCACGTTCTGTGACACGGGTGGCGGCAATTTCCTCAATAATGTCCTCTAAGGAGTGGGCAGTAGAGAGTGTCAACCCTGTACAGGTGATGTCGCCGATAGTACGACAGCGTACCTGTTTGGTGACCACTTGCTCCGTAGGTTTCAACTTAATACAAGGCTCGGCAGCCAGCCACTGACCATCACGTTCGAACACCTGACGTTCATGGGTAAAATAGAGACTGGGCATTTCTATCTGCTCATGCAAGATATACTGCCATACATCCATCTCCGTCCAATTGGAGATCGGGAATACACGGAAATGCTCTCCCATCGCTTTACGACCGTTGAATATATTCCAGAGTTCTGGACGCTGATTCTTGGGATTCCACTGTCCGAACTCATCCCGATGACTGAAGAAGCGTTCCTTAGCACGCGCTTTCTCCTCATCGCGACGAGCACCTCCAATAGCCGCATCGAAATGGTATTTCTCAATAGTGTCAAGCAGCGTCGTTGTCTGGAGTTTATTGCGAGAGGCGTAATAGCCGGTTTCCTCCTTTACTCGTCCGGTATCAATACTTTCCTGTACGGAACCAACAATCAACTCGGCACCGAGTTTATTGACCAATGCGTCACGATAGTCAAGCGTCTCCTGGAAGTTGTGCCCTGTATCAATATGCAACAGGGGGAAGGGAATCTTTGCAGGATAGAATGCCTTGTAGGCAAGATGGACAATGACTATCGAGTCCTTGCCACCAGAAAAGAGAATGACGGGGCGTTCAAACTGCGCGGCCACCTCACGGAGTACATATATGCTCTCCGATTCTAATTCTTTCAAATGGGTGATGTTGCTCATTTATTCTAAACTTTCTTTAATAGATTTCAATACGTAGTCCAGGATGTCATCTGTATGACATTCAGAAATAAAGTTACCCTCAAACTGGGAAGGTGAGACATAGATACCATGTTCCAACATACGGCGGAAGTAGTGGGCAAAACGCTCTTTGTCGCTACGAAGGGCATCGGCGAAATTGCACACAGGAGCATCATTGAAGAACAGGGTAAACATCGAACCACAATGATTCAACTGAATCCCCTTACCTTGGACAATGCCTTTTAGTTCTGTGATGAACCGATTGCTACGCTCTTCCAGTTTCTCATAAAAACCTGAGAAGGTCAGTTGATGGAGTGTCTCCAAACCTGCCGCCATCGCCACAGGATTTCCACTGAGCGTCCCTGCCTGATAGACAGGACCATCAGGAGCCAATTGTGCCATGATGTCTGCACGTCCTCCAAAGGCAGCAGCAGGGAACCCACCGCCCACAATCTTACCGACAGCAGTCATATCTGGACTAATGCCAAAGCGCTCTTGGGCTCCTCCAAGGGCAAGACGGAAGCCTGTAATCACCTCGTCGAAGATGAGTATAGCACCGTATTGGGTAGTCAGTTGGCGTGTGGCACGCAGGAAATCAAGTGACGGAACCACTACGCCCATATTACACGCCACAGGCTCCAGAATGACAGCAGCCACATGGTCACCATGCTCACGGAAATACTGCTCCAACACCTCTACATTATTATAAGGAAGGCATACCGTATGTTTCGTGAAGTCATCCGGAACACCCGCACTGGAGGCTGTACTGATGTTAGCCACTCCAGATCCCGCACTTACCAGCAGATGGTCGGCATGACCATGATAGTTGCCTTCGAACTTTACCAATGTGTCACGTCCCGTAAAGCCCCGAGCCACACGGATGGCTGACATCGTAGCCTCGGTTCCACTATTGACAAAACGCAGTCGCTCCATGGACGGAAAGGCCTCACGCACACGTTCTGCCAGCAAGGTCTCAACTTCGGTAGGTATGCCATAACTGCTACCACGTTGAACAGCCTCTATAGCCCGTCGGCTGACGGCAGGATTATTGTGTCCTAAGATGAAAACGCCCCACGACATACAGAAGTCGATGAACGTGTTGCCATCAATGTCTGTCACATAGGCACGATTAGCACGCTCAATAAAGAGGGGTGTAGTCCCCACACTGCGTAAAGCCCGGACTGGGCTGTTGACTCCGCCAGGGATGACTTGTTGTGCCCGTTCAAAGGCTGCTGCAGATAATATTCTCTGTTTCATGCCCATCGCTGTTGATATTCTTTGGCATAATACGTGATGATATATTGCGCTCCTGCACGCTTGATGGCAATCAGACTCTCATAGGCCACACGCTGCTCGTCCAGATATCCCGCCTGAGCGGCAGCCTTCAGCATGGAGTACTCACCACTGACCTGATAAGCCACCATTGGCACCTGAGGGAAACGCTCCACAGCACGTGCTATCATGTCAAGATAGGGCAGTGCTGGTTTCACCATCGTCCAGTCGGCACCTTCCTCCAGATCAGCAGCAATCTCCTCCAATCCCTGATTGTGAGTACGATAGTCCATCTGATAGGTCTTGCGGTCACCAAACGACGGAGCAGAGTCAGCGGCGTCACGGAATGGACCATAAAAGGCAGAAGCATATTTTGCCGAATAAGCCAGGATCTTCGTTTGCCCACGCAGACCACCCTCACGCAGTCTCTTGTCCAATGCCTCTATTTGTCCATCCATCATAGCCGAGGGCGCCACAAAGTCGGCACCTGCCTTGGCATGTACATATGCCATCTCTGCAAGTAGCGGAAGGGTGGTATCGTTATCCACATCGATAATCTTCTGAATAACACCACCCTCCACTGCAGGCTCTGTCCGTGTGACCAACAGACCGCAATGCCCATGACTCGTATACTCGCACAGACAGACATCAGTGATGACAATCACATCTGGTACAGCCTGCTTAATCGCCTTCACGGCACGGCAAATAAGGGCATCCTCGGCATAGGCTGCCGAGCCACGCTCGTCTTTCACGTCATCTTCCACCACACCAAAGAGCAACACCTTGTCAATGCCCAGTCTCTTAATCTCCTGCACATCCTGGACAAGCGTGTCTATACTATAACGATTAATACCAGGCATCGTAGGTATTGGCTCTACGACGCCCTCTCCCTCTACCACAAAATACGGGTAAATGAAATCCTGAGCGTTAACGGTTACATCGGCATACTTATCCCGTGTGACCTGGTCCTTTCTGAATGTTCTGAATCTTTTCATTTTGTCGGCTTTCTATTTTTTAGATATTGATTGAGTCGTTCTTGTGTAGTTCTACCTCGTGTCACCAGAATCTTGTCCTGCGGCAAACTACCATACACATACACAAAATTGTCAACGGTGCTGGGTGAGGTGAATACGATACGGTCTACCCTATTCAGGTCTATTCGTCTGACATCGGAGGGCATCCTATTTCTATAAGCGGTGACGGTAGTCACGTCGAACCCCAACTGCCGCAACCCATCGGGTATGATAGATAGGGCGATATCGGAACGGGGGATGAGTACTCGCCCACGTGGTTGTCGGCAGAACCAGTCGATGACCCCGTAACTATCATCACGCTCCACCTGTGTCACCTTGCGGACACCAATCTCTTGCAAAGCCTGCGTGGTAGTAGGTCCAATGGACACAACACGTATATCACCTTCAGGAAGTCCATACTGGCAGAAGAATCTTACCGCATAACGGCTGGTGAAAAGCACATAAGCGTAGTCACCTATATTGAATACCGCATTTTTGAGAGCGGTATCATCCTTCACTGGCACAATCTCTATGAGCGGTGTGTGAATGTAGTCTGCATTAGGGGTCTGTAGCCCAATATATAATGTATTCATACTATGCTCCCTTTCTTAAAGATGGCTTTCAGGTCATCACGTCCCTTACGGGCGGTTACGGCAAGTCTTCCCTGCATAGGATGAGTCCTAAAAGGGAGTATTTCCGTAATCTCCTCTGTCATACCCAGTCGTTTTAGCGCACAGGTAGCCACGATGGCGGCATCTACCATACCATTGCGCACTTGTCTCACACGGTCTTCTATACAGCCTCGTATTCCCACTACCCTCAAGTCAGGTCGTAAAGCAAGCAACTCTTTTCTGCGTAAGGGTGAACTGGTACCTACACTGCTGCCTGCTGGCAGGTCAAGCAATCGGATATGGCCACGGCTCACCAAAGCGTCAGTCTTGTCGAAAGCCTCATAGAGTGCGATGACCTCCAATTCGGGATGCATTTGCTCAGGCAGGTCTTTAGCAGAGTGGATGGCAACATCTCCTTCGTCGGTCAGCAGGGCTGTGTCCAACTCACGAGTAAACATATCATCAGGAGCCTCACCGTTGAGCAATGAGATACCTAAATGTCTGTCGCCAAACGACTCTATCATATTGATACAGTACTTCACGTCGGGCAAACGGCTCATCACCTCCTCCACCTGAATTCTCGACAACTGGCTACTACGGGCTATAACTCTTAATCCTCCGACGGTGTGCGCTCTTCGCCGCTCCATGATGTCGTGCAACTCGGCTATCTCCTCTTCTATCAACGACTCCGCACGTAGCACTTCGTCTTGTCGGATGGAGATATTGTCTTTCACCTTCTGCTCCACGTCATGCACGTTGTAGAGTGTCACTCCCTCCAATTCCGCCACTGCTGAGTCAATGTCACGAGGAAAGGCGAGGTCAATGGCAAGCAAACGACGGCAGGGTAAAAGATCCTCTTTTTTTATGATAAGATGGGGTGCCGAGGTAGCAGAGATCAGAATATCTGTCTGCGACAAAAAATGTTGTTTGTCTGCAAGTCGGAACACCTCAATTCCAAAAGGCTCTGCCATACGGCGTGCCTTCTCCTCTGTGCGGTTTGCAAGGAACACTAACTTGGCTCCTTTGTTCTGGAGAAATTTGATAATATCCTCCGTCAGTGTATTTACGCCGATAATGACGATGCGGGCTTGCTGCAGGTCGATGGCTTGCTGTTCAATGATCTCAATGGCGGCAAGCGAGTGGCTCACGGCTCCATGCGAGATTTCCGTTTCGTTGCGCACACGTTTTCCAATGTGCAGAGCGCACTCAAATAATTTATGCAGTCCTGCGGGCAGTTTCTGTTGCATTCGAGCCGTAAGGTAGGCTTCTTTTACCTGCCCCTGTACGGCACGTTCACCCACGATTGCCGATTCCAGACCACAAGTCACACGGAATAAATGGCGAGCCACATCGTCAGGTATCTCTCCATCGCCATAGTATAACTCTATACGGTTACAAGTCTGCAAGAACACCGAGGGTCCTCTCTCTTCTTGACGGAATTGTCTGAAGTAGTCCTCTCGGTCATTGAGCGACGTATTATAGTGGTTAATCGACTTATACTGTATCATGTCTGATTTTAATTTGCAAAATTACTTAGTTTGTCTGTCTTCCGCAATACCTATGTTATGTCATATTCGCATACCTACCATTGGGTATATTTCACCCAATTCACAAGATATTTGATATTTTCCAAGGGTGTATTCGCCAATACACCATGTCCTAAGTTCACTATCCAATGCGGGTGATTGTGGAAAAATTGCCGATAGGACTCCATCCGCTTGGCTATTTCGTCTTGAGGCGCAAAGAGTAAATGCGGATCAAGGTTGCCCTGTATGCCCACATCAGAATGCACCATCTGACGTGCCTCCAGCAACGAGGTCTGCCAGTCTATGCTCACGAAGTCGCACACATCTGGTGTAATGAGCCTCAAGCCACTACCCAACCCTTTGGGAAAGAATATAAACGGGATACCCATTGACCGTACGGCATCAGCAATACGAACCACGGCGGGCAGGAACAACTCTGCGTAAATCTCTGAAGGCAACAGACCTGCATGGCTCTCGAAAAGTTGGAAGGCATCGATACCGTGTTCTATCTGCTGACGGGCATAGTCGATAGATATCTCCGTCACAGCAGCAATTAGCCGTTCTGTCTCTTCACGATTCTCGTAGAAGAATTTCTTGGCAGCAGGAAAAGTTTGTTTAGTGCTGATGCCTTGTAGCATGTAGCACATCGTAGTGAGCGGAGCGCCACAGAAACCGATAAGCGGCACATGACTCTGATCCACCACACGGTCAATAACCTCATAGACATACTTCAGTCGCTCGGGACGTATGTCAAGTCTGTCGACAGGGCATTCCAAACCATGCAACGGATGGAGGAAACGAGGACCAGACTCCGTCCACTCTATTTCCATGCCCATGGCGACAGGTATAGTGAGAATATCACTGAATAAGATGGCGGCATCCACACCCAAATCTTCCACGGGCATCAGCGTCACCTCTGCGGCTAATTCGGGCGTGTTCATAATCTCCGTAAACGAGTGTTGCTGTCGCAATAACTGATAGCGGGGAAGCACTCTGCCTGCTTGACGCATCAGCCATATAGGCGGGCGTTTGCCTGGGTGTCCCATGAGGGTATTGAGGAATTCGGAGGTCATCACTTACTGATTATAGTTGGTGGGCAATGTCGTAGTACTCTTATTCAGATTGGTTTTGAGAATGATTTCTGGGTGTTCCGCATCAGAGGGTCAATGGCTGCCGCCACATTCCTTACGAAGGGTAGTCCTTCTTTCGTCATCGCCACCATATTCCCCCGCAGGGTAATCAGACCGTCGTCAGCCATCTCCTTCAGTCGAGGATTGTTAATCTGGTCATCAGGCAATTCCATGTGATAGTTACACATCAACTGCTCTATCACTTGCCGGATTTGCTGCTCTTCGATAGTCAGGCCATAGCCCTTACTTACAGGCAAATGACCACGATTTACTGTAGCAATATAGGTATCGATGTCTTTGGTGTTCTGAGCATAGGCTGTCTCCAACTGACTAATCCCCGTTACACCAAAGGCGTACACCTGCCCCGTGGTGCGACGAGTGCAGTAGCCTTGGAAATTACGGTGCAACTGTCCGTTGCACATCGCCTGATACAACTCGTCATCAGGCAGTACGAAATGGTCTATACCGATGCGCACATAACCTGCTGCTATCAGCCGTTGCTCCGCTTTCAGAAACATACGGGCTTTCTCCTCATTAGTAGGCAATCCTGCTTTCTCAAGGACCAACTGCTGGCGTTTCAACCAAGGTACATGAGCATAACTAAACGTCACCAACCTATCAGGGCGCAAACTGATAGCATAGTCAATAGTTCGGCAGAAACTGTCGGCTGTCTGCCCTGGTAGCCCATACAAGAAATCGAGATTGATGCGTGCGCCACCGTCACGCAGTACACTGAAAATATCAGGTAATGCCTCTTGTGACGGGCGACGGTTTACGATACGAAGCACATCGGTATCAAAATCCTGTACACCAATACTGAACCTTGTGAAACCAGCCTCCAGCAACTGTTTCCAAGAGGTAAGTGAGAGATAGCCAGGATGACACTCTATGGCTATCTCCGGTCGCTCAATAGTATCAAGCACACTAAGCAAATGCTGATTCAGTAGCCTAATGGCATCTGGGGCTATGGCTGTAGGACTACCACCGCCATAATGTATCTGTGATATCTGACGGTCGCTGACGATGAGCGGCAGCAGCAAGTCTATCTCCTGATGCAGGGCCTTGAGATACTGACTGACGACCTCTGGACTACGCATGGAATAAGAGTTACAGGCGCAGTAATGGCACAGATGGTGACAGAAAGGCAGGTGCAAGTAGAACGACACATGTCGGTCTGTACCATTGTTTGACTGGCTGACAGCCTTCATGTAGTCCTCTTCCGAGAACGTCCGGAAATAGTTTGCCGGCGGATAACTGGTATAACGAGGTACAGGTATATTGTACTTCTCGGTAACTGACTGTTGCAAATTATGAATATCTGGTTTAGTTTCTGGTTGCAAAATTACTGCATCCGATACAGTGTGGCAATCCCTATTTATATGGATTTTCATAATGACGGTATGCCGCTACATCACCCACCAGTATGATAACGGGAGTAGGATAGGTTTCATTGCCCAATTGACCAATGGTGGTATCAAACACCTGCTCACTAGGCAGTGATACATTGTGTACGGCAAGCACGGGGGTATCTTCTCGCCAACCTTGAGCAATCAGCCGTTGCCGAATCTCAGACAATCTGGCTCCTCCCATATAGTAGACCAGAGTATCGGTGTCAGGCACGATAGGATTACTTGAGTGACCATTGACAATGGCGACACTCTGCGATACACCACGTAGCGTGAGTGAGACCTTCGTGCTGGCAGCCAAGGCGGTGGCGGAAGTAACACCAGGTATCACATCGACAGGGATATTATGCTGCTCCAGATAACGAATCTCCTCACCACCATGAGCGAATATCATAGGGTCACCACCCTTCAACCTCACCACACGTTTTCCTTGCTCAGCGGCATCAAGCAGCAGACCGTTGATTTCGTCCTGTTCGGTATGATGACGACCACTACGTTTGCCCACATATACTTTCTCGGCTGCAAGACTATTGAGATAATCAAGGTTCGTCAGGTCATCGTAGAAAATAATATCGGCTTGACGCAAGGCTCGTTCTCCCCGAATGGTTAGCAAGTCTGGGGCACCAGGTCCAAAGCCCACCAGCGTCACTGTTCCTGGCTGCAAATGCAGGTTACTCAACGGAGAGCGTTCCATTTTCTATCTGATTCTTTATACGGTCACGCACTCGGATGCTACGTCTCACGTCCTTGGCGTCGGAGGCGACAGCAATAGTCAGTCCACCTTCTCGGAAGATGGCTGGTGAGGTAAAGTCACATTCAGCAGGTGAGTCACAGACACTGCTCAAGACACCACGCTGCTGCGCCAAAGAGTGGATATGATGATTTAGCGTATGGTCGCCTGTGCAGATAAACAACAATGTCACACCATCCAGATCAGTTTCAGCAAAGTCACGTTCTTCCCAGCAGAACGGCAAAGCCTTAATATCATCACTCACTCGTGGAGCAATGACTGTGACCGCTGAAGTGAAATGACTGAGTATCGTTGCTTTATGAGTAGCCACCCGACCTCCACCGACTATCAGAATTCGTGCATCACTGATGCGTATGTTGATAGGTAAGAAGTCCATCTATTTTTTCCTGATGAGTACCTTCCAATAATTGTCGACTTTCTCTGTAGAGATCACCTCATGTCCTTCTTGACGTACACTGCCTGGCACGTTTTGGATGGGCTGACCATCATCAAGCAGAATCTCTAATAACTGACCACTCTGCATGGATGACAATTCTATCTTTGTCTTCACGAAATTCATGGGGCATGCCACTCCACGAAAATCCTTCTTTACATTGGCGCCGTCACTCGTACTTTCCGTGATTTGTTGATTCTCCTTCTTTTGCTCCACAGGAGTTACAGCCTTGAACTGCAAAGAATCATCCATTGAGGCATAGAGTTCATTGACTTTATCAACCAATGACTCTATCTGTTCCTGGTCTGACAGCAATGTCTCTCCATGACGGGCTTTCTCTACGACAACCTTAAAATCAGCAGAGACGATGCCTGCATCAATAAATAACTCTTCAAAATTACTGTAGACCTCGTCATCAGTTCGAGGATCAGCACCACGAGTAACGAGCAACATACGGGAAGCAGAGAACACGATGTCGCGTAACAGTTTTTCCTCATCGGCACCTGGCTGAGTCAATGCGACCTGTTTTTCCTTAATGGTAGCCTGATCTAATTCGATAATGTCGAACAGACCTGCCGAACATTCTGCCTGCCCATGACTGGTCAATGAGAAGACTTCATCAGCCCCCCAGTCGAAATAGTAGTTCTTGTCCTCATCGAATGAAGGAACGTCTTTGTACTTGGAAATCGCATTCTTAACAACCTCGGCACCCTCTGTACGTACAAAAGCATCATAACTCTCGTACTGGTCTCTCACCTTGAGATAATATCCTAAATAGTCTACAACGAACTGCGGGATATCCTTAGCAGCCAGATAGCCCAGTGCCTCAGCCAACTCTGTCTTACCATTCACACGTGCCCACACAGTATAGGCAGGATATGGATGATCATCTACACGACCAATACGTCCACTGAAGCCTAAGTCCGACCATGCATTCTGAGCGCACGAGTTGGAACAACCATTGATATTGATTTTCAAATCAGGCAACTGGTCGAGATCCAGCCCACTCTTCTCCAATTGACGACGAATACCCTTTACCAGTCCTTTTGGCAGGCAGATACCCAAGCGGCAGGTATCGGCACCCGTACAGGAGGTTAGATTATTGAGTATAACAGGGACATCCAATGACAGCCCCAGCCCATGGAAGAACTGATAGACATTAGGCAGATACTCCTCAGGAATATTGCGCAACTGCATGCTCTGGCGTGGTGTGAAGCGGATAATATCATTGCCGAATCCTTCCAAGAATTCCGCAATCTTAAGAAAAACGTCAGGCGATGTGTTACCATGCAAGAACGGGATAACAATACAAAAACCATTCCCCACACTCTGCTTTTGCGCATAGCGACGTTTCCATGTCCTAAAAGCCTCGCTCTCATCTACAACAGGAGCGAATGATGGTGTCTTATATTCAAATGGAAGAACTGCAGGTTCGAAATCCAACGCTTTATCACTGGTCAACTTATCGTATTCCTCAAGATAAAGTCTCCGCGTCTCTTCCTCGCCATTCTTATAGAATATGTACCGTATGCGCGCCTTGTGACGGTTCTTTCTATTACCATTCAAGTTGAAGAAGTTCTTTGCAGCCTTAGCCGCACGGAATAGGTCTTTCTCTGGCAGAAAATCGAACACTAACCACCCCTTGTGTGGATGGCTTGCCACCGAACCGCCTAAAAGCACTCGGAAGCCACGCTGACCGTCCTTGATTACGGGAATCAACCCTAAGTCTGCAACCAGCGAGAAATTAGCGTCCTCCTCATTGATATCGAAGGCTATCTTCAGTTTGCGAGGCATCGACCACGAATCTTTCTCGGCTATCAGGCGAGTTGTCAATCCGATTGCATAGGGATAGGGGTCGAACGTCTGACGGCTATTAATACCACCCTGCTCATTTACCAACATATTACGCACGGTGTTTCCACCTCCGCCCTGCGTTGCCAGTCCCTCCTCTTTCAACGCAAGAAGCGCCTCAGTGGCACGGTCGATGCTCACATCATGGATCTGTACCTCTTGCCGAGTGGTAATATGAATATGCGAACAGTTCACTTGTCTGCCAACCTCAGCCACACGCCGCAACTGTCGTGGTGTAATAAGCCCACCCGTACAGCGGATACGCAACATATAGTGTCCGTCCTGCCTCTGTTCGTAGATACCCATTGGTACACGGTTCGACTTCAACTGCGCACCACTGATTTCTCCTTTTCTAAACTGCTCTATGAGCCGTTGATTGTACTGAATGTCTGCTGTCAGACTCTCTGGAATAATGTACATAAGTCCTTGTGTTGGTTTGCGGTTGCAAAAGTACCTATTTTTCCTTTTACCCACAATCCCACGCAAGGAGTATTTTAAATACCAAACAAATGTGATAACGCATACCTAATGTTTAGGATGCGTACGAACTCTTCAATATGGTATTTTTATCATCGAGATAGTTACATCACCAATACCAAATTTCATATTTAACGCCTAAAAGCGAATGACTTTCAGATTATTTTCATAATTTTGCAGGCAAAACAATGAATCTGGCATGAGTACAGTTATTTATCCTTCCCCTATATTCGGTCCAGTGCATAGTCGTAGACTGGGCATCTCGTTAGGCATCAACCTGCTGCCTGCCGATGGCAAGGTATGCTCGTTTGACTGCATCTACTGTGAATGTGGTTTCAATGAGGACCACCGTCCTTCCCTCCCCTTGCCTACCCAACAGGAAGTGACGCAAGCCTTGGAGAAGAAACTACAAGAGATGAAAACCGAGGGGCAACTCCCTGATGTGCTGACCTTTGCCGGGAACGGAGAGCCTACCTGTCATCCCCATTTCGCGGAGATTATCGATGACACCATCTGTCTGCGTGACAAATACTGTCCGAAAGCAAAGGTGTGTGTACTAAGCAACTCTACCATGATACATCGCAAGCAAGTACATGATGCCTTGATGAAGGTAGATGACAACATCCTGAAACTCGACACCGTTGACCCCCTATATATTAATAAGGTAGACCACCCCAACGGCACCTATGATGTCAACCAGATTATCGAGCGCATGAAAGCGTTCCATGGACATATCATCATCCAGACGATGTTCATGCGTGGCAACTGCCATGGGGAGAGCGTCGACAATACCGGCGAGGAATATGTGGCTCCTTGGCTGGAAGTAGTGAGGCAGATCAAACCCCAACAGGTGATGGTCTATACCATCGACCGTGAGACACCTGCCCAAGGACTGGAAAAAGCAAGTCGCGAACAACTGGATGTCATTCGCGACCGTGTAATAGCAGCAGGGATTCCCTGCTCCGCCAGTTACTAATCCTGTCCTTACATCTTCGTGATAATACCTATCTGCGAGGCACGGATAAACTCAATGATGTGACGGATAAAAGGACCGTCAGGCACCTGCTCCTCTATCTGGTTGACAGCGTCGAAAGTAGAGGTCTTACCATGGAACAGCAGACGGTAGGCATTGGCGATATGCTTCAGGGTCTTCTCGTCAACACCATGCTGACGAGCCACCTGCATATTCACACCACCATATTCCACATGCTTGGTACAGATGATGAAAGGTGGCACATCCTTGGAGAACGTCGTGCCAGCCTGTATCATAGAGCCACGTCCCACACGGGTCCTGGCATTCTCAATCACACTGGATGAATAGATAACACCATCCTCTATCTCACAATCACCAGCAATCTTCGTACCATAGCCGAAGACACAACGGTTACCGACCTTCGTGTCATGTGAGATATGGGCACCCTCCATCAGCACATTATCATTGCCGATAACGGTCTGACCGCCCTTATGGGTAGCACGGTTGACGACAACATTCTCTCGGAAGATATTATTGTCACCCACGATACACTCAGTCTTCTCGCCACGGAACTCAAAGTCCTGTGGCAACGCACCTATCACAGTACCCTGGTGCACCTTATTCTTATTACCCATGCGGGTTCCATTACAGATGCTGACGAAGGGGAAGATAATACAATCATCACCTATCTCCACATCACCCTCGATATAGACGAATGGGAATATCTTACAATTATTACCGATTTTCGCTCTGGGGTCGATCTCGGCTTTAGGACTTATTTCACTTGCCATAACTCTAAACAATAAACTATAAAAACTTTACTTCCCGCCACCACCAAGTGCCGTATACAGTGACACGACAGCCTGCATCTTATAGAAGTCATCTGTCACCATCTGCAACTGAGCGCTGAGCAACTGGGTCTGTGCTGTCAGCACCTCCAGATAAGAGGCTCCACTACTCTTATAAAGAGCCTTCGTGTCCTCCACATTCTTCGTCAACACCTCAATACGCTGTGCCTCTATCTTACTATTGGCATCGTAACTGTTGTAGTTGACAAGGGCGTTAGACACCTCGTTACCAGCCGAGAGAATCGCATTCTGCCATGTGTTGAACGCCTGCTCATACTGCAACTTACTTACCTTCAGATTGGCAATCAAGGCACCACGGGCGAAGATGGGCTGTGTCAGGGAACCGAACAGTGTCGTCAACCATTTACCAGGATTAAAGGCACCATTGCTGTTAGTGAAAGCGGCAGAAGCACCTATCGAGATATTGGGATAAAACTGTGAGCGAGCCGTCTGCACATCATGGAAGCAGGATGCCAGTGTCATCTCCGCATTATGCACGTCAGGACGGTTCTTCAACAAAGCGACACCCACACCTGTACTGAACTCAGAGGGCAGCGACTGCTCTGCGAGTGTCGAGCGGGGAATCTGCTGTCCTGCCTGTCCAATCAGCAGGGAGAGGGCATTCTCCGTAGCACGTATTTGACGCTTGAAGTCGTTCGCCTGTGTCAGTGTCGACAGGTAGGCAGCCTCCGCACTCTGCACACTGGTAGAGCGCATACGTCCCAGTTTATACTGCAACTGCATCATCTCCCAAGTCTCTTTTGCCATGCCTGACATCTCCGTTACGATACGGAGTTGCTCGTCCAGCATCAGCAACGTATAGTAGGCATTGGCGATACCGCCAATCACTTGGGCACGGACAGCCATCTGGTAGTCTTTCATGCCCAGCAGTTTCATCTGCGTGGAACGCTTCTGCGACAGGATGTTGCCAAAGAGGTCTAACGTCCAACTTGCCGCTACAGGAATCGAGTATGCCTTCGTCGTCATTGAGGGATCAGTATACAGGGTACTGATGGTTCCAATAGGGGTAGTACCACCTAAAGAGACAGCAGGTAGGAAAGCCAGTTTCGCTGCTTTCAGCATCGTCTCATACATCTGTACGGTGAGTGCCGCATTCTGCAGATTGGCATTCTTCTCCAATCCCTGTTCGATGAGAGTCCTCAACTGTGCATCCGTGAATACACTACGCCAAGGCAGGTTACCGAAAGAGGCGGTATCCTGCACGGCAAGCGTGTCAACATCCGAGATGGTGTCACGAATCAGTCCCTTGGTATCCACGTCAGGACGCTCGTACTTATTATATAAGCCGCAACTACTCATGAGTAGCGAGACGGCTGCGAATATCATTAGTTTCTTCATAATCTTACTCCTCTAATTTGTAGTCTACTGGACGATGAGCATACTGAGCAATCTCCGTGGAAACGTCAGGATTCTCTTCCTCGCCCTCGAACTTCATCGGACTGATCTTCTCTTGTAAACTTTGGAAGATGACAAACAAGGCAGGAACCACCAATACCTGACAGAGCGTACCTATCAACATACCACCAACAGCGGCGGCACCCAGTGTCTGGTTACCATTCTTTCCTACACCCGATGCGAACATCATTGGCAACAGACCAATAACCATGGCAAGGGAGGTCATCAGGATAGGACGCAGACGGGCGGCGGCACCCAATACTGCCGACCACGAGATTGCCATACCCGTCTGGCGACGCTCCAAGGCGAACTGTACAATCAGAATGGCATTCTTCGCCAACAGACCAATCAACATAATCAACGATATCTGCATGTAGATGTCGTTAGAGTGCCCGAACAGCATCGTGAACAGGAAACAGCCTGCAAGTCCGAAAGGTACGGATAGGATAACAGCAAGAGGCAGGATGTACGATTCATACTGTGCGGACAGGATAAGGTAGATAAACACAATACACAGCAGGAAGATCACTGCGGTAGTATTCGACGCCTTTGCCTCCTCACGCGTCAAACCAGAGTAGTCGTAGGTATATCCTTGTGGCAACATATCTGCGGCGACCTCCTGTACAGCCTTGATTGCCTCACCTGTTGAATAGCCGTCAGCCACTGTCGCCGTCACGTTAATAGACGTAAACAGGTTGAAACGGTTAATGTTCGACGGTCCATATACACGCTCCATGCGACAGAACTCCTGTACGGGAGACATACCACCTGGGGTACGGACATAAATGCTGTTCAGAGACTCTGGTGTCATACGAGTCTCGGGAGAGCCTTGTATCATGACACGATAGAGTTTTCCGTAGGCATTGAAGTTTGAGGCATAAAGTCCTCCATAATATCCTTGCAGCGTTGACAGCACGGTAGACGGTGAGACACCAGCCTGCTTACACTTCGCTACATCCACATACAACATATACTGCGGATAGTTCGGGTTGTAGGAGGTTTGCGCCGTCTGTATCTCAGGACGCTTGTTCAACTCGGCAAGATAATCTTTTACGATCTCAAAGAAACGGGAAAGACTACCACCTGTGCGGTCCTGCATCACCAGTGACACACCACTGTTAGCAGAGAAGCCAGGAATCATGGGCGGTGCGAAAGCGAGAATCTGCGCGTCCTTGATATGAGCGGTCTTCAGATATATCTGGGCAAGCACACCCGTCGACTCGTATGGATTCAAGAAGAAACGATAGATTCCATCACCCTGCCACAATCCACTGAGTTTCCAGAAGAAACCCTTTTGACGCTCTGCAAACGGTTTCAGTTTGATGATGAAGGTTGCCTGGTCCGAACCTGATCCAGCAATGAAGTTATATCCCTGGATCTGCTCACGGCTCTGGATAGCAGGGTCAGCACCAAGAATCGAGTCCACCTGATTGATAACCTGTGTGGTACGTGCCACGGAGGTGGCAGGAGGCATCGAAATGGTACAGAAGATGGTACCTGTATCTTCATCTGGTACCAAACCTGTCTTTGTCGTCAGCATCGTACCTACCAATGCCACAATACCAATCACTACCGTTATCATAATGACAAGGGGCTTGCGTACCAGTTTCTCCACAGCACCCTTATATTTGCCTAAGACAGAGTCGTATGCTGTATTAAACGAGGCGTGGAAGCGGTCTATCATCGACATCTTCTTAGCATGTCCCTCCTTGTCATGTGGCTTCAGGAAGATAGCACACAAGGCTGGTGACAGTGTTAGGGCGTTCAGGGCGGAAATGAAGATGGAAACAGCCATCGTCACACCGAACTCACGATAGAACGTTCCTGAGGTACCTCCGATGAATGACACCGGGATAAATACAGAGGCCATCACCAGCGTAATAGAGATAATAGCACCAGAGATTTCGTTCATCGCATCAATACTTGCTGTCAGCGCACTCTTATAGCCCTGGTCCAGTTTGGCGTGTACCGCCTCAACGACCACAATAGCATCGTCCACCACAATAGCGATGGCAAGCAACAAGGCAGACAGCGTCAGCAAGTTGATGGAGAAACCGAACACTGACAGGAAGAAGAACGTACCAATCAATGACACTGGCACGGCAATCAACGGGATCAGGGTGGAACGCCAGTCCTGCAGGAATACATAGATTACGATGAACACGAGAATGAGGGTAAACACCAAAGTGAACACCACCTCCTCAATAGACGCATAGAGGAACTCTGTGACATCGTAGTTGATCTTATATTTCATACCTGGAGGGAATGACTTCGCCTGCTCCTCCAACTCTTTCTTCACATTTTTGGCAATCTCGTTGGCATTAGAACCGGCAATCTGCTGTACCATACCCATCACAGAGGGAATGTTATTGTTCTTCATGGATACGGTATATTGCTGTCCGCCCAACTCAATCTTCGCCACGTCCTTCAGTTTCAGGGTCTGCCCCTCTGTATCATTCGCAATGATAATCTCACCAAACTGCTCAGCGGTCTTCAGACGACCTGTATAACGCATGGCATACTCATAGGCAACATTCGACTGCTCACCAAAGGAACCAGGAGCCGCCTCGATATTCTGCTCGGCAAGTACACCAACGATGTCAGAAGGCATCAGGTTATGCTGCTTCATCACATCCGGATTCAGCCAGATACGCATAGAGTAGGTCTTCAGACCAGGTGACTGTACATCACCCACACCCTGAATACGCTTGATGGCTGGGATAATATTGATGTTCGCATAGTTCGTCAGGAACTCATCGTCATAGCGACCGTCAGAAGTCAAGGTATACATGATTACCTGTGAGGTTTGACGCTTCATGACCGTCACACCAATCTGGTTGACCTCCGCAGGCAACAAGGCTGAAGCCTGAGACACACGGTTCTGTACGTTGACGGCACACATATCAGCATTCATACCTTGACGGAACAACACAGAGATCTGCGCTGAACCAGAGGATGCCGTTGAGGAGATATAGTCCATGCCTTCCACACCGTTGATACTCTCCTCCAATGGGGTGATGACAGAGTTCTTCACTGTTTCCGCATCTGCACCAGGATAACTGGTCCATACCACAACGGTAGGCGGTGCGATATCTGGGTACTGCTCAATAGGCAGCGATACCAGTCCGATAAAACCCAGCAACACGATAAGGATTGAGATCACCGTTGATAGTACTGGGCGTTTGATAAATGTTGTAAAAGTCATATTTTACTTTTTTACTTTTCTACCTTTTTTACTTTTTCATCGCATCCACGATGTCACCCGCAGTCATTGCCTTCGCCTGCTCGTCAATCTTCTGCTGATAGCGTTCGGGGGTGATAGGTACTATCTCCATACCGTCATTCAGTTTGGTAACACCATTGGTCACATACTGATCTCCAGCCTTCAAGCCATCTGTCACGATATAGTTATTACCGTCATCCTGCGGATCAACCTTGATCTCCGTATATTTTACCTTATTATCTTTACCCACAGTGTAGACAAATTTCTTATTCTGCACCTCCATCACACACGACTGTGGGATGATGATAGCAGAAGAGGCAATGCGGGGAATGATAATCGTACCTGCGCCACCACTCTTCAACAATTTCTCGGGATTGGTAAACACGGCTATCAACTGCACCGTACCAGTAGCCTGGTCGATGACTCCACTCATCTTCATCACTTTACCCTCATGGGCATAGGTGCTACCATCAGCGAGTTTCAGTTTCACTGGAGGCAGGGCATTCAGTCCCTCCCCATTACGCGACAAGTTCATCGCATCTTTCTCCGTCACTGAGAAATACACCTCCATCGAGGAGATGTTCGAGACGGTTGTCAGCACATTAGAGCCACTGACCAGCGCACCCTTCTTGAAAGGCAGAGTACCTACCACACCAGCGGCAGGACTCTTCACATAGCAGAAACTCAGTGCCTCACGGGCTGAGGCAAGACCAGCCTGTGCCTGAGCCAGTTGAGCTTTGGCACTCTCATACGTATTCTGAGAGGTCTGCAACTCATAGTCACCAATCACTTTATTCTCATACAATTGTTTGGAGTTCTCATAAGTCAACTGGGCGGTATTCACCTGCTGCTGGGCGGTATTCACCGCAGCCTGAGCCTGACGCACCTGAGCCTGGTAAGTCTCATTATCCAAAACAAACAACAATTGCCCTGCGCCAACGGTCTGTCCCTCTCTCACATTAATCTGTGTGATGAAACCTGTTGCCTTCGGACGAATCTCAACATCCTGAACACCTTTAATCGTGGCAGGATAGGTGGTCTGCATGTCGGCACTGGAGGTACCCACTGTTACCACAGGATACTCGTTATCGCCAAAATTGGGGCGACCACCGCCACCACCACAAGAAACAAGCGTTGCAGCCAATGCTGCAAACATCATCATTCTTTTCATTTTCATACCTATTTTAATTATAATTACTTATTCGAATAAACCTCTTGTCTATATGAAAACCTTAACGTCTTCTTTCGGTTTTCGGCTTGCAAAGTTACGAAAAATCCCGCTTACCTATAATATAGGTACACCACATTTAACAATCTTTATTATAGGATGAAGAAGAAAGGGATGAGACAAACAACCGGAATATCATTTCATATTATTGCACAAAACGGAAGAAGTGTGCACAAAAGAATTGATTTTGTGCATTTTATTTTGCCGTGTGCGCAAAAAGTCGTACCTTTGCACCCGATTTTGAAATTTCAATATTATACATTATTAATAATATGGCTTTAAAGATTGTTGTGCTGGCGAAGCAAGTGCCAGACACCCGTAACGTGGGTAAGGATGCCATGACAGCCGAAGGCACCGTCAACCGTGCTGCCCTACCCGCTATCTTCAATCCAGAAGATTTGAACGCCTTGGAGCAGGCTCTTCGCTTGAAAGAGCAGAATCCGGGCTCTACAGTAGGAATCCTCACGATGGGTCCTCCACGTGCAGGTGAGATTATCCGTCAAGGACTTTATCGTGGTGCCGATACGGGTTGGTTGCTGACTGACCGTCTGTTTGCCGGTGCCGACACCCTCGCTACCTCGTATGCCCTTGCTACTGCTATCAAGAAGATCGGTGACGTGGACATCGTTATCGGTGGTCGTCAGGCTATCGATGGTGACACCGCTCAGGTAGGTCCTCAGGTTGCCCAAAAACTGGGTCTCAATCAGGTGACTTACGCAGAGGAAGTAATCAATGTGAAGGATGGCAAGGCTACTATTAAGCGTGTGATTGACGGTGGTGTGGAGACCGTAGAGGCTCCCCTGCCCGTTGTGATTACCGTCAACGGTAGTGCTGCTCCCTGTCGCCCCCAGAATGCCAAGTTGGTGATGAAGTACAAACGTGCCACTTGTCCGATGGAGCGTACCACGGATGATGACTATTCAGAGTATAACTACCTGTACGACGAGCGTCCTTACTTGACGCTGAATCAGTGGAGCGTTGCCGATGTCGATGGTGATGCCAGCCAGTGTGGTCTCGCAGGCTCTCCTACGAAGGTAAAGGCAGTGAAGAACATCGTGTTCCAGGCTAAGGAGTCGAAAACTTTGACGGCTTCCGATGCTGATGTCGAGGGAATGATCAAAGAATTATTGGAAGAGAAAATCATTGGTTAAGATATGGCGAATAATGTATTTGTTTATGTTGAGATAGAAGGTACACAGGTACAGGAGGTATCTCAGGAGTTGCTGACCAAGGGTCGCAAACTCGCCAATGAACTGAAGGTGGAACTCCATGCCGTTGTCGCTGGTACTGGCATCAAAGGCAAGGTAGAGAATCAGATTCTGCCTTATGGTGTCGACAAACTGTTTGTCTTCGACGGTGAGGGATTGTTCCCCTACACCTCGGCTCCTCACACGGACATCCTCGTCAACCTTTTCAAGGAGGAGCAGCCTCAAATCTGTCTGATGGGTGCTACCGTTATCGGTCGTGACCTCGGTCCCCGTGTCAGTTCGTCATTGACCAGTGGTCTGACTGCTGACTGCACGGAGTTGGAGATTGGCTCTTACGAGGACAAGAAGAATAATAAGGTATATGAGAACCTGCTCTATCAGATTCGTCCCGCCTTCGGTGGTAACATCGTAGCAACCATTGTGAACCCCGACCACCGTCCCCAGATGGCTACCGTTCGTAGCGGTGTGATGCAGAAGGCGCTCTACGAAGGTCAGGCCAAGAACGAGGTGGTTTATCCCGAGGTGTCTAAGTACGTGAGCCCTGAGGCTTACGTCGTGAAGGTGCTGACCCATGAGGTACAGGCAGCCAAGCACAACCTGAAGGGAGCGCCCATCGTGGTTGCAGGTGGCTATGGTGTAGGCTCTAAGGAGGGCTTTGACCAGTTGTTCCAACTCGCCAAGGTATTACATGGTGAGGTCGGTGGCTCTCGTGCCGCCGTGGATGCAGGTTGGATTGACCACGACCGCCAGATCGGTCAGACGGGTGTCACCGTTCATCCGAAGGTCTATATCGCCTGCGGTATCTCTGGACAGATTCAGCACATCGCCGGTATGCAGGATTCTGGTATCATCATCAGTGTCAACTCTGACCCCGATGCACCCATCAACCGCATTGCTGACTACGTGATTGTTGGTACCGTCGAGGAAGTCGTTCCCAAACTCATTAAGTACTACAAACAGAATAGTAAATAGTAAATGAAATTCAAGATTTTCAGGTTACTCTTTTTAGCAGTCTTTACCATTATTAATATATACTTGGTATTCTCTGAAACTTCAACATTCCAACGAATATTGAGTATATGCTTTGTTATTTGGTTCGCAGGAGAATTCTATCAAGAGTGCAGAAAATTAAAGAAATAAAAGATTATGGCAAACTATTATAGTGATCATCCTGAGATCGGGTTCTACTTGAACCATCCCCTGATGGCTCGTATCGTCGAGTTGAAAGAAAAGGGGTTCGCTGATGCGAAAGAATATGACTATGCTCCCGTTGACCTGGGCGATGCCATCGAGAACTACAAGCAGATTCTCGACATCACAGGCGACGTTGCCGCTAATATCATCGAGCCGAATGCTGAGGACGTAGACCTCGAGGGTCCACACCTTGAGAACGGCCGTATGATCTACGCAAGCAAGACTTATGAGAACCTTGACGCCACCCGCAAGGCTGGCTTGTGGGGTGTCTCCATGCCCCGCCGTTACGGTGGTCTGAACCTGCCCAACACGGTGTTCTCCATGCTGAGTGAGATGATCTCGGCTGCCGATGCCGGTTTCCAGAACATCTGGAGCCTGCAGAGTTGTATCGACACCCTCTATGAGTTCGGTAGCGAGGAGCAGCGACAGAAGTATATCCCCCGTGTTTGCGCCGGTGAGGGTATGTCTATGGACCTCACGGAGCCTGATGCAGGTTCTGACTTGCAGCGTGTGATGCTGAAGGCAACCTTTGACGAGAAGGAGAACTGCTGGCGTCTGAACGGTGTGAAGCGTTTCATCACCAACGGTGACTCTGACATCCACCTCGTACTGGCGCGCTCTGAGGAGGGCACCAAGGACGGACGTGGTCTGTCGATGTTTATCTACGACAAGCGTCAGGGTGGTGTTGATGTTCGTCACATCGAGCATAAATTAGGTATCCACGGCTCACCTACCTGTGAGTTGACCTATAAGAACGCTAAGGCTGAACTCTGCGGAAGCACCCGTCTTGGTCTGATCAAGTACGTGATGGCTCTGATGAACGGTGCCCGTCTGGGTATCGCCGCACAGAGTGTCGGTGTGGAGCAGGAGGCTTATAACGAGGGACTTGCCTACGCCAAGGAGCGTCAGCAGTTTGGTGAGAAGATCATCAACTTCCCCGCTGTCTATGACATACTCTCTCGTATGAAGGCTAAACTCGACGCAGGTCGCAGTCTGCTCTACGAGACAGCCGCCTATGTGGATGTCTATAAGTGTTTGGAGGATATCGAGCGTGACCGCAAGTTGGAGCCCGAGGAGAAGCAGGAGTTGAAGAAATACCAGCGTCTTGCCGATGCCTTCACCCCACTTGCCAAGGGTATGAACTCAGAGTACGCCAACCAGAATGCCTACGATGCCATCTCTATCCACGGTGGCTCAGGCTTCATCATGGAGTACAAGAGCCAGCGCCTGTTCCGTGATGCCCGTATCTTCTCTATCTACGAGGGTACCACCCAGTTGCAGGTTGTCGCCGCTATCCGTTATATCTCTAACGGAACGATGCTGCAGAACATCAAGGACATGATTGCCGCTCTGCCAGAGAATGCCGACGCAGCCCTGAAGGCTCGTGTGGAGAAGTTGCTCCCCATCTACGAGGACGCACTGAACTACGCCAAGGAACTGGACAACCAGGATGCCTTCGATTTCCTCGCCCGTCGTCTCTACGACATGACCGCAGAACTGGTGATGAGCCTGCTCATCATCCGTGATGCCGCCAAGGCTCCTGAACTCTTCGCCAAGAGTGCACAGGTCTATGTCCGCATGACTGAGGAGGATGTCTATGGTAAGTCCGCCTACATCAAGAACTTCAAGGTTGAGGACTTGGCAAACTTCAAGGCTGCGGAGCCTGAGACAGAGGCATAATACAAACAAACTCAATAAGAATAATCCGATGGGGCAGGCGACTCATCGGATTATTTTTTTGTCAGAACGCATCCTCGATATGATCGATCTCTGGCTCTGTGTCTGGCGTACCGATGACGCAGACGATATCGAAGCGGATATCGTGGTTGATACGACGGTATTTCACATAATGATTCGCAGCCTGTTGCAGGTTGTGAATCTTTTGGTAGCCTACGGCTTCGACAGGGTCGGTAAACAGACGGTTGCTACGGGTCTTCACCTCGACAAAGACCACCGTGTCACCGTCAAGGGCTATGATGTCCAAGTCACGGTGACCGCTCTTCCAGTCACGCTCTATGATTTGGTAGCCCTTACGCTGCAGGTAGTCCGCAGCGATATCCTCACCCCATCTGCCGATGTCGTTATGCTCCGCCATAACTATGAACTAAAAGAACGTTTCATCCAGTACCTGCTCCACAACTTTCGGGAAATACGCCATCTCCAACTGATGCTCTTTCGCCGCAATGTCGTCGGCGGTATCCGCAGGAGAAAGGGCGACCCTATACTGGGCGATAATCTCACCAGAGTCACAGACGGGAGTCACCCTGTGGACGGTCATACCCGTCTCTGTCTCACCAGCCTCCTTCACTGCCTCATGGACATGGTGTCCCCACATACCCTTACCGCCATACTTCGGCAACAGTGCCGGATGGATATTGATAATACGACGGGGGAAGGCATCGATAAGGAAGTTAGGGACAAGGGGCAGGAAGCCAGCCAGCACGATAAACTGGATATCATACTGGCGGAGCAACGGCAACATCACTGCCTCATCGTTCAACTGAGGTTTGGGAGCCACTGCCGTAGGCACTCCCAACCGTTCCGCACGAGTCAGGGCAAAGGCTTCGAGCTTGTTGCTGACAACCAACGCACAACGGTATCGCTCCGAGGTGGCGAAATACTTAATCAGGTTCTCACAGTTCGTGCCGCTTCCCGATACAAAGATAGCAATATTAATCATTCTTTTTGAAGTTATAGAGTTAAAGAAGTTAAGGAGTCAAGTAGTATCTCTATCAGCCGAGGCACCCCATAGTTGTCGATATCGTCTTCCGGTATCCATTGATAGTCGGCTGGCAACAGAGGCTTTTCTCGAGGTTTCCACAACCAGAAGTCAGCATAGATAATGCGATGCGTCAACACATGCTTGACATTTTGTCGCAGTAAGATGGCATCAGCAGGAGGTGTTTCTGTCATCCACGGCTCATATAATCCCTGCCAGATATCCCCTGCGGAACGACGATGGATGGCGGTCTGCCCCTGACACCTTATATATACATAGGTAAGGTGCCGCTCTTTGACTTTCAGTGTTTTCTGCTTGACAGGCAATTCCTCCACCCTGCCCTCTCGGAAGGCAACGCAGGTCTCTTGGAGTGGGCATAATGGGCATAATGGGTTTAACGGGCGACATTGAAGGGCGCCAAAGTCCATCATCGCCTGGTTGAAGGCAGAGGCTTTCTTCTCTGGCAACAGGCTCTGCGCCAATGCCGTGAACTCTTTCTTACCCTCTGTGGTATTGATGGGTGTGGCGATACCATAATGACGTGCCAGTACCCGATAGACATTGCCGTCGACCACAGCGGCGGGGAGGTCGAAGGCGATAGAGCCGATGGCGGCAGCCGTATAGTCGCCCACCCCTTTCAGGCTCTTGATACCCTCCAGTGTCTGTGGGAATCCCCCCATCGCCACGATCTGCTTGGCGGCATGATGCAGGTTACGGGCACGACTGTAGTAGCCCAGTCCCTGCCATTCACGCAAGACCTCATCCTCTGAGGCAGCGGCAAGGTCCTCCACTGTATGCCACCGTTCCATGAAACGCTCCCAGTAAGGGCGTCCCTGCTCGATGCGCGTCTGTTGCAGGATGATTTCCGACAACCAGATGGCATAAGGGTCATGTGTCTCACGCCATGGCAGCGCACGACCGTTCTCCTCAAACCATTGCAATATCGTGGTGGTGAAACTCATCTTCTTTGATCATTCATAATAGGGGAGACAACAGGCGGGTGAGACTCTCCCATAAGCGTTTCTTGAAAGAGGGATGAATCCTTTGGGGAATATCACCCAAAAGGACTGACTGCTCCTGATCTTTCAGGAAGATATTCTTCATACGCAAGGCGATTCCCTCGTCGTAGATAAACACATTCGCCTCGAAATTATTCTCGAAGGAGCGGAAGTCGACATTGGTGGAGCCACAGGTAGTCAGCGAGTCGTCACACACCATCATTTTAGAGTGGAGGAACCCTGATTCATAGAGATATACTTTAATGCCCGCCTCGTAAGCCTCACGAAGGTAGGAGCGTGACGCCCACTCCACGAAACGAGCATCGGAACGACGGGGACAGAGAATGCGTACATCGACGCCTGCCACTGAAGCGGTCTTCAAAGCAAAGAGCACGGGTTCGTTAGGCAGGAAATAAGGTGTCTCGATATAGATATAACGACGTGCTGACTGGATGGCACGGACATAGCCCTGCATAATCTCGGGATAGGGATTGGTGGGACCACTCGTGACTATCTGGGCAAGGCAGTTGTTAGGTGTCGAGGATTGGGTGTTAGGCGTTAGGTGCTGGGGATAATAGACACGGTCGGTAATCAAGGTGCGGTCGACGAAATACCAGTCGACGAGGAAGGCACGTTGGATGCCATAGACGGCGCCACCCGTCATACGCAACATCGTATCACGCCATGGCTGCTCACCTGTTCCCTTCACATAGCGCAAGGCGATATTCATACCACCGACATACCCCACCCTGCCATCGATGACAATCAGTTTCCGGTGGTTGCGATAGTTGACCTTACTCGTGAATGAGGGGAAGCGCACAGGCAGGTAAGGAGTTACCTCGATCCCCTCCTCTCGCATCCGCTCGAAGAAGGCATGCCCCACATTCCAGCATCCCACATCATCATAGATGACACGGATATGCACCCCCGCCCTCGCCTTATCGATGAGCGCATCGGCGACCAGTCGTCCTAAAGCATCGTCCTCAATGATATACATATCAATATGGATATGATGACTTGCCTGGGCAATGTCCCGCAGCAACTCTGGGAAGAAGGCATAGCCGTCTGTCATGATATCCACCTGATTGTCTTTGAAAGGTAAGGAAAAAGACTGGTTGACAAAGAGGTCGACCAACTGCTTCTGTCGCTCAGGCACACGTAGGTTCTGCTGCTCCACGAAACTCAACATGGAGCGTTTCGTCAACTGGTCGAGACTGCGCTGACTGACCAGTCGCTCCTTGCGATGGTTGATGCCGAAGAAGAGGTAGAACACCAGTCCGATGACAGGCACAAAGATAATCACCAACGCCCATGCCATCGTCTTGGCAGGCTGTCGGTTGTCCATCACCACATGTATGACAGCCATGGCGATGACAATCCACATGAGGGTGACACCTGTGATATATAGTAGTGACTGCATCTATCGTCCTAATTCACGTCCTAACTGCTGATAGAGTTTGTTTGCCTCTATATACTCTTGCATCAGTTCACGCATCCGCTCCTGGTCGTGCTTCTCCTTCAATGCGCAGTTGATTTCCTTCAGCCGGGCACCCACGATGACATAGCGGAAATCGAGAATCAAGTGCTCCACCTGTTGGCGCATGCCCTGTTCCGTCTGTCGCATCTCGAAGCCACGTCCCAGTTGGTAGTTGTCCACGGCAAGGCGGGTGGCGAGTTGGCTCACCTCAATATCAGGATGCTGGGTGAAATAGGTCTCCGCCTTGAAACCATCCTCCATGGAATGCATCACCGCCTCATGCAGGATACGGTTATAGAGGTCGTTGCTGAAGGAGAGGCCGTCGCCACTGAAGTCGAAATCAACATACTGGGCGACATTCATATCAATAAAGCCGCCATCCTCGGTCTCCAGTCCCCTCATAATCACCATGTCGCCATGACGGATAATCAGTTGGATGAGCATGCGCTCCACCTCTGAGGTCTGCTCTTGAGGGGTATGCAGTCCAATAGGCTCTGGTGTCGTTTCCTGCTCCTGTTGACGTTCCTCACGCTCTGCCTCCTTGCGCTGTTCCTCCTTGTCGCCAGCGATATACTTATTCGTCTGCGATATCAAGGTCCGCTCGTCTACCTCCAAACGGCGGGAACAGTCGGTGATATAGGCAGAGCGCACGATGGAATCAGGTATCACACTCACGGAGCGCACAATACTGTTTATCGCCTCGGCTCGTTTGATAGGGTCTTTCACCCCTTTCAACAACAGGTCAGTCTTAAACTGGATGAAGTCAGTCTGATGGTCCTCGATATATTGTCGGAACTCCGTTGCTGTGTGCTTGTGGGAGAAAGAGTCTGGGTCATCGCCGTCAGGCAACAGCAGCACCTTCACGTTCATCCCCTCTTGCAGCAGCATGTCAGTACCTCGCATGGCGGCATGGATACCAGCCTCATCGCCGTCGTAAAGCAATACGATATTCTGGGTAAAACGGCGTAGCAGACGGATCTGGTAGACAGAGAGTGCCGTACCTGAGTTAGCCACCACGTTCTCCAGTCCACACTGGTGCATGGCTATCACATCGGTATAGCCCTCGACCATATAGACACAGTCCTCTTTCACGATAGCCTTTTTCGCCTGATAAATGCCATACAACTCACGCTCCTTATGGTATATCTCCGAATCGGGCGAGTTGACATATTTCTGTTGTACACCCTTCGTAGCGGCATCAAGTTTACGACCACCAAAGGCAACGACCTTACCACTGACATTCAACCACGGGAAGATGGCACGACCTGCGAAACGGTCGTAGATGCCACGCTCATTCTCGATACACAGACCCGTCTTTACCAAAAACTCATCCTTATAGCCCTTACGGCGGGCCTCGTTGACAAGGGCGTCACGCTTGGTGAGGGCAAAGCCCAACTGGAACTTCTTGATAATATCATCACGTACACCACGGCTACGGAAATACTGTTTACCGATAGCCTGTCCGTCGACATCATGACTCAAAATCTCATGAAAATACTGGCAAGCCCACTCGTTGACGATAAACATCGACTCACGGTCACTCTGCTCCTTTTTCTCCTCGTCGGAGAGTTCACGCTCCTCAATCTCAATATTGTATTTCTTCGCCAACCAGCGAAGTGCCTCAGGATAGGTGATCTGCTCGTGCTTCATTAGGAAATTGACGGCATTGCCTCCCTCACCACAAGCAAAGCAATGGCATATCTGCTTTGAGGGCGACACCATGAACGACGGGGTCTTGTCGTCATGGAAAGGGCACAAGCCTTTATAGTTCACCCCTGCCTTGCGGAGGCTCACGAACTCACCCACCACATCCACGATATTGGTGGCATCCATGATCTTGTCTATCGTCGCTCTGTCAATCATGTGTGCAAAGATAATGCAAACTGACTGAAAAACCAAATCTTTTTACTATCTTTGCACCTGTCAAACTCTAATTTATGGAAAATCCTTATACAAAACAATATCCAGAACTGATGGCAGGCAAGACAGTGCTCTATGTTCATGGCTTTGCCTCCAGTGGCCAGTCTGGAACAGTATCACGACTTCGTGAGGTGATGCCACAGGCAAAAGTGATAGCCCCCGACCTGCCCATCCATCCGCAGAAGGCTATCGACTTGTTGCGCCAGACTTGCGAGCAGGAGCATCCCCACCTGATTATCGGCACTTCGATGGGAGGCATGTATACCGAACAACTCTATGGCTATGACCGTATCTGTGTGAATCCCGCCTTAGAGATGGGCGAGACGATGAAGGCTCACGGCATGACGGGGACCCAACAGTTTCAGAACCCCCGACTGGATGGTGTCCAGGAATTCTATGTTGACAAAGCGCTCATCAAGGAATACAAGGAACAGTCAGAGCACCGCTTTGAGAGAATAAACGCAGAAGAGCAGCAACGAGTCTATGGTCTCTTTGGCGACGAGGACACGACGGTAGACACGTATGACCTCTTTCATGAGCATTATCCAAAGACCATTCATTTCCATGGGGAGCATCGCATGAACGATAAGTCGTTCATGCACTCTGTCGTACCCGTCATCCGCTGGATTGATGACCAACAGGAGAAACGAGAGCGTCCTATTATATATATAGGTATAGAGACTTTGATAGACGCCTATCAAAAACCTACCAGTTCGATGATGAAGGCTGTACGTATACTGATAGAGCACTACCAAGTGTATTTCGTCGCCACTCCGTCCACGTATGCCACGACCATGCCGTGGTTAGAGGAGCATGTCAATGTCCCCGCTTGGCATCATACTATCTATACCGACCGCCGTGACCTGCTCTATGGCGACTATCTCATCTCCAAGCAAAAGGAGGGCGACACCATGGCAACCCTCCTTGAATATGGTTCCGACACGTTCAAGACATGGGAAGAGATCATCGAATACTTCTCACGCCTCGGTGGGCAATAGGACGACCCCATGCTGTTTCTTACCATCCATCATGATTTTCAGGGGACGGTCGAATCGCACGTGGCGTACATACTGGGTCTCCTCAATGGCAGGCATACTGTCAAGGATATCCCTCTGGAGGACACCATCACCTGTATAGGTATTGATCGTGAAGTACCCCACCCCGAAAGAGGTCAGGTTCTGAAAGAAGTGCGTACCCTGAGAGGGGTCGACATGATAGTTCTTCAGTCCTGCCTCCACGATGACACGGGCTGCGGAGATATGGGGCCATTTCACGGGAATACCCAACCAATAGTCACTACTTCCCCAGCGTCCAGGTCCTATCAGGACATAGTTTTTGTCCGCATTGAGGAACTTACGGTTGATTTGCTCTATCTCGTCAGCGATATAAGGATTGTTTGCCGCCGTGAAGTCATCATCGGTCTTCACATAGACCACATCCACCACATCCTCAGAGATACCATGACCAAGGGAGTTGTGGGAGCGCAACAGGCACTGCTCGTCTGGAATAGCGGCAAGGTCCTCGTCCAACACCTGTTTAGAGTCGACGATAGGACGGATCTGCAACAAGTAGAAATCGCCCGTTGTCCCTTGAGGGGTACTGGTCAGATTACAAGCGAACTCTATCTCCACAGGACGGCGCATCTCCTCCGCGCCATACTTCTGCGCCATCTGCAGGATCTCGGGCAATGGGAAGATGCCATGCTGTAACACACCACAGAAAGAGATCACCTTACGTCCCCCCTCATAGATACCGTCACGGATAATCTGGTCGTAGGGGTCGTAAGTGGAGGCGATACCATTCAGGGCTCCATCCTTATCCGCCTCTTTCACACGCAGGCTCTTGATATTGAAGCCATCATCCACTTTGAAGTCGTCGCCCACATGTGACATATCCAAGGCATAGAACCTTGTCTGCGTCTCCTTCAGTGCCGTCTCCATCTCGGAGGTCTGCAGCACCTGAGTCGGATGATAGGGCGATACACGCAAGGTCTGTCCGCCATCCACGATATACTTGCCCAAGCCCAAGGCGAGGGAGGCGATACCCTCCTCTGCCGTCTCATCACCGATGGGGTAATAGTTGAGGGAGCGCAACACACCACTGAAAGTAGGATAATAATGGTCGCCGTACTGATGTCCTACCACCTCCTGTAGGATGACAGCCATCTTCTCCTGATCGATGACGTTAGAGGTCGCTGTCATATATGCCTTAGAATCTTTATAATAGACGGAGGCATAGACACCTTTGATGGCACAGGCAAGCATGCGCAGCATCTCATACTTATCCTCCAGGTAAGGTATCATATAGGTACTATAGATTCCTGCGAACGGCTGATAATGGCTATCCTCCAACAGGGAACTGGAACGTACGGCAATAGGCGACTTCACCGCATCGAAGAACGTGAAGAAGTCGGCTATCAGAGAGTCGGGCAATTGGGCACGGAGGAAATGCTGCAGGATCTCCTCGTCAGAAGCGTCACTCAAAGCGATTCCCCAGAGATTATTCTTATCCATGAACTCATCGAAGAAGTCAGTACAGAGCACAACGGTCTTCGGAATCGACACTGTGGCATTCTCAAACTTATTCAACTCCGTATGCCGTTTGATGATATTGTCCAAGAAGGCAAGGCCACGCCCCTTTCCTCCAAGTGAGCCCTCGCCAATACGGGCAAAATGGGCATAGCGGTCGAACTTCAGACGATCGAAGACCGCAACGACACCGATATTCTTCATCCGACGATACTGCACGATGGCATCGAAGATAATCTGCCGATGGGCATCCACATCCTGCAACTTATGCCACGTCACTGTCTTCAGGAAAGCGGAGACGGGGAAGATGGCACGGGCGCAGAGCCAACGGCTCATATGGTTGCGGGATATATGGTAGAGCATGGAGTCATTGGGAATCTTGAAGATATTATCCTGCAACTCCTTCAGCGTCGACACACGGGCAACTTCCTCTTTCGTCACGGGGTCACGGAAGATGAAGTCACCAAAACCCATGTGCTCCTCGATGACGTGACGCAGGTCGACATTCATTTTCTTGGAGTTCTTGTCGATAAAGTCGAAACCCTCTGCCTCCGCCTTCTCCTTATTGATTATCTCACTGCTCTGCAAGATCAACGGCACATACTCATCCCGTTGGCGAATCTCCCTCAACAGTTTCAGACCTGCCTCCGCATCTCCCTCCTCCACATGGGAGAGTCTGCCTGCGGTAGTCCTGATGGGGAAACGAGTGTCACTGATAACGCCCAATACGTTATCATGGTACTTGTTATACCATTCCATTGCCTCTTCATAATTGGTAGCAAGTACAACCTTGGGACGACCACGCTTCCGCTGTGCCGCGGCATGGGGATTCAACGCCTCGGTAGAGAAGTTCTTGCTTTGGGCAAGGATATAGTTATAGAGGTTGGGCAACACGGAAGAGTAGAAACGGATATTATCCTCCACCAGCATAATCATCTGCACACCCGCCTCCTTGATGTCATGCTCGATGTTCATCTTATCCTCTATCAGTTTGATGATAGAGAGAATAAGGTTGGTATTTCCCAACCAGCAGAACACGTAGTCGAAGATGGACATATCCTCATTCTCAATACGCTTGGTGATACCATGAGAGAAAGGAGTCAGAACGACACAAGGAATCTGTGGCGCCGACTGCTTGACATCACGTGCCACGGCAAAAGCGTCATTGTCGGCATTACCAGGCATACAGATAATCAGGTCGATATCCATCGTCCGCAGCACCTCCTCTGCCTCCTCGGTCGTACTGACCTGCGTGAACGTCGGCGGATAACGCATTCCCAGTTCACTATACTCGTCAAACAGTTTCTCATCAATGCGCCCGTCATCTTCCAGCATAAACGCATCATAGGGATTCGCAACAATCAGGATATTGAAAATACGACGTGTCATCAGATTGACAAACGACACATCTTTCAAGTAAAATTGATTCCACTCGTTGGGTATTTTATTCGGCTCACTCATAATTTGTTATTGATTCTGTTGCAAAGTTATCACTTTTTTTCGCATTATCGCTCTCCATTTCATATTTTCTTTGTAATTTTGCACCTGTTTTAGAGAATTCATTTCTAATTAATCATTGATAAACAATGTTTCATATTTACAAAGGCTACGAACTTGTGGAGGCTTACCACAAGATGCGATTCGCCAGAAGATTCCATCCCAGTGAGGGATTCAAGAAGACCACTCAGGCACTCATCGTACTCATCGTGACATTATTCCTCTGGAATATCCCATCGTCATGGTTTGGCATCGACGGACTGACTGTGGTACAACAACGTATCATCGCTATCTTCGCATTTGCCACCCTGATGTGGATCCTGGAGGTGGTGTCATCATGGGCCACCTCAGTTGCCATCATTGGACTGATGCTGCTCTTCACCTCGGATAGCGGTATCAAATGGATGTGCGACCCGGAGCAAGTGGGCACGCTGCTCAGTTACAAGAGTGTCATGGCGACTTTCGCCGACCCTGTCATCATGTTGTTCATCGGCGGCTTCATCCTCGCCATCGCTGCGACGAAGACAGGACTGGATGCCCAACTTGCCAAGGTGCTATTGAAGCCCTTCGGCAACAAAAGTGACAACGTGCTGTTAGGCTTCATCCTCATCACAGGTCTTTTCTCGATGTTCGTGTCCAACACAGCGACAGCGGCTATGATGCTGACCTTCTTGACACCTGTGTTCCGCCAGTTGCCCCCTGAAGGCAAGGGACGCATCGCCATGGCATTGTCTATTCCTGTTGCCGCCAACCTCGGTGGCATGGGAACGCCTATCGGTACACCTCCTAACACCATCGCCCTGAAATACCTCAACGACCCTGAGGGACTGAACATGGGTCTGGGCTTTGGCGAGTGGATGATGTTCATGACACCTTTGGTAGTGATTCTGCTATTGCTTGGCTGGTATCTGCTGAAGACGATTTTCCCCTTTAGCCAGAAAACGGTGGAACTGGAGATTGAGGGTGAAATGAAGAAAGACAAGCACACCTATATCGTCATCGTGACCTTCTTCGTAACGGTAGCACTCTGGTTACTGGATGCTGTGACAGGCATCAACTCGTATACGGTGGCTTTGATCCCATTTGTGATATTCGCTTTGACAGGCGTTATCACCAAGCGTGACTTGGAGCAGATCAACTGGAGCGTCATCTGGATGGTGGCGGGTGGTTTTGCCCTTGGCTATGGACTGAATGCCTCTGGTCTTGCCGCCAATGCGGTGAAGAGCATTCCGTTTGGCGAGTTCTCACCACTGCTCATCCTGTTACTTTCTGGACTTATCTGCTACATCCTGTCCAACTTTATCAGCAACTCCGCAACAGCGGCACTGCTGATGCCTATCCTTGCCGTGGTATGCGCCGCTATGGGTGATAAACTGGATGCGATCGGTGGAACACCTACCGTCTTGATTGGTGTCGCCGTTGCGGCTTCCAGTGCGATGGTACTGCCTATCTCTACCCCACCAAATGCCCTTGCCTACGCTACTAACTTAGTACAGCAGAAAGATATGTCGAAAATCGGACTCATCATGGGTATCATCAGCATGGTATTAGGGTACATCTTGCTCTATTTCTTGGGTACTTTACACGTATTGTAGCCCTCAGAATTAACATATTGTAAACTTTAGACTAAAAAAATAGGGAATTTTCTTGGTTCTTTCCAGAAAATTCCCTATTTTTGCATTAAGAATATAACAAAATGTCAGTTTAACAATAAAACCTTAAAACTATGAACGTGGAAAAAATCATGCAGGGCCTGGAGAAGAAACACCCAGGCGAAGTGGAGTACTTACAGGCTGTACGCGAAGTATTGGAATCCATCAAGGATGTGTACAACGAGCACCCAGAGTTTGAGAAAGCGAAGATCGTGGAGCGCATCGTCGAGCCGGAGCGCATCATCACCTTCCGTGTGCCTTGGGTAGACGACAAGGGTGAGGTACAGGTGAATATCGGCTACCGTGTGCAGTTCAACAGCGCTATCGGTCCCTATAAGGGAGGTTTACGCTTCCATGCCTCGGTGAATCTGAGTATCCTGAAGTTCCTCGGTTTCGAGCAGACCTTCAAGAACGCCCTCACTACCCTGCCGATGGGCGGTGGAAAAGGTGGTAGCGACTTCTCCCCCCGTGGAAAGAGCGATGCGGAGATCATGCGTTTCTGCCAGGCGTTCATGTGTGAGTTATATAAGGTGATAGGTCCTGATGTCGACGTTCCTGCTGGCGATATCGGCGTGGGCGGTCGTGAGATTGGCTATCTCTTCGGGATGTACAAGAAACTGACCAGTCAGTTCCATGGCGCCACCCTGACGGGCAAGGGTCTGGAATGGGGCGGCTCTATCCTGCGCCCAGAGGCTACTGGCTATGGTGCCCTCTATTTCGTCCACCAGATGCTCGACACACACGGACTCGACATCAAGGGTAAGACCATCGCCCTCTCTGGCTTCGGCAATGTGGCATGGGGTGCCGCCAAGAAGGCTACCGAGTTGGGAGCGAAGGTCATCACCATCAGTGGTCCTGACGGCTATATCTACGACCCCGCAGGTCTCGACGACGAGAAAATTGAGTATCTGCTGGAGTTGCGTGCCTCTGGCAATGATGTCTGCGCACCATACGCCGAGGAGTTCGACGGAGCCCAGTTCTTCGAGGGCAAGAAGCCATGGGAGCAGAAAGCGGATATCTACCTACCTTGTGCAACCCAGAACGAACTCAATGGCGAGGATGCTGATAAGATTCTTGCCCATAAGCCATTATGCGTCGCTGAGGTCAGCAACATGGGATGCACTGCCGAGGCTGTCAACAAGTTCATTGCCGCTGGACAACTGTTTGCCCCTGGCAAGGCTGTCAACGCAGGCGGTGTGGCAACATCTGGCTTGGAGATGACGCAGAACTCCATGCGCATCGCTTGGACTGGCGAGGAGGTCGACCAGAAACTGCATCATATCATGTCAGGCATCCATGAGCAGTGCGTGAAGTACGGCAAGCAGGGCGACTACATCAACTACGTGAAAGGTGCCAACGTGGCAGGCTTCATGAAGGTGGCAAAGGCTATGCTCGCACAGGGTATCGTATAACAGAAATTCCCAAGGCGGGAATATTTATTTCCAATGCTGGGAATCTTTTTTCCCAATGTGGGAAAGAAAAATTCCCACATTGGGAATTTTCTTGAGTTACTTATTTCTTTCTCGTGACGACGGTAAACTCCTTCTCCTGTGCACTGAGTTCACGGCTGCCTACGGTGGCTCCTACACGAATCTTTGCCGTACCGTCCTTGAGTTTCTTGCCTGCAAGAACCGTGGCGGTATAGCGTACACCACTATTGGGGGCGATACTCTCCACATGGAGATTGGGTGAGATATGCAGGTTCTTATTACCTGTCACCTCATAGACCATAGGCTGTACATCATAGAGTGTGCGACCAGAGTAGTTCATGATCTCAAAGGATATCTTGCATTCCTCGCCCGCCTTCAAGACTCCGTCCTGATTATTGTCCATGAAACGGGCATTACGGATGACAATGCGCTCAGCGGCATGACTGTTATCCATCCGCTCTACCCTACTCGTAGGAGCGGTGACCTCACCTTTGGGACCCTCGATGCCGATATCGATACGGTCGTCACCACTATTCGTAGCGTCGAAACCACTGTCGCCCGACTGATAGGAGCCTTGGTCGTAAGAGCCTTGCTGGTTGTCATACTGACGCTCACGCTGCTCGACGCGCTTATGGTAGCCTTCTATCTTCTCCTGCTGCTTCTGGTCTGCGGCAGCACCGATAGCGGCACCTACGGCAGCACCGCCTGCCATACCGACAATCGTACCGATGTCACTGCCACGCCAGCCACCCGAGATGCCTCCGATTGCCGAACCGAGGATAGAGCCGAAGGTGGCTCCCGCATAAGCACCCTGTCCTGTGTAAGTACCACAACTGCTCACCAGTAAGGCGGCACCAATCAAATATATTCCAATCTTCTTCATATCGCTTTCCGTATTAAAGTTCACGATGCAAAGATACTGATTTTCCACAAATCCGCAAGGGGTAATTCCCGAAAATCGTTTAGGGGATTCCCTAAAGAGAATGATAGAACAAGCGATATTGTCATCCAGTCGGGTTTTGCCTCACTCAGTTCGTTCTACCGCAATCTGAAGAAATATAGGAATTCATAGGAACAAAAAAGTGGGGCATTGCAAATATGCAACGCCCCACTCTATGGTGAGTTTCAACCAAGATCTTACTCAGCCTTCTCCTCTTCAGCAGGAGCCTCAGCAACAGGTGCTTCCTCAGCCTTGGGAGCCTCCTCAGCAACAGGTGCCTCAGCGGGAGCCTCAGCCTTTGGAGCAGACTTGCGTGAACGGCGAGTCTTCTTCTCTGCCTTAGGAGTCTTAGCCATGTTCTCATCGAAGTCTACGAGTTCGATGAAAGCGATGTCAGCACCGTCACCCAGACGAGAACCTAACTTGATGATACGTGTGTAACCACCAGGGCGGTCACCTACCTTCTGTGCTACAGGACCGAAGAGTTCTTTCATGACCTCCTTGTTCTGCAGGTAACTGAAGACTACACGACGTGAGTTAGTGCTATCGTCTTTTGAGCGTGTGATCAGTGGCTCAACATACTTCTTAAGTGCCTTTGCCTTGGCAAGGGTCGTAGTGATTCTTTTGTGCATGATCAGCGAGATAGCCATGTTGGCAAGCATGGCACGGCGATGGTCTGCAGTACGACCCAGATGGTTAAATTTCTTTCCGTGTCTCATTTTTCGTTTTTCTTTTCAGGGAGTCTCTTACTCCTTGTCTAATTTATACTTTGTAATATCGGTTCCAAACGACAGATTCAGACTCTCGAGCAAATCATCAAGCTCAGTGAGCGATTTCTTACCGAAATTACGGAACTTCAGGAGATCCGTCTTGTTGTACTGCACGAGATCACCAAGGGTCTCTACATCGGCTGCCTTCAGACAGTTGAGGGCACGAACGGAGAGGTTCATGTCAACCAACTTGGTCTTGAGCAACTGACGCATGTGCAGCACTTCCTCATCAAACTCCTGGTTACCCTCGTTGTCTGTGTTCTCAAGGGTGATCTTCTCGTCGGAGAAGAGCATGAAGTGATAGATAAGGATCTTAGCGGCTTCCTTCAAAGCGTCCTTCGGGTGTATGGAACCATCCGTCTGAATCTCAAGCACGAGTTTGTCGTAGTCGGTCTTCTGCTCGACACGATAGGGCTCTACTGAGTATTTCACATTACGGATTGGGGTGTAGATAGAGTCGATGGCTATCACATTGACATCAGTACAGAACTCACGGTTCTCCTCAGCGGGGACATAACCGCGACCCTTGTTGATAGTCAGGTCTATCTGCATCGAGGCTTTGGAATCTAAATGACAAATCACCAAATCGGGATTTAACACTTCAAATCCAGTCAGATACTTGCCTATATCACCGGCTTTAAACTCGGTAGAATTCTCGACGGTGATTGAGACTTTTTCGTTCTCGAATTCTTCCACTACTTGCTTGAACCGAACTTGCTTCAGGTTCAAGATAATGTTGGTCACGTCTTCCTTTACACCAGGTACTGACGAGAACTCATGCTCCACACCACTGATACGAATGGTGTTGATGGCATAACCCTCCAGCGATGAAAGAAGAATGCGGCGCAGGGCGTTACCAATGGTTACACCGAAACCCGGCTCCAGAGGACGAAATTCGAACTTGCCGAACTTGTCGTCTGCTTCCAACATTACGACTTTATCAGGTTTTTGAAATGCTAATATCGCCATTAATTTAATGATTATTTAGAGTACAACTCAACGATTAACTGCTCCTTAATATTCTCAGGGATGTCGGCACGCTCAGGCTTGTGCAGGAACTTACCGCTCTTGGTCTGCTCGTCCCACTCGATCCAAGGATACTTGCTG
>JAFUFD010000097.1 GCA_017470055.1 Prevotella sp. | reverse complement strand
TGCAGGCTGCTTTGAGACCTGACTGTCAACCGTCTTAGGACTAAGATTTTGGAGTGACAACCATCTTAGGAATAAAAACAAAAAGTGTAAACCGAAGCAGGAATAAAGTAATAAACTGTCAACCAAAATCAGTACACTACAGCCACAAACACAGGATGTAGGGGCTTCTTCCGTGAGGAGGCTCCTCACGAAAATTAGGAGGCTCCTCACGAAAAATACCAGGCTCCTCACAAAATTGAGAAGGCTCCTCACAAAAATTACCAGCCTCCTCACATCAAACTGCGACTTTTCTGACAACAAAATTCGTCGAAGACACCTGCCGACTTAGAGTCAACAGGTCCATCAAAGAGGAAAGCGTTAAGTGCCACTGCACTTAACGCTTTAGATATTCACGGAAATAGGCGATGATATGGTCGAGTCCCTCGTCCAGTTTTACTTTTGGCTCCCATCCTAACTCACGTTTGGCGACGGTGATGTCAGGGCGACGCATCTTCGGATCGTCGCTGGGCAACGGACGATACACGATCTTACTCTTACCGCCAATCTTCTTGAGCACCTTCTCAGCGAGTTCGAGCATGGTAAACTCACCAGGGTTACCCAGGTTGACAGGTCCTGCGAAGTCGTCGGGAGTATCCATCATTCGCATCATTCCCTCTATCAGGTCGCTGACATACTGGAAAGAACGAGTCTGCTGACCGTCGCCATAGATGGTGAGGTCCTCACCACGCAGTGCCTGCACGACGAAGTTAGAGACCACACGACCATCGTTGACAGCCATGCGGGGACCATAGGTGTTGAAGATGCGGATGACCTTCGTACGGACACCATGCAGGCGGTGGTAGTCAAAGAACAGCGTCTCGGCGACACGCTTACCCTCATCGTAGCACGAGCGCAGTCCGATCGGATTGACATTGCCCCAGTAACTCTCGGGCTGTGGGTGGACGTTAGGGTCGCCATAGACCTCACTGGTCGACGACTGCAGAATCTTAGCCTTGGTACGGCGGGCGAGTCCCAGCATGTGATAGGCTCCGAAGAAACTCGTCTTCGTGGTCTGGATAGGGTCATTCTGGTAATAGATAGGGGAGGCTGGGCAAGCGAGATTATATATCTCGTCCACCTCAGCCCAATAGGGATTGATGACATCATGGCGCACCAGTTCGAAGTTGGGCTTCCCGATGAGATGCCAAACATTCTCCTTCGAGCCGCTATAGAAATTGTCGATACAGATGACATCGTGTCCTTCATTGACCAGTCGCTCACAGAGGTGGGAACCGATAAAGCCGGCTCCGCCAGTTACTAAGATTCTTTTCATAGTTCAGTTATAGTAGTTTTAGAATGTGAGACAAAGGTACGAATTTCTTCCCGAGTGCCACACAATAGGTCTGTTAAATTATTCTAATTATTCATGGCTTTATGGCGTTTCTCATCTTTTCATGCGGTAAGCCTTGGGACTGATTCCCTTCAGGCGGGTGAAGAAACGGCTGAAGTTATGCTGGTTGGCGAAATGCAGTTGCTCGGCTATGGTCGTGATGGTCTGGTCGGTATGCAGCAGGAGCCACGAAGCCTCCAGTATCAGCAGCCTGTTGATATAGTCCACGACGGTACGCCCAGTGTGTTGTCGTACGATGCGTGACAGGTGGGTCGTCGTGATGCAGAGTTCAGAGGCATAGAATCCTATGTCATGATGCTCGGCGAAATGTCGGGACACCAGTCGCATGAAGCCATCAAACAATTCTACGCTGCGCTCTCCCACGTGCAGTTTTTCTACCCCCCCCAGTTCCACGATGTCCATCAGGTCGAAGATGAACATCGAGTAGAGGGTGCGTAAGCCCTCTGCCAGATGGCGATGGGGCGTGTTCTGGTAAAGGGATATCTCCGTCATGCGCTTCCCTATCATCTCCGCCTGTTGGTCGTTCAGGTGGATGACGGGTTTCCCCACTTCTGCCGTTGGCAGGAAGGCGGTGCTGATAGCGGTGTGTACGGCTGTCGACTCGAAGGTCACATCCTCGTCGGCTATCAGGCAGATGCCCCGATAGTCGTCCGATCCGCTGGTGATGCTGATTTGCATCCCAGGTGAGTAGAAATAGAGGTCGCCAGACCGCAAGGTGATAGGTTGCCTGTTATAGACGATATGGAGCGTCCCCTGTCGGATAAGGGTATAGGAGAACGCTGCCAGTGTCTCTTGCATCTTATTGGTAAGCAGGGTCTGCTCGAGGTTGGTCTCCGAGCAGAAGAACTCATGGAAGGGTAACTCCTCTGTGGGTCTTTCCGTGATGGCTTGTAGGTAACTCTGTAGATTATACACTTTCGACGATGTCTGGTAGTGGATGGTTTTACAGGCACAAAATTACGAAGAATCTGAGAGAAAACACCCATGATGTTCGTTATAGATACATTTTTGTTCGTTATGGATTTGTCTATATTACCAAAGGTAACTATTTTTGCATCACTTTGTAAAAAGGGAAATGACTAATTGTCGAATCAAAATAAATCTATGTATATAAATCATTTAAAAACAAGCGTATGAAAAAACTTGCTTTAATTGCTATGGCAGCCGTTGGTCTGCTATTTGTTGCCTGCTCGTCGGATAAGGACGTGGCAGCGGACGGTTCGAATCCTAATTTCAGGGGGCAGACAGAAGGCTTCTTTAAAGTAAATATTAATCTGCCTGCAACTGTAGTGACAGGCTCTATGCGAGCCGAAGGTTGGATCGAGTCAAGTAATTTAGATGATGGACTTGATACAGAATATGCTGTAGATAAAGTATTATTGCTGATATTTGAAGGTGCCAGTGAATCAGAGGCTACTTTAAAACAGGCAATCGATTTGGGGGCATGGGGTGAATCAACATATAATGATACTCCTAATCAGATTACCACTCGAAAAGATTACGTGGCAAAGTTGAATAATTTACCTACTGGAACGAATAAACTCTATGCCTTGGCAGTGGTTAACCCTGGAAGTGTAATCGCTACGACAGGAACAGCCAACAAGATTAAAGTGAAAGGTGATGAGTTGGATGGTCCTAATTTAGCGGCTATTAAGGAAAAGTTAGCCGCATCAACATCAGTGAGTACTAATGATTTCATTTATACGGCAGGAGATCCTGCAGTAACTTATTTCTTTATGACCAATGCCGTGTTGAGTGATAAGGCAGGTGGCTCTGCTCAGCCCACAGGTGTTACTCCACAAACATTGGCACCCGTTGACCCCACTTATGTTTATGAAACGGAAGAAGACGCAAAGAAAGAGGGATCTAAGGCTGCCACTGATATCTATGTCGAGCGTGCTGTGGCAAAGGTGACATTGAATGAAACCTCTGAAACAGGCAAATACTTGGAAACAGATGCTTTGGGAGTATCAGGTTCTGGTATATCACTAAACGCCTCACTTACAGGTTGGACACTTGACAACACCAACAAGAGTTCGTACATCATCCGTCAGGTTCCTGCTTCTTTCTCATGGGAATTAAAGAGTAAAGAAAGTGTTACGAACGATCCTTATCGGTTTGTGGGTGGTAATCCAGTGGAGCCTACTGTTGCTTTGTATCGAACTTATTGGGCAGAGGATCCTAATTACGGCATTGATTATGATGCTGCTAATTTCACTAAGGTGGATGAAGTAGGTACGAATACTAATAAGGGAAATGACCATCCTCTTTATTGCTTGGAGAATACTTTTGACGTAGAACACCAGACATCCCAGAATACGACCCGTGCCCTTCTTGCCGTGAAGTTGATTAATGAATCAAGTACAGATTTCTATGTGATAGGTGCTGACCGTAAGACCTTATATACAGAAACTGAGGTGGAGAAAAAGATTATTTCTTATGTCATGTCGCAGCCTGTATTCCAAGAGTGGTTTGCAGATCAAGGAACGGGTACGTTGAAAGCGGATGATCCTACTCCTGCCAATAACATTACCGTTGAGTGGAATAGTAATGATGCAGGAAAGATTACTGTGACAAAAATTACAATTCCTGCGAGTAACATGAAGAATAGTACTGCCCAAGAAATCAATAGCACAGATGATTATACCTACGAAACAACAAAGACAATGTCTGGCAATACACTTTTTGCAACCTTGAATGCGCAATTGGCTAATGTCGAGCGTTTCAAAGATGGAGTTGCATACTATGAAGTGCGTATCAAGCATTTTGGGGATGCCCAGACTCCTTGGAATGATGGCGAATATGAAGATACGCATAAGCCTGCAGAGAGTACCATCGCCACTATTTATCCTGCAGGAACGGATGGTCGTCAAGACGCCAACTACCTCGGTCGCTATGGTATGGTACGCAACAACTGGTACGACCTTCAGGTTGGTGAAATCTTAAAGATTGGTGACTCGACAGTACCAGACTTGACCATTCATCCCGATGACGAACTGGATGAGTTGTACATCAAGGCTCGCATCAATATCCTGTCATGGGCTAAGCGTCCACAGGGTGTGAAACTGAAGTAATTCCTAATCGATGGTGTGGCTACCGTATTCAGGTAGCCCACCATATACCTATCATGATGCTGAGGAAATATCTCGTAGCACTCATGGCACCCGTCTTATTGACCGCTTGCAGCGGCAGTGGCGAGGAAGATAACAGGATGCCTAACGTAGGCAACCTGTATATCAATTTTGCCATCTCTGTCAGCAATGGCAATCAGCCGTCGATGCGTGGCACCCCCACTGGCGGTGAGAATGGTGACGGTCGTGAGGTGGGCTTCAGTCGTGAGAATGCGATAAGTGGTATCACCCTCATCCTCTATCAGGATGCGGCAGGCATCAATACCGCAAATAATCCGTCCATCGACTTTGTAGCCTACTATCCCATCGTATCCACCACTAAGGCTGACGATGCCAGTGTGGAGGCGACCTACGAGACAGGCTATCAGAAAGTGGCACATAACAGCATCGACTTCTCGAAGACTTACCATGCCATCATCGTGGCAAATGCCAACCTGACGAGCAGTATCACTACCAGTAACTATCTGAATGACGTACGAGACATGACCCTCAGCGATATCTACTATGGCGATCCCACACGATCAGCCATCCAGTGCTTAGGCTTCGTGATGTCGTCAGAGGCAGACCAGACCTTGGATTTCGGCAGTAAGACGCCAGAGCGGGATGCCGCAGGCGACTATTACTACGATATGACGGATGCCCCTGTTCAGATTGAGCGCATGGCGGCACGTATCGACTTCTGGGCAGTGAATGGCAGTTACGATGCAGGCAAGGGTGGCTATGTCTATGACGTGACGAATAGTACGGATAAGTTTGTGGTGACAGGCATCATGCCCTTTAACCTGACTAACGGGCATAGCACCTATGGCAAGGAATACCTGCTGAAACGACTCACGACCAGTCTTGACACGCCCGTCACCTCCCAGTGGCTGATTGACGAGACAACCGAAAACTACGTGCTTGACCCCATGACTTTGAGCAAAACAGCAGATGTGAGACCAACTCTGGCGAATCCATTATCGACGGTCGAGGACTTAGGCGAGGAGGCATTTCATTCGAGTGGTTATTATCATAGGGTCACTTCGATGCATGACGCTATTGCGAGTGGGGGAGGGTATAGCAGTCTTGATGATATGGGCAGAACAGGTGAGGATGTCGTCGTCGCCTACCCGATGGAGAACTGCCTGTTGCCTGCGTCCGATCTCTACTACCACGCCACAGGTATCGCTATCGAGGGCTACTATTATGTAGGCGGACTCACGGATGCCAGTCCAACCCGCTATGTCTATTATACCTATCTGCGTCATCAGGGAGAAGCCGACTCGTATGACATCTATCCCAGTGTGTCGCCAGGCTCCCAGTCCACTGCAGGTACCGCCATGAATATCGGCATTGTCCGCAACAATATCTATAGGGTATGGATAGATGGTGTGGAGACGACAGGCAAACTGCAACTGGGACTTGCTGTGCATGACTGGCGCCATGTGGAGCATCCGAGTATATATATATAATAAGGTGTAAATGTGAGCATGAGAGCGTTATTCCGACATATCCCCCTTCTGTTGACGGTAGCCCTGTTTGCCGTAGCCTGTGCTAACGACACGGCAGGCGAGGAGGATCCGATCCCTGAGGGTTACGGGCGACTGGCACTGACCATCGCAACCCCAGAGACGGTCATGCGTGGGGTCGGGACCCCTGCGTGGCTGGAGGGTACGCCAGAGGAGCGTGCCATTAATCGCTATGTACTTCTGATGTGCAACGGGACAAGTATCCTGCAAGTGTTCACCAACGACCCTGCTATCACGTGGGGTGGTCATGATGCCACCAATCATTATTATCCCTCGACAACCACTTTCACTTCTGACAATATCCCGACAGGCAACTACACCCTGACCTTCTATTGTCTTGCCAATTTCACGGATGCAATGCTGACTGATGTCTTTGGGTCAACGACGATAGGAAATGCCTTACCATCCAATTTTGAGGACAAAGCAGTTAAGATGTCCAATACGGCAACCCTTCCCACAGGCGGCATACCCATGAGCGGCACACTCGTGGAGAACGTCACCATCCTGCCCCAGCAGACCACAACCATTACAGACAAACTGATTCTCTGGCGCATGATGGCGAAAATGGAGTTTGACTTCATCAACGAGTCGGCACAGTCCATGGAGATCCTCGGTATTGAGATAGAGCCCGTCAACGATGGGACTGTAGGGACTCCCCTGATACAATCCGCAGACCTTTCCTCAGAGGATAATGACTTGCATGGAGGCATTAAAGTAGTGGAAGGGGTGCAGAACAAATCATGGAAAATAGAGTCCGCAGCATCCGACCCTCATCTGGTGAATGTGCTGGCAAAGAGTGGTAGCACCAATGGGACTGCCACTTACACCGTCTATCTCAATGAGACGGATGCCAGTTATACTGCTGTCAACAACCAGTTCTCCCTGCGTTTCAAAGTGAGGCGTGGCGGGACGGTCACAGAATACCGCTATGCCATCACCCTGCCATATATCTCAGGAACCTCCGATGGCTTTAATGTCATCCGTCGTAACGACTGGATCAAGATACCCATCCACTTCACCGACTGGCAGTTCCAGATAGAGGCACTGCCTTTCCCGCCTATCGCAGGCTTCCAGGCACGCATGGTGACCGCTGACGCACAGAGCATCACTTTCAACAGTGGCGGCTATATCACCCTTGCTCCCCGCTTCCGCAAGAGCGATGACCCCGAGGGAACATGGCGTGGACTTGAGGATGCGGACATCACCCTCGACTTGCCCACGGCGGAAGACAGTTATACCACAGACGGCAATAAGGTATCGTGGATAGACGGCACCAGCAATACTGGTCTCGTCCTTGAGGGCGACCTCAATATCCTGGAGCAAAGACTGGTGAAACTGCCCTCAGGCGACATCGTGGGAAAACTCACCAACGAAGAAGAATATGGTACCGTCACCGTCACCCTGAAAGTGAAACTCGGATCCGATCCGAAATACGAATACCAGTTCACCTATAATATCATCAAGAAGAAGACCTCATGAACACAAACTACTACTATATAATAACCTGCTTCAGCCGCCTGGCGCTGCTGCTTCTGGCAGCAGTCGCCATGTGCGGCAAACTCTGTGCGCAGGGTATTAAGAATGGTGGCGAGTACTACCTGAGGAATGTGGCGACAGGGAAATGGCTGGGACCAGATCGTGCATGGGGATCGCAGGCATCGCTTCGCAAGCATCCCGCATGGGTGAAGTTACATCAGTCGGGCAGTAATTACAAGATGGAGTCTCAGGTGGCAAATGGTCCTGCTTCTGGGAATTACTGGTTTGCTAACACTGCAGATAATCCATACTTTGACCGATCATCAAGTGAGGCATTCCCACTGACCTTCACCAATGTATACGATAATTACTACACTATCAACTATAACGGCACCTATTATGGCAATAAAGGTGATGAGTTCGGGGTGGTCATTGAGCCAATAGCAACAGGGAATAACTACAATCCAAGCAGAACTGCATATTACTGGCAGAAATACAATTACTATAATATGTATGCTGCATTGGTGACTTGGGCTACAGAGTCCTATGTCATGGATGCTACATTCTTAATTGGCGATCCTGGTTTCAGTATGAATAATCGTGATGCAAGCAGGTGGACGATGACTGCCACTAACCAGACTCTCTCTGGTGGTAGTGATGACAACAGATGTGCGGAGTCTTGGCATGCTAACTATACATTAACTCAAACTATAGAACACGTGCCTAATGGTACGTACCGCTTGAGAGCGCAAGGCTTTTATCGGCAGGACGGTACGGATAATGAGCATCTACCCGTGTTCTATGCACGTAGTGGAGAGACAGAGGTTACTAAGACTTTCCCTGTCAGCCAATATTCAGAGTCTAATATGAATGAAGCATCTGTTAGGTTCTCATCTGGAGAATATACAATCGACTATTTAGAGATTGAAGTGTCTGATCACACATTAACCATTGGTTCCAGATTAGAGGAAAATACTACATTATGGTGTATCTGGGATAATTTCACGTTGGAGTATCTGGGAGGTGAAAATGAAAGTTGGCTTACGACATGGTATACTAATTATTATCATGATGAAGGTCATGTCTATTACCGAAATCTTGCAACCAACAAGTGGTTAGGCGTTGAGGGTACAAAAGCAGTTATGACAGAACACCCACAATATATATTACAACATGAAGTAGGTACGAAATTCACCATTGAAACAGAATTGACAGGCAGTAACTTCTTAGGGGGAGATGCTACTCAACCGACAGCCACTGTTGCCAGTGACGTAGCCTTGCAGTGGGACATCATAGCACTGGATGATTACACTTATATTTACCAATTTAGTTATAATGGTAACATATATGGATCTGATGGTACTACCAATCATTTTGCCGTTCCTAAGCAACAACTTTGGCAGGTCTATTCTCGCGCAGAGATGGATGCCCAGGTGATGAAAGCCACGGAGGGCAATCCAGAGGATGCTACCTACTTCATCGTAGACCCGAATATTGACCGAAACCATCGGTATGCAAGTAGTTGGGAATGGACGTTACCTGAAGGGGTGAATGTCTTTTATAATGTAAATAACGGTGATGTCCGAATGGCTGATTACCTTAAGGATAATAATAATTATATCCAGATAGGTAATGCTCAGGTATATAGACATGACTTCCAGATGTCTCAGACCATCACCAATGTTCCCAACGGCGTTTATAAACTAAGGGCACAAGGCTTTTATCGGGCATACGATGGTGCCAACGAGGCAAAGCCTTATCTGTTTATAAATGGGGCGAAAACAGAGTTCCCGCTCCTGACGGACGAGACACTGATTACGACAGCGCTGGCATCAGATGCCTTTTCCAATGAGCAATTCTATACAGATAAGATTCGAGTGGTAGTGACCAATGGAACAATCACACTTGGTGCGGAATTGGAGGGAGGTAATGATTTATTGTGGGTATGCTTAGACAATTTTGAATTGGAATATCTGGGCAATCCTATGCAAGAGCCGATAACCGCAGGTGTCTACTATCTGCGTAATATCGGGGCTCCAGAAGGCAATAACTGGCTCAGTGCAGGAACCCGCTATGGTACAAGAGCCTCGTTGCTAAAGCACCCGCAGTATGTCAGACTCGGAGAATTAAGTGATGGGACATTCACAATGGAAGGTCATGTGCAAGGTAGTGGCGTTTATATGGGAAATGATCCCTATAATCCGATGATGGATTACGGAACGCCTTTCCATCTGACTATCACACCAGCATTTGGGGGGTATTATACTATTAGTAATGGTGATCTGTACTATGGTTATAGTTCCTTGCCTAAAGGAACAGTAATAGGTACTGGTAAGACGATGGATGACCCGATACGTGTGTATCCCGTCACGCCAGGCTCTGACGGAAGTTATTGGGAAATCTTGACCCATCAGCAGATGATAGACCATATGTTGACAGGAACAGCATTGGCTCCCCAAGATGGAACATGGCTTATCAAAGACTTTGACTTTGGACTGAACAACCGTTTCCAGAGCAGTTGGCAAGGCATAAATAATGTGACACTTGGTCCTGCGGATAGTGTCCACGTAAGCCATAATCTGGAGGCATACATGAAGACCTTTGATGTCCACCAGACATTAATGGGCATTCCCAATGGTAAATATAAGGTGCGTGCGCAAGCGGCAGTGACCTACCATGACAATCGTAAGATAAAGAATTATAATGGCAGTAATGCTCCTGTTGTCTATGCTAATAGTTCGACAGTCGATTTCATAGAGATGGTTGCTGCTGATCAGTTACAATCCCAAGCCAAATTAGCAAAAAGTTTTGAGGCAGGCTCTTACTGGACAGCATGGATAGAGGTGGAAATAACAGACAATACCCTGACTATTGGTGCTAAAAGCACACGTGAGGATATCTGGGCTGTATGGGATAACTTTGAACTGTATTACATAGGACCGCTAACTGATGAGAATACGCAGGACGCTTATAATGCCGATACGTCTACCAGCACATTTAAGGTGACTCATCGCCAATCCTATCTTGCGGAACGGGCGAATAGTATTTGGAATAATGGTGCGGGCGTGAAATTCCCTACAGAGTTCTTGCAGCCAGGTGATGGTTGGAAATCGCCATATAAGGGAACAGGTAATGTACAGAACACTTCGGAGAATATCACCATTCACTATGTGAAGCCAGGAGAGATGTCGCCAGTGTTCCTGACTACCACCAATAAGACAGACGCACGCGTCTTGCATAAATACTATCAACGATGGTATTATTTCGATGAGTCAGGAAATGAGAAACCGCTCTCTACAGCGATGATGGCTCCAGAGTTCTATGGCTATCAGTATCAAAACGGTCTGGTGATGGGTACGCAACTTGTTAACCGCATCAGTGGAGTGGCTGAAGGTCATGATTATAGTACGATTACAAGTCCAGTGAATTTCTCGCTATTACTCGCTTTGCCAAAAGGAATGCAGAGTATAGCCATAGCAGGGGATATGTCACGTTATAGTGATATGACTTATGCCACGTCGGGGGCAGCGAGTGTTTCCTTAGCAGGTAATCTGGAAGAGCCCTCCTTGACCATGCGCCATATTTTTGAATTGCGTGACGCTAAAGAGATGGCTGCCCAACTGACGGCAAAGAAAGGTGATGAATGGCTTGAGAAATATGAGATACATTTCCCGAGCCGAACCATCACCCGAAATCGTGCAGACCATGTTCCTTTGAGTCTTGAGTTGCGTGATTATTGGTTTTTCCTCAGTGGTGATCCTGATAGCAATAGTGATGACGATCTTCAGAATATCATCAACGACGAATTCATTACGGTTAGTTGCCCAGAAGGCGAGGCAATGGGGTTCTCGGACTTTCGTATGGTACTTGCGCCTAATAATGACCGTCCTGTCGACATGAGTATTCCATATACCATTAATAATACGGAGATGCTGCGCCGCCGACTGATAGAGTTTACCTATCCTGTCTCTGGCGAAGTGCCTGGTGGGTCGAGAATGGATATTCTGGTGAAAGCACATAATCCCTTAACAGATGAAGACTATAATCTCGCAAAGTTTACCATCGTCTTTAACGAGCAGAGTGAGACACTGCCGTGGATGGATGTTGTTGGTGATGAAAGCAAGGATATTGAAGCCACTCGACCTGAGCGTGACCCCAAGAACTTGCGTGACCTCGTAGGCGGGCGTGACCCGGTGGCGCATATCGATTTTGACTATCCCCAACCAGCGGGATACGAGACTTTCGTGCTGCCAAATAAGGGATACACCAATTTTACGGAGGATGGGCAGAAGATATCTCCCGAGCGCTCATTCCCCTATACCTCTCCATTGCCTTTGGACTTTGACAGGACTAACTATAGTTTTGCCACATTGGAAAATGATAATTTGTGGTGGACCCACTGGGGCGATTATTCTATAGGATCAGAAACTTATAATGGTACTGCGGGCATACAGAAATATACCTACCCTGTGACCCAGAAAACGGGGTATCAGGTGAATCCGGAACTGACAGCGGGATTCCTATATCTGGATGCCTCAGACTTGCCAGGAACCGTAGCCACTATACCGTTTGAGGGCGAATTGTGCCCTGGTAGTAAATTAATGTGTACGGGTTGGATTACCAGTCGTGTCGATCAAGAGCCAGCCAGCGTCATCCTGAAGGTGATAGGTCATACAGACGGACAACCAGATGAGGAAATCTACGCATTTTGCCCTGGAAGTGTAGGCTCGTCTTATCGTCGGGACAAGGAAACCAGTCTCACGGCTTCCTCAGGAGAGTTTTGTTGGCAACAATTCTATTTCACTTTTTATCTGCCACATGAGTTTGACAGTTATAGTCTTCGAATTGAGAATAACTGTCGGTCGACAGAGGGTGCAGACTATTTCCTGGATGATATCTGGGTATTCAGTCAAGTGCCTACAGTGGCAGCGGAACGTACCAGTCCGTTGTGTGGCGGTGGCTTGGAATTGGTGCAGTTGGAGATAGACTACGACTCACTGTTAGGTACTATTCCTGCCGGTGAGGCTCAAAGCGAGGGGGAAAGTGAAGAAGGCTATTTGTCTTTTATATGTGTGGACTGGGATAAGTTCCTTAATGAGTTCAGAACAGGATTGAGCGGACATTCATATACTATTGACGAGACAACCGTGCAAGGTAGTGACCTGACAACTGACCAATTGGTAACACTACTGAACACCAGTGAGTTTAGCAAGGCAGAATACAATGATCTTTATAAGACCAGTTTCCAACGTGCATTGATGACAAACGTGGATGGTAATGTCGCATACGGTAATTATAAATGGTATAATTATTTTGAGCGCCATGAGGAATATACATTCCAGAAAATAGCCACAGCGGAAGACCATTCTGTTATCTATCGTGATGGAGAAGGTGAGAATCGCCGCCTTATCTTCAATGGTGTATTCAGCAGTGACATGGCTATTGAAAACTTTGAGTTCTTCCATAACTACGCTTTGCTGGCATTGTATCGCTCGTCAAGTTTGGATATAGGAGAGAAAACGCCAGAGGATTTCGTTGATGATACGGCAGGTTACCTCGATCTGTTTGATATTCGTAGCCTTTGTTCCAGTCGATCCATGCTCTATTTCAGACCGAAGACGCAGATTCTGGGTACTACGGGTGCGATGGCGATAGATGAGGTGGAGTTCTGTAAGGATACAGACCTGACTTTCGGAGTAGAACTGGCAGGTATAGAGAAGGATGATGGTAAGGATGTCGTCATGCAGGATGTCTATTTCGACTGGTGGGTGGGCACTGCAAATACAAAAGCGACGATAGAGAATTATCAGAATTTGACTTCAGATGGTGGCGTAAGTCTTCAAGAGGCCATCAAGAACTTCCGCCTGATGAACCCTGATGCGACAAGTCTGTTCTCTGACGACATCAAGTTAGGCAAGAACTCCCTCTATTCTGCCATGACAGAATTCACCCAAGAGATGCTTGACTATCTGCGTGAACTCTCACAGCCTGCTGATGGCTCAGACCCCCAGTTGATTATCCATCAGAAGATTGTGAAGATCCGGGCGACGAGTGATAATGTGGAACGGGAGGATGGAAAAGATTACCTCTATTTTATCGCTATCCCCATTGAGGAGCATATCAACGAGGCGGCAAAGAAAGACTATGTCTATTTCTGTGCCGAGCCAGTGCCTTTCCGTGTGCTGGTCAACCAGCATGCGCCTACGGTTCGTGAGGGCTTCAGTTCGAAGACCTATCCTGCTGGTCTCGGAACTCTGAGCATCCGTATTGCCAAGAGCCAGTTCGAGAAGGTGAACTACGGGGGCTCACCTTATACTGACCCATCGGATGTGACAACCCAGTTCCGCCCCATGCTGCATATTCCCCTGCGTGATGTGAATGTATCGACAAATGCCGCTATCGGCGTGAAGGACATTGGTACCGAGCAAGGTAACTATGTGCGGTTAGTGAGTACTACTGATGGTATTATGGAGAAGTATATCACCGACAATACCCATAACCTGCTGGCTCCACCTGTCGGTGTGGTGGATTACTTCTATGCGTTGAAAGATGCGAACTACAACACAGGGGATAATAATATTTACAAGAATAGGTTGGCGAAAATTCACTTTACGCCTGACTTCAAGGTGCGTGAGGGATACAGTTATACCCTTCGTATATACTATGAGGAGATGTTTGGAACGACTACTCAGCAGTATGTCGTCACTGATGGGTATATCTTAGGCGGTGCGGAGACAACTCTGACACACAATACTGGGGAAAATCCGACCGATGTGACACTGATCTATGGCGCAGATAATAAATGGGAAGAAAAGGATAATAAACTGGATGCCAATATGCAGCATTACGTGATTGGTGGCAGCAATCCTAAAGACAACTCAAACTCAGGCTATAAAAAGAGTGACTCGACACCTAAACTACCTGTCAGTGGTACCTATTATAAGTTTGTGCCCAATAGTGATGGATATATCAAGGCAGGTATCGTGTTGAACGACGGTAAATCGCTATTCGTGATAGAAAAGAAAGAAGAGGAAGAGGCAGTATGTATCAACGACCAGATTATCATCACCGACAAGGAGGGTACCGTGAAATACCTGACACCCGATGACAAGGTGAGCGAGAAACTCTATGGCTTCGTACAGTTCCCAGTAAAGGCTAACAGTACTTACTACATGCTCAGTTCGGGATCAAAACTCGGCTTCTATGGTTTCTACTTCAATGCAGATGGTTTCCCTGTGACCTGCGAGGGAACCATGGATGTCATCCTGAAAATTGTGCCTGACTATGAGGTATGGACAGGTGGCTCCAGCAATACGGACTGGAATAATGACGAGAACTGGCGACGCGCAGATTATGATGAGTTGTATGCTGGTAATGGAGCCTCATTGAAAGACAAATATATGCCGAATGGTGATCCAGAGACCGTAGGGGAGGATAATGGCGATGCTTATAATTACGTGACCAAGGGCGATCGAGAGCGTCGTCAAGGTTTCGCACCACTCTATTGTACTAATATCCTAATGCTGACCAAGGAGAATGTACCCGCATCGGAACTGTATGATGCGCCATTGGGTGTTAATGGTTTCCCCCTGATGCGGGAAACGTCGTCACCGCTCATCCGTTACGACTTCCAGGCGAGAGAGTGGAACGCTACACTTGAGAGTGAGGCAAGTGCTGACAAGCAAAGTGAGTGCTATTATGATGAGGATGCTGGCGTGGGCGACTTGGTGACCGAACTCTATTCCTCCAATGTCTGTGACAAGATAGCCTTCCAGCCAGAGACGGAACTGGTGAAGGCGCACTACCTTACTTATAATAAGGCATGGATAGAGTATGCGCTGTCAAAGAATAAATGGCACCTGCTCAGTTCTCCATTACAGGATATGCTGTCTGGTGAGTGGTATGCGCCTACGGGAACAGCACGTCAGGAGACCACTTATTACGAGGATGTCGTTTTCAATACCACGGACTACGACCGTTTCTCTCCTGCCGTCTATCAGCGCTCCTGGGATAAGGCGAAGGCGGTACTCTATGAGCGTGGTGCCGTATGGGATTCTACCGATGGTAGTCAGACGGTAAATCTTGGCTCAGGGGAAACAGGAGAGTGGCAAGCCACTGATGGGCGTGATTTCAAGTGGGTTGAAGATGACGGGCTCAATGCCGATGACTATCTGAGGCGTTTGACATATAAGCCTATTGGCAATAGTAAGGCAAATGTCGCCGTGAAAGGTACGTGGAGCGGTGTCTACAATGACCATACCGTGCGTTATAGTGACGGTGGCTTTAGTGTGCTGCCGATTAATAACCTGAAGGAAACCTCTGATGACAGCACCGTAAAGACGGTATTCCGTCTGCCGAAGGAGGACACATTCTACGAGATATGGGACTGGAACCAATCTTATAAGGATGTTGGAGACAGAGTACATGTCGACATCGTAGAGGATGATGCCCCAGTGGCTCCAGATGCTCAGACAGTCTATCTGCCTCATCGTGGTAAACTCCGCTCGGATGCCCTGAAGGCGGGTGCCTCATATACGATAACGCTGAAGAACGAAGGCGGAAGCAAGGTAGGCTACTTCCTCGTCGCCAATCCTTTCATCTGTGGACTGGATATGGAGAGGTTCTTTGCCGAGAATACCTCTTTAGTACCTGCATACCTGACACTCAAGGACGAGGATGAGGTCGCCTCAACCAATGCGGATGTGACGACGACCTTAGGAGGCGCTTCGTGGAAATGGACGGATATGAGTTTCCGTGGCGGAAAGAATGGCGAGGGCTATATGGGTAATATGGTGATGCCTGCCCGCTATGCGTTCTTCGTGAAAGCGCCAGGAAGTGTCAGTCAGGTAGATGTCACTTTCACTGCCGATATGATGGTGGCTGGACGGGAAAATACCTCGCCAGTGGTTTTGGAAACCATCGTTCCAGAATCGGATCATGGTGAGAGCCGATACCTCAATATCCTTGCCGAGCGTGATGGTAATACCAGTGAGGCACGGGTCTATGTCAGTGAGACGGCAAGTAATACATTTAAGGTGGAAGAGGATTTGGAGACCTTCGTGGTGGAGGGTGTCACCAATGACATTCCCGTGGTGTATACGCTGACAGGGCGACTTGCCACCAGCGTTAACCGTCTGCACGACTTCCGCTCGTTGCCTATCGGTATTGAGAGCAACAGTTACGATGCGGTGACGCTGACCTTTACGGGTGTTGAGACATTGGGACAGGAGTTGCGACTCTACGATGCGCTGGAACAGCAAATTACTCCGTTAAAGGAGGGGAGTAAGGTGCGTGTGCCAGGCTCTACCCAGAACCGTTACTATATCGTGACGGGACCGTTGGAGGAGGCGGTAGCGGAGAGCAATATCCAGGTGATACCCCATGTCGGGGGTGCCCGTGTGCTGTCAACCACCACAGCGCCTTTGACGTATGTCGCAGCCTATGATCTGGGCGGACGCCTCCTCTATCGTGCGAACCCTGGTGTGGCAAACTATGAGGTGCCTCTGCCGAAGGGTGTTGCTGTCGTCAAAGCCGCTACGGAGAAATGCCAAGTGACGAAGAAGGTGTTGGTGGAATAGGAAATTCCAGCCAGTTAAGACAAAATATAAGCGGGACGTATCCTCACGGATGTGTCCCGCCTTCGGTTGTTAGCAATCTAAATAGGTAGTAGTATCTTGTGGAAGGAATCAGACCTCACGGTAGAAGTCTAACGCCTCCTTGATCTCTTCTTCTGATGCTGTCTGGTTGATGCGGATGTCTCCAATACCACCCAACAGGGTGAAGTTGATGTCGCTGCCCACGTTCTTCTTGTCGTGGTGCATCAGTTCCAGCAGGTAAGGGTAGTCGTCGCAGGTGATAGCCATGCGTCCATAGTGCTCCTTGATGAAGTTGACAGTCTGGCGCATCTTATCCTGCGGGAATCCTGTCTTGACGCAACAGAGATATAACTCGACCACCAGTCCGTAGGCTACCGCATAACCATGGAGGACAGGCTTGTGCTTTAAGGCAAACGACTCAAAGGCATGCCCTATTGTATGCCCGAGGTTCAGTGCCTTGCGAATGCCTTTCTCCGTAGGGTCTTCCGTGACAATATGTTGCTTGACGGCAACGCTTCTAGCAAGGAGTCGGGTTATAGATTCCTGATTCTTTATATTGTCTATAGACTCTATATCGAAATTAACCAGTTCTGCCCAGTGGCTCTCGCTGTCGATGAGTCCGTGCTTGAGCATCTCGGCATAGCCAGAGAGGACATTCTCTTGGTCAAGTGTTTGTAGGAAAGTGGTATCGAGAATCACACAACGGGCATTGTTGAAGACTCCAATCTCATTCTTCAGACCTCCGAAGTTGATGCCCGTCTTGCCTCCCACACTGGCATCCACCATGGATAGCAGGGTGGTGGGTATATTAATATAAGGTATACCACGCTTGAACGTTGAGGCGGCAAAACCGCCTAAGTCAGTCACCATGCCACCTCCTAAGTTGATCATCAGGGAATGGCGGGTGGCACCCAGTCGCTGCATCTCGCTCCAGACATGGGTGAGGGTGTCGAGCGTCTTATGAGTGTCGGTGGTCCCAATCGTGATGACCTGTGCCTCTCTCATGCACTCATAGTCTTTCACCAAAGGCAGACAGCAGCGTTTTGTTGTCTCGTCGACAAGCACCAGCAGGCGGTCGTGGGCGCATTCCTCCACGGCAACACTGAGCGTCTGTTGCAGATATTCTGAGATGATAACCTTCTGTTGTTCCATTTTCGGTTGCAAAATTACTATAAAAAATGTAAATACGTGGATAAAAAGCGAAATAATTGTAGAAAAGACATTTTTTTTGCCCAGTGGCTTAAACTTTCCCAATGATTGTGCGTCCTAAAAGCATGATTATCGTAATATGATGAAGAAATTGTTGCTGTTCATGCTCATTGCCGTATCGGGGATACAGGCGATGGCTCAGAGAAACATTACGGGAAAGGTGCTTGAGAGTGACTCTCAGGAACCTGTGGCACAAACGACTGTTAGGCTATTGAAGACCGATAGCACGATGGTGACAGGGGCGCTGACCGACTTGGACGGAAAATTCCGTGTCAAGGCACCTGCCGCTGGTAACTATATCATTCAGATCACTTGTGTGGGCTTTAAGCCTTACACCAAGACGGTGAAGGTGGCTGCCGACAAAGACATCGCCTTAGGGACTGTCAGCCTAAGCCCGGATGCTATCATGCTGAAAGGTGCCATTGTCACAGGACAGGCGGCAAAGGTGACCCTGAAGGAGGACACCTTCGTGTATAATGCCTCAGCCTACCGTACCCCAGAGGGCTCTGTCATTGAGGAACTGGTCCGTAAGTTACCTGGAGCACAGGTGGATGACGATGGTAAGGTGACCATTAACGGAAAAGAGGTGAAGAAAATCCTCATTGACGGGAAAGAGTTTATGACGGGCGATACCAAGACGGCGATGAAGAACCTGCCTACCTCTATCGTGGAGCGTGTGAAGGCTTACGACCAGAAGAGTGACCTTGCCCGTGTCAGCGGTATCGATGATGGTGAGGAAGAGACGGTGCTTGACTTTGGTATCAAGCGGGGTATGAACAAAGGTTTCATGCTGAATGCCGACTTGGCGGCAGGTACCCGAAACCGTTACAGCGGGCGACTGTTTGCTGGTATGCAGAGTTCTGACCTGAAAATATTCGTTCCTTTGAGTGCTAATAATGTGAACGATATGGGATTCCCTGGCGGGGGAGGTGGTCGTTTCGGAGGTGGCAGGCAAGGTCTGACAGCCACGAAGATGGCAGGCTTTAATCTTAACTACGAGAAGAAAGACCTCTTGAAGTTTGATGCCAGTATCCGATGGAACCATCGGGACGGGGATGCTGTCGTACGTCGTTCCACAGAGGACTTTATGAGTGGTACGACCTCGTCGTTTGGTAACAGTCTTAGCAGCAACCTCTCCCGTAGCAATAGTTGGGATGCCCGTTTTCGTCTGGAATGGACGCCTGACTCCATGACGAATATCATGCTGCGCCCGCAGTTCAACTATAACTCCAGCGACGGACTGAGTGAGGGGCTGTCACTGACTTTCGACGAGGATCCTTATCAGTATGTGGGCAATCCTCTTGACGATGAGGTGTTGCAGATATTGAAAGACCATGGCATTGTCAAGAACAGGAACCTGAACAACTCCATCTCCTATAGTGACTCGAAGAGTGCGGGAGGCTGGTTGCAACTCAACCGCCGACTGAATAATAACGGGAGGAATATCACCCTGCGCTTCTCTGGCAATGCGGGCGAGGGCACGAGCAAGTCGTTCTCCAATAGTTTGGTGGAGTATTTCCAATTGTTGAACAAGCAAGGCAACGACTCTACCTATCAGGCTAACCGTTATGCCGTGACTCCCACCAAGAACTGGAACTATGGCATCCGTGCCACCTATAGTGAGCCCATCTTCCGCCAGACCTATCTCCAGTTCAGTTATCAGTATCAGTACAGTTATACCAAGAGCGACCGTGCCACGTACGACTTCTATGATGTTGCCGCTGATTTCTTTGGGGTAACCCCGCTCTATCGTGGTTGGGAAGAGTATCTCGCCTTGCTGGGACCAGGTACTCCCTTGGCGGACTACAGGGACGATAAGTTAAGTCGTTTCTCTGAATACCGTAACTACAATCATACAGCAGAGATCATGCTGCGTGTTGTCCGGAAGGCATATAACCTGAATGTCGGTTTGCAGTTGATGCCGCAACGCTCTCATTTCACCCAAGACTATCAGGGGGTGCATACCGATACGGTTCGTACAGTGACGAATTTTGCTCCGACAGCAGACTTCCGTTGGAAGATATCTAAGGTGAGCCAGTTGCGTTTCACGTATCGTGCCAACAGTAGTCAGCCCTCGATGAGCGACCTGTTGGATATCACCGACGACAGCGACCCCCTGAATATCCGGAAGGGTAATCCGGGTCTGAAACCCTCGTTCACCCAGAACTTCCGCTTGTTCTATAATAACTATATCCAGAACCATCAGCGGAGTATCATGGCTCATTTGAACTTCTCGACCACCAACAACTCCATCTCGAACATGGTGACCTACGACGAGAAGTCGGGTGGACGTACCACCAGACCCGAGAATATCAATGGTAACTGGAACACCTTCGGTATGTTTATGTTTAATACCGCTATCGACTCGGCAGGTTTCTTCAATGTCAACACGTTCACGACCTTGCGCTATGCCAATAGTGTTGGCTATGTGAGTGTGGATCGGAATGCCAACTCACAGAAATCGACGACACGTAGTACAACGGTCAATGAGCGCTTGGCGGCAAGTTATCGTAACGACTGGTTGGAGTTTGAACTCAACGGCTCGTTGGAGTATATGCATGCCCGCAGTGAGTTGCAGAGCAATAATGACCTTGATACGTGGACTTTCTCGTATGGTGGTAGTTTGCAGTTGACGGCACCTTGGGGAACCCAACTCTCCACGAGTATGAATATGAACAGTCGGCGTGGGTATAACGACGCATCGATGAATACCAATGAGTTGATATGGAACGCCCAGTTGTCACACTCTTTCCTTCGTGGTAACGCCTTGACACTCTCACTCCAGATGTATGACATCCTACACCAGCAGTCAACTTTCAGTCGCACGGTGGATGCGATGCGCAGAAGTGATACCGAGTATAACGCCATTACCAACTATGCCATGCTGCACGTTATCTATCGCTTGAATATCTTTGGTGGTAAGAATGGCGGTCCGAGAGGACCTGAGGGAGGTCCTGGTGGAGGTGCTGGCGGTCGTCGGGGTGGTGGCTTTGGTGGTCCTGGTGGTGGTCGTCCCGGTGGGGGAGGCTTTGGCGGTCCGAGATTCTAAGATATTAAGAAAAGGCGTTTCGTGTGAAGCGCCTTTTCTTGTTTCATAGACTAAATCATTTGTTTCATCTCCTTTTTGGGATGTCTGTCTGACTTTCTGTTTTCGTTGCATTCATTTACGATTTTGTTACACGCTATTGCACGTATAAAACATCCTTTTTATCTTTGCCAGCGAGAATCGGGAAACCGAATAAGTGACAAAATCGTAAAAAACTATAGATATGAAGAAATTATTTCTTGCATGGATGCTTCTCACAACGGTCGCCGCTCAGGCAGCCGACCAGTTTGTGACGTTTAAGAAAGGGGATGCCGCTCTTGCCGTGGCAAAGGGCGGTCAGGTGTTGAATATCGTCTATGATGCCCAAGAAGACGAGGGGGTACGCATGGCGATAGAGAGTCTGCAGGCAGACTTCAAGGCGGTGACGGGTGTTGCCCCGACAGCCAACAGCCAATCGCCAACAGCCAACACCCCCTGTATTATCATCGGTAGTCCGAAGTCCCAGACCATCCAGCAGTTGATGAGCGCAGGGAAGATCTCGAAGAAAGACCTGCAGGGCAAGACGGAGAAATACCTCCTGCAAGTCGTCGACAAACCCGTAAACGGAGTTCCTCAGGCACTGGTCATCGCAGGCAGTGACAAGCGAGGTACTATCTATGGTATCTATGAGTTGTCACGCCAGATGGGCGTGTCACCCTGGTATTGGTTTGCCGATGTTCCCGTGGCGCCCCATTCTGACATCTATATCAAGAAAGGTGTCTATACCGATGGAGAGCCGAAGGTGCGCTACCGTGGTATCTTTATCAATGACGAGTGGCCCTCGTTTGGCAACTGGGCTGTTGAGAAATTCGGTGGTATCAATGCCAAGTGCTACCAGCACATCTTTGAGTTGATGCTCCGTCTGAAGGCAAACTATATGTGGCCCGCCATGTGGGGCAGCGCTTTCTATGATGATGACAAAGAGAATGGTCCTCTTGCCAGTAAGATGGGTATTGTGATGGGTACCTCCCACCATGAGCCGATGGCACTTGCCCAGCAGGACTGGAAGCGTCGCAAGGGACATGGCAAATGGAGTTTCACCACCAACCACGACGAGATGATGGACTTCTGGCGTGGCGGCGTGGAGCGTGCCAAAGACTGGGAGACGATGTATACTGTCGGTATGCGTGGTGACGGTGATGAGGCAATGGAGGACAAGGCTTCCGTGGAACTGATGGAGCAGATCGTCAAGGAGCAGCGTGAACTGTTGGAGAAGGTCACTGGTAAGAAAGCCGCTGATGTCCCTCAGGTATGGGCATTATATAAAGAGGTACAGGACTTCTACGACCAGGGGATGCAGGTGCCCGATGATATTATCCTGTTGTTGTGTGACGACAACTGGGGTAATATCCGTCGTCTGCCTGCCTTGGATAGCAAGAAGCGCAAAGGTGGTTTCGGTATGTACTACCACGTCGACTACGTGGGCGGTCCCCGCAACTCCAAGTGGATTAACGTGAGCCCGATACCCCGTATCTGGGAGCAGATGAATCTCACCTATCAATATGGTGTTGACCAGATGTGGATTCTGAATGTGGGTGACTTGAAGCCGATGGAATACCCCATCACCTTCTTCCTCGATATGGCGTGGAACCCCGACCAGTTCAATCCCAATAACCTGTCACAGCACAGTGTGGAGTTCTGTCGTAGTGTTTTTGGCGACCAGTATGCCGAGGAGGCGGCACGCCTGTTGCGCACCTATGCCAAGTTCAACCGCCGTGTCACTCCAGAGTTACTCAATATGCGTACCTATTCCGTGATTAACTACGATGAGTGGGCTCGTGTCACAGGAGAGTACGACCAACTTGCCCTCGATGCTGACGCATTAGGCAGCAAACTGCCCCAGCAGATGCAAGATGCGTGGTTCCAACTCTTAGGCTATCCCACCAAGGCGATGGCAAACCTCTATGATATGTACTACGCCCAGGCAATGAACCAGCGTCTTGCCAAGAAGAAAGATCCGATGGCAAACGGATGGGCAAAGCGGGTAGAGGACTGTTTCAAGAAAGATGCCGCCCTTGCCGACCAGTATCATAAAATGAACGGTGGAAAGTGGAACCATATGATGGACGAGCAATATATAGGTTATAAGTCTTGGAAGTCGCCCGACAAGAAGATTATGCCAGAGGTGAAACGTGTGGAGGGCAATGCCCCTGCCGCTATCACCCTGCCGACACCCGCCTATATCACGTATACCCAGCCGAAGGGGACACCTGTCTTTACTGGCAAGGACGGTTATGTGAGCATCGAGGCGGAGCATTTCACTCGTAAGACGGATGGCAAACAGGCGAAGTGGACGGTGATTCCAGAGATGGGACGTACCCTCTCCGCCATTACCCCACAGCCCGTGACAGCCCCTGTCGACGGCATGGCATTGGAGTACGACATGGAGATTCCCGCAGAGGCGACGGCTCGTGTCACCCTGCGCTTCTGTCCTACGCTGAATTTCAATACGACAGGTCTGCGCTATGCCGTCAGTTTCGATGGTGGCGAGGAACAGGTCATCAATATCAACGGTGACTACAATGGTGAGACAGGTAATGCCTGGCATCGTGAGCATGTCATCGACTCGCAGACCATCCATGCCTTGAAGGCAGGTAAGCATACCCTGCGCATCCGTCCGCTCGACAATGCGCTGGTGCTCCAGAAAGTCCTTATTAACTTAGGAGGTATGCATAAGAGTTACTTGGGAGCCCCTGAGACCTTGAAATAATAGTATGATGAAAAAATATATCCTATCCGCTATCTTGTGTGGCATCGTATCTATCCCGTGCCTTGCCCAGCAGTGGACAGGCACTTGGGCGACGGCAACGGAAACTCCTTTCGGTAAGAACGATGTGCCTCAGAAGGTGTCGTTGAGTAATAACACGCTACGCCAGATTGTTCATGTGTCGCTGGGCGGCGATGTGCTACGTATAGAGTTGTCGAATGCCTTTGGCGATGAGCCATTGGATATCAAGTCGGTCTATATTGCCGATGCTGCCGTCGGTGAGCAGATTGATGCTAAGACAGCACAATATCTGAAGTTCAATGGCAAGCAGAGTGTGACTATCGCTCCCCATCAGGTCGTTTTCAGCGATGCGCTGGAATACAGGTTGAAACCCTTGCAGTGCCTGTCTGTCACTATCCATTATGGTGGCAGTATGCCTAAGACGATAACGACCCATCGCGGTTCACGCACCAACTCGTATATCATGGTGGGTGAGTGCAAACCCAAGCAGGTCTTTTCTGTGGGTGAGAAACTGGAACACTGGTACACCATTGCCGCCATTGATGTGCAAGCGGAGGGCAAGGAGTGTATCGCCGTCCTGGGCAATAGCATTACCGACGGGCGTGGCAGCACTACCGACCAGCAGAACCGCTGGACGGATGTCCTTGCCGAGACATTAGGAGGCAACTATGGTGTGCTGAATCTCGGCATTGGCGGCAACTGTGTGCTGCAAGGAGGACTTGGTCAGCCTGCGGTAGACCGCTTTGAACGGGACATCCTCGGACAGCGTGGGGTGACAACACTCGTCATCTACGAGGGTATCAACGATATTGGCGGTTCCAAGCAGGTGGAGAAGACGGGGCGTCAACTCATCCGCTCCTATGAGAAATTCATCAAGAAGGCTCGTGAGGCAGGGATGAAGGTGTATTTAGGCACGATCACCCAACTGGGTAACACTGGCTATTGGAGTTATTACCATGAGGCTTGTCGCCAGACCGTCAACGAATGGATACGTGCCAATAAGGAGGTGGATGGCATCATCGACTTCGACCAACTTACACGTGATCCACAACAACCTACCCAGATGCGCCCAGAATGGCAATCCGACTGGCTTCATCCCAATGCGGAGGGCTACCTTCACATGGGACGTTACGCCGCTGAAATGATACAAAAAGCGGCAGAATAATGCATCGTGCAAGAAATTTACAAGACTTTAGAGAAGGAATTCATCAGCATTCTTAGGGGTGACGACATGGTATTTTGCCTCAGGGTATGCCCTTGCAAATGATTCTGGAATACGAGTATTGGACTTTTTCTCGTTCCATTTAAATTCATAGGCATTCAACTCACCATTCTCTTCTTCGAGATAGTCAATTTCTTTTTGTTGTTGGGTACGCCAGAACCAATATTGGGCGATACTTCCATTATACGCATTGCGTTTCAGGCGCTCCGCTATCATGAAATTCTCCCACATGGCTCCTACATCCGTACGGCTTTCCACCTGGGCAAGATTTCCAATCAGAAGGTTGCGGATACCGAGATCCCAAAAGTAGATTTTACGGCTGGCTTTCAGTTCGTTGCGTAAATTACGGGAAAAAGTACCAAGACGGAAAATGATATAGGATTTCTCCAGGATGTCGATGTAACGCTCAACAGTCTTAGAGTCTAAACCGATAAGTTGTGCGACCTCATTATAACTCACCTGGCTGCCTATTTGAAAGGCTAACGCCTTTAAAAGTCGGACAATTTTATCAGGCTTGTTAATACTCTCAAAGGACAGGATATCTTTATATAAGAAACTGTCAGCAAGTTCTTTCAAAATAATTTGCTCGTTGCCCAAATTACTGACTACTTCAGGATAGTAACCATATATCATCCTGTGGGGAATGAGACGAAGTTCTTCGAGGAGATTGGTATGCTCGACCATCTCTTTAAAAGAAACGGGAAACATTCGGAACTCTCTCTTACGCCCTGCAAGTGATTCATTGACTTTTGAGGCCAATTCAAAGGAACTGCTACCCGTGGCAACGACTTGTACGTCTTTTATCTGGTCAGTGATGAGTTTCAGGCGGAGTCCGATGTCAGGGATGCGCTGCGCCTCGTCGATGACAAGTGTTTGGCAATTCCCCAAAAGGGCTTTGAGACGCGTGGATGTCATTTGACTGAATAGTTCTTGTACGTCCATATCGTCACCTGTCATCCAAATCAGGTTCTCTCGATTTTGGAAAATAGTTTCCAGCAAAGTCGACTTACCTACTTGTCTGGCACCCATGATAAGAACTGCCTTTCTATTTCCAAGAATAGATTTAATCTGGTTTTCTAATATTCGATGTATCATATCCTAAGTATTTGGGGGCAAATATATAAAAAAACAGAACGGAATCCAAAAATATTAATATTTTTTTGGAATAGAATCCAAAAATCTTATAATATTCTTAAGGTAGAATCCGAAAATATTATTGCTAATCTGCTGTCGAGGTGGAGGTACTGTTACCAGCGGCAGAGCCATAGTCCGCTGCACCTATCAGGGACAGGAGAAGATATACCAAATCAACTGATTTGCAGCATAAAAATAGGACTATGGCGTGTCGTGCAACAAATTCGTAGGTGAATGATACAAAATCTAACAACTGACGTAACAAAAGCATAGATGCATGAAATCTATTCAAATGCCTGTTTCGTAGAAAGTCTCTACCTTTGCAACATCGAAATGAAACAAAAATCAATAACAATTTAAAAACAGAAAATTATGAAAAAGATGATGTTATTTTGCCTCATGGCAATGTTTGCAGTGACAATGAACGCTCAGACCCCTTGGAAGATCATCGACCTGGAGCAAGTGACTAAGCATGGTGGTAACTGTGACTGGGATGATGAGACGCTGACCGCTACCTTCAAGGAGAAGTGGGACCGTTGGTTCGACCTGCCTGAGACAAATGGTGACTTCACGGGTCACACCCAGTTGAACATGACTATCAAGAAGAGTACCTGTATGCTGAAGGTTGTTCTCCGCTACAAGGACGCTGACGGCAAGCAGCAGCAGGTTGACGCCTCTACCCTCTATTACAGCATGGGTAAGACTATTGAGAAGGATAAGAAAGTGAAGGTTGACCTGACCAACAAGGGTAAGATCGGGGAGGATGTGCTGAAAAATATCACCAGCATCCGCATCTCTATGGCGAAGGCTGTTGACGGCAACGAGGAGCCTTGGGAGACTCAGTTCGGTGAGGTAACTATACAATAAGCGTTTGTAGTTAGTCTAATTTTGTCATTGGGCTTGCCTCTATGGGGCAAGACCCTTTTAAAAGAAACATTAGGATTATGAAGAAAATATTTACGCTATTAGTAACTGCACTTGTTCTGGGAACAGGAAGTGTGATGGCGACAATAGTTACAAGCATCAGTGACAATGCGTCTTGGAAGGCTTTCGTTTCGAGTGTAAATAGTGGGGATGACTATTCTTCAACTATAGTCAAACTAACCGCTGATGTAGTAGTGGATGGAACTGTTTCTGAGACGACAGTAGGAACCTCATCCAATAAGTTCAATGGTGTTTTTGACGGACAAGGCTTCACCCTAACTTTCAATAAAACAGGGATCACAGGGCTGTCAAATGTTGCTCCATTCCAATTCATTAGTGACGCAACTATTAAGAATTTGAAAACTGCTGGTAAATTGGATGCCAACAAAGGTTTAATGGCTGGTATTGTTTCAGAGGCATCGGGTACAAGTACTATTACCAACTGCACCAGTTCAATGGATATTAGTTGCACGGTCTCTGAGGATGCTACTAATGGCGGTATCTTGGCTCGTGGTGATAATGGTGCTAACACAACTATTACCAACTGCGCCTATGTTGGAACGCTGACAGCCGAAAGTGGTGTTTCAGGCATCGTAGGTTATTTCCGAAATGGTTCCAGTGCGACCTTCACTTTGAAAAATGTACTCTTTGCTGGAACGATTAAGTGTACAGGTACGAGTAATATCCGTAATATCTATCGAGCAAGTAATTCTGGTACAACTGGAAACATGTATTACATTACTAAAGGCAATGGCACTGCTGATGATGGAACTGCGGCAACTTCTAAGGAACTACTCAATGGTCAACTTGCCTATAACCTGGCTTCTGCAGATGACACCAATAATACATTATTTTGGGGTCAGGGTAATCTGAATAGGTCTAATGTTGATGCTTATCCTTCCTTGACCAATGATCCTAAAAAGAAAGTGGTTCAAGTAAATATTAATGGTATGAGTACAACACCATTTGTAAATCCTGGTGGAGCAGCACCTAATCCTTGTCGCTTTGGTAAAACAGGATTCAAACTTAGTTCTGGTGATGCATATTCTCTTGAGACAATGCCAACAGAAGGTGATACCTTCACATATGGTACAAGCAAACTGGAAACAACGACAGGAATGTATTGCATCACGCTCCCTGCAGCAGCAATGACTATTGTTCTTCCTTTCGATTGTGATTTGCCCTCTGGTATTACAGCCTACGACATCTCTTATACTTCAGGTGATAAAGTGACTGCAACCTCTGTTACGAAGATAACTGCCAACAAGCCAGTTCTTATCAACGGTACAGCAGGTGCGAAGTATAAGTTCGAGGCCTCCTCCTCCTTTGGTGGAACCTATGCTGGAACATTAACTGATGGAGTAAAAGCGCATACTAATGGTGTTCTGACGGGTGTTTACGTGGATGCTAATGCTTCCAGTGGCTATAACCCCATTGCTTACGTTCCTGAAAACAGTTACGTGCTACAGAATGGTGCTTCAGGTCTTGGCTTCTATAAAGTCAAGGAGGCTAATAAGATTAAAATAACTTCTTTCCGTGCTTACGCGACGTTTGATTATTCTGGATCTCGTGAGTTCCTTGGTATAGACATCAATGGCAATACTACAGGTATCAATGAAATGAAAACTCAGGAGACAAACAATGCTCCAGTTTATAGCCTCAGCGGACAGCGTGTGGGCAGTGACTATAAAGGTGTCGTTATTCAGAACGGTAAGAAGTTCGTGGTGAAATAAGTATAGTTCATAACCTTATAAAGAGAAAGCGATATGAAAAAGAAATATATCAAGCCCGAAGAGACCGTTGTTGAGATGAAGATACATCAACATCTATTGGATGGTAGCAATATTTATGGTGATGCTAATGAGGAGTATGAGACCTTATAAAAGTTGAAATAATAAACGATATAGCAAAATGAAAAAAGTAATCGATTTTAATCGCTTGCAAAAGCAAGAATATTTCACTCCAGAAATGGAGGTAGTAAAGATCAACGCCCAACAGCAGTTGCTGGCTGGATCGTTATCGGAGAGTCTTGACGATGCCGAACCTATGGACAGCGGCGAACTCGGTTCACGTGAGTTGGAAGATTTGTTGGGACCAGATATCACAACATTATTGAATATGTAATCTTAAAAACACAAAGACGATGAAAAAGATATTATTCCTTTTTGCCATGATGCTCACTGTGGTTACGGCAAGTGCTAACGTGAAGTATGCGACTTTTGTTGCTCCAACAGGTACTGGTGGCTCTTATAACGCAGAGACGCGTACATATACTTGGACCAAGAACTCAGATAACCTGATGAATGTTTTCACTTTTGAGAATGGTGAGTTGGCAAACTACAAATCGCTACATGTAGTCAGAGTTGGTGGAACCTATAGCAACCCATGGCGTGCCAACGTGCTTTTCAGTGACGGTAAGAACAAGAGTTTCTCTTGGTATAACTATAATGACAAAAACATTGACCTTTCTGCAGGAGACTGGGCAGGTCAGAACTTGACTGTCGATGATGTCACCCATACATTGGCAGACGTGACTGCCATCCGTATTGGTGGTGCCTCCGACGATGGTGCTGTAGTTCTTGACTGGTCGTGTGTCTATTTGGAGAACGATGATGACGCTGTAGAAATCGCAACCTTTAGCAAGATAGCCAATCAGGCTACATATATTCCAGACACCTATACATGGGATGCGACTTATAGCAACCTCATCGACATCTACACAGGAACGGCAGGTGATTTCTCTAAGTTTGGCGTACTTCAGTTTACATTCAGCGGAAAGACTGCTGGTGCTGTCCGCATTGGTTATTCTACAGATGGCTCAAACTTCAATACCTTTAATGAAGGTAACTATTATACAGATGGTACGAAACAGGTGGATTTGAGCGGATTTGACCTTTCTGCTGCGGTTAAGATACAGTTTGGTGGTACAGCCGCTGCTGGCAGTTGTACTATCCGCCCTGATCAAATTTATCTTGTTCGTAGCGATGTTTACAATCGCCAGTTCACAGCGGAGCAGACTGCCACAGTATGGTTGCCTTTCGAACTGACTGCGGCCGAGGCAGCCGAGGCAGGTACTTTCTATGAGTTGAATGCCGCCACAAGCACAACGTTGACATTCAAGGAGGTGTCTACTCCTGAGGCATATAAGCCCTATATTTTTGTGGCGAAAGAATCAGGGACTCCGTTCTCTGAGATGAAGTCAAAGACCATTGTCGCTCCTACAACATGTTCCTACACTGTTGGTGACTACACCTTTGTAGGTACTATGGGTGACATTAAGGCACCAGCAGGCGCTTATGGTTTTAATAATGAAAATGGTAACTTCTCACAGGTAACAGAAGCCAATGCGGTTAGCATAGCCCCTTTCCGTGCCTATATCATTGCCACTGGCGGTGCCGCTGCCCGTGATTTGGATATTGTCATTGACGGTCTGTCCACAGGTATCTCTGAGGCAAAGAAGGCACAGAGCACAGACAGCGCCATCTATAACCTCAATGGTCAACGCGTGAGCGCAGACTACAAGGGTGTTGTTATTAAGAATGGTAAGAAGGTTGTGATGAAGTAAGCGTAAAGTTCATCAATAGGAAAATTAAAGTTTGTTATTAAATAGTAGTTAGTATTAGTAAATTGTAAGAAATGAAAAGCACGAGCCCGCACCTCTTTGTAAAAGTTTCAAGGTGCGGGCTCTTTAGTTTGAATAACCATTACCCATGCGAGAGATGAAGAGAAATATGATTTTACTGGCTACCGCTATGATGGTAGCAGGATGGCTTCCCGCCACAGCGCAAGACGAGGAGATACCCGTACTGCCACCGATGCCTGAGGCGCAGCCTGCCAAGGCAGTGAACAGTATTCCGATGGGCGACTCATGGTCGTTTCCTGAAGTGCAACTCGACATCCCGATTGCCGAGGGTCCTTTCCAGCCTAATTGGGAGTCGATAGAAAAGAACTACCCAGGCACACCGCAGTGGCTGCGTGACGCCAAGGTCGGCTTCTGGGTGCATTTCGGTCCGCAGGCGGCAGGAAAGAGTGGCGACTGGTATGCCCGTAACCTCTATAAGGAGGGACATAACGCCTATCAGAACCATGTCCGTAACTATGGGCATCCCTCGGAGGTGGGCTATAAGGACGTGCTTCATGCCTGGAACCCTACCAAACTCGACCCTGAGGCGCTGACGGCTCTCTATCAGAAAGCGGGTGCCCGCTTCCTCATGATACAGGGTGTGCACCATGACAACTACGACCTGTGGAACTCCCGCTACCAACCGTGGAACTCAGTGAACGTGGGTCCCCAGCGTGACCTGTTGCGGGAATGGGCGGACGCTTGTCATAAACATAATATGCACTATGGGGTCACTTTCCATCATGAGTACACTTGGTGGTGGTGGCAGACAGCCTTTGGCGCTGACAAGAAGGGCGATAAGGCGTGCCTTCCCTATGACGGTCACCTGACACTTGCCGACGGGAAAGGCAAATGGTGGGAGGGACTCGACCCACGCCGCCTCTATGGCATCGACCTCCGTGAGTATGAGTCTGTCGACGAGATGGCGCATACCGACTGGACGAATCCCCGTGACGGAATCTTTGTCAATCATCTGGACTATGCCAAGTGGTATGCCACACAATGGGCACTCCGTATGATGGATGTCGTCAGGAACTACGAGCCAGACTTCATCTATACCGATGGCATCACCCAAGGACCTTTCGTGGGCAATGGCACGGGAACTGGTTATAAGTGTAATGCGATGCAGACCGTGCTTGCCGATTTCTATAACCGCACATTGAAACGTCGGGGCGAGGTGAACACCTTCAGCATCATCAAGTTCCGCAAACCAACCAACGGTGCCGTGAACACCGCAGAGTGGGACTTCCCCGACAGCATCATCACCTCACAGGCATGGATCCGTGAGGCACCTGTCGGTGACTGGTTCTATGCGCCGGGCTTCATCTACGACGCCCCCTCCGTCATCCGTTTCATCATCGAGGCAATCAGCCGTGACGGTAATGCGGCGCTGAACATCCCACTGCGTCCTGACGGCTCCATCGAGGACGACTGTGTCAAGATGCTTGAGCGGGTAGGGCAGTGGCTTGGCGTGAACGGGCAGGCGGTCTATGGCAGTCGTGCGTGGACGACGCTCGGAGAGGGTGAGGTGGTCAATGGGAAACTGAGGACGCTCCCTGGTGGTAATCTGGGAAAGAAGCATGCTGATTTCCAATATGCCCCAAAGGATATCCGTTTTACCGTCGGCAAGGACAATAACCTCTATGCTTTCTGCATGGCGGTGCCCGAGGCGGGACAGACCGTCACCATCAAGAGCCTTGCCAAGGGCTCGCAACAGGTGAGGCGTGTCTCCCTGCTCGGCTATGACGGACAACTGAAATGGAGACAGACGGCTGAAGGCTTGCGGATCAAGTGTCCCAAGACGCTCCCCAACCAACCAGTCATCGTGTTTTGCATAGAGAACTATTAAAAAAGCACAATCGTGAAAAGCGTAACCTTCTGGCAATAAGCAATAGTTACCTTTAGGAAGTAACAAACTTTCTGGTTCGTTCATTGTCTTTTAAGAGGATTTTAGTATCTTTGCATCGGTTACGAACGAAAAGTAACTATTAGCATATAAACTAAAAACATTTTGAGACAATGAAAAGAATCGATTACAACTTTGCGCATAGCGCACAGGGAATGATGAAACAGGACGAGAAACCCGCCGCATGCGGTGCAGCCTGTGGTACTGGTGACAAACCCGCCGAGGAGAAACCCGCTGCTTGCGGAAGTGCCTGCGGTACTGGTGACAAGACCGCCGAGGAAAAACCTGCCGCTTGCGGTAGCGCCTGTGGTGCTGGTGAGAAATAAGCACCATGGACTATTTTGCATTCCAGTGGCATATTACTGACGAGTGCGACCAGCGTTGCAAGCACTGTTACATCTTCTCCAATGGGCATCCGAAACTGGTGGAGATGTCTTGGGACAGGTTAGTGGCAGTGCTTGCAAACGTAGAGCGCATGGCGGAGCGAATGCGACGTACACCTTATTTATATATAACAGGTGGCGACCCGATTCTGCATAGTCGTTTCTGGGATTTCCTCGAACTGGTTCACTCGCATGGTATTCCTTTCACACTGATGGGCAACCCGTTCCATCTGACGGATGAGGTATGCCGAAGGATGAAGTCGTTGGGATGCAGGAAATATCAGTTGAGTCTTGACGGACTGCGTGAGACGCATGACCGTTTCCGCAAGCCTGGCTCTTTCGATGCAACGCTACGAGCCATCGAGACCGTCCGCAAGAGCGGGATGCACTGTGCCATCATGTCCACCATCTCATCAACGAATATTGATGAGATTCCGCAGTTGATAGATGTCATCGTGGAGCATCAAGCGGACATCTTCGCCTTTGGACGCTATTGTCCGACAAGTGAGGACCGTGCCCACCAAGAGACATGGCATGTGGAGCCAGAACGCTACCGCCAGTTCTTGGAGGAATGCTGGGCAAAGTTCGAGCAGTACAAAGACTCCGAGACGACTTTCAACCTGAAAGATCACCTCTGGACGCTGTTCCTCTATGAGAAGGGACTCTTCAAGATTCCCGAGGGACTCGACGAAGACACTATCTACGACGGCTGCAACTGTGGCAACTGCCACTTTACGATCTCTGCCGAAGGTCGACTGATGGCTTGTCGCCGCTTTGAGAGTTATGTGGGAACGGTCGATGAGGAACTGTACGATGTCTTCCATGGTTCGAAAATGGAGCAATACCGCCAGCATGAGCGCTTCGAGAAATGCCGCAACTGCGAACTGCTCCGTTTCTGTCGTGGCTGTCCTGCCGTCGCCTATGGCTATACCAAAAACTTCTATGCATCAGACCCTCAATGCTGGAAAGAAGTAAATAGTAACTCGTAAATCAAAAGAACAAAAACAGACATGATTCGTCTTAATGTATTCTTTACCCTCAAAGAGGGCGCAAGCACTGAAGATGTGCTGGCAATCACCAATGAACTTGTCGCCAAGTCCCGTCAGGATGAGGGCTGTCTCGGTTACGATCTGTTTCAGAGTACAATCAATCCCAAAGTCTTCATGTTCTGTGAGAGTTGGGAGAACGCAGAAGTCCTCGACAAGCACTCAAAAGCCCCACACCTCACCAGTGCCATCCCTGCTCTTAGAGCATTGACTGCTGATGGGCTGAAGGTAGAACGTTTTGAGAAGTAAATATGAACCTATTTGAACTCATCCGTTACCGCCGTTCCATCCGCAAGTATGAGGAGCGGCAGATACCAAGGGAAGACTTGGAGAAGATTATCGAGGCAGGTCTTTATGCTCCCAATGCCGGCGGCGGGCAGCGTAGCATGATTGTTGCCCTGCGCGACCCGAAGTTGACGGAGGCTGTCGGCAAGATGAATCTGGGTAAGATGGACCGAAGTCGTCTGGCAGGTAATTTCGTCTCCAATGAGCAGCCCAGCATCATAGACGACCCCACCATCAAGAGCGGTTTCTACGGAGCGCCGACGGTGTGCGTCATCTTCGCCCAGGGCAATTTCCTCTACAGCATCCCCGATGCCTTCTGCTGTGCGGAGAACATGGTGCTTGCCGCCACCGAACTCGGCATCAGTTCCTGCATCATTGCCCGTGGTGAGGAGACCTTTGACAGCGACTATGGTCACCAGTTGATGTATAACTGGGGTGTTCCCTATGGCTATGTTGCCCGCTGTTTCGTACTCTTAGGCTACTGCAAAGGCGACTACCCGAAAGAGAAGCCCCGCAAACCAGGACGCTATAATATTATTGAAGACTTATGACGAAAAATCAAGTTGTTGACCCGATATTTCCTGAGTGCCCTATCCGTAACATCATTGCACGGATAGGCGACAAGTGGTCTATCCTCGTGCTGCTCACCCTCGATGGCGCCAGTCAGCCCATGCGCTTCAAGGCTATTGAGACCGCCATCCCTGATATCAGTCAGAAAATGCTTGCCCAGACCTTGCGCGACCTTGAGGCAGATGGTCTGGTACTTCGTCATGCCTATGCCGAAGTGCCACCTCGTGTGGAATATGAACTCACAGACCGCTCACGGTCACTGTTGCCCCACATCCACGACCTTGTGGACTGGGCACTCAACAACTTGAGTGGTATCGTCAACGACCGTAAGGCGTATTATCATCAATAATATAGAGACATTATTAGCAAAAAGATGCTAAACAACTATACTTTTTCTTTCTCAAATTTGAGATCCTGGTAGAGTTCCGGACTGCCTCCCCTGCTCTCTGGCAGGAAGTGGAGGCGGACACCACGGATGTGCTTCCTCGTCTTGAAATTCTTGGGGTCATCCACTTTCTCACTCTCTATCTCCAGTTTCATCGTCCCCCATCTATATAATTTCACCTTGTCACCCTGTCTGAGGTGATAGTTAATGACATGGGCGAGTCCCATCATAACGGTGATGACGGCACCCTCGTCAATGCCGTCACGCTGGGATACTTCCCTGATGATCTCGTCACTGCTCACTGTCCTGTGATGGATAGTCTTTGCCTTGTATTTGCCGAAGGTCGATAGTCTTGGCTTGGTCTCTTTTACTAATTTATATTTCATACTTATATGGTTTTTATCAAAAGGTTGTCATGACGTACTGGTTACATCTCGGAAAATTAATTTAATAGGTTAATAATAAATTTTACTCTTATCATACTGCAAATTATGTGCCAACTTTCTGTTGAATTCTCAAGAGAATCCATCCAAAAGTAGGCTCCTATTCTCCGTCAGGAGCCCACAAACGTTTCAATTCTCGAGAGAATTAAGCAGTTGCCTTCTACCTAATGCCCGCCATATACCCACCAAGCCAATTTAGCAGCCCACTCTCCGAGAATACATATATGTTATTTGATGTGGGTAAACCTGTCTGTTTAAAAAAATATGGTAAAAAGATATGTATTCTTCGGAAAAAGTGTATCTTTGTAGCAAAATTATAACTATGAGGCTACTATTTAGACTTAAAATACTGTTATTGGCTGTTATGTTGCCATTGGCGGCAAGCGCAGCCCGCTTTTATACTGACGACGACCTGTCGTCAAATCTGATTACGAGTCTGTGTCAGGACCAGCAGGGCTATATCTGGATAGGAACTGAGTACGGACTGAATAAGTTTGACGGGGGGCATTTCACCCAGTATTACCACGATGACAGCGACCCCCATTCCCTGTCTGACGATATCGTCCGTCTGTTGATGGTCGACCGTGATGGTACGGTATGGGTTATCGGCAACAGTGGTGTACAGCGTTACAACAGGATGTCCGATAGTTTTGAGTCCCTTTTGTTCCATGGTAGTCCTCAGAGCGATGTCAATGATATCCTGCAGACTCCCGACGGCGAGATATGGTTACTGAGTTCCCATGACGGTATTTTCAAGGTGAATACCAATGATATGACGGCAACCCCAGTGGAGCGCATCAACCGCCTGGTACAGAAAAAGGAGGAAGGCGACAACATGTATCTTGACAGCAAGGATCGCCTCTGGTTAGGCTATCGGATGTCGGGACTGCAGATGATTGACTTGAAGACGGGCAAGAGCCGCTACTATGATGAGCAACAGTTGAATGCACGACGTCCTTGTGATATCATCGAGGACCAGCAGCATCGCCTCACTATCACCTCTTATAGTGAGGTCATGCAACTGAATGAGCAAACCATGGAGTTTGAGTCCATCATCTCCTATCCCCGTAGTTCTGTATTGTATATTTACCAGACACCTAAGAAGCAGTATTTCATCGGCACTATGGGTAGCGGTCTTTGGCAGGTCGACTTTGCCAAGAGGGAGGTAAATACGATGGACATTCAGATGGAAGGGCAGGTAGGACAGGGGCTTGTCAAGATACGCTCCTTCTTGGAAGACCGTAACGGCAACCGCTGGATAGGCTGTTTCCAGAAAGGGCTGGCGTTTATACCCGCAAGAGCCAATGCCTTCCATTACCTGGGGCTCCACCAGATGGAGACCGACAACGGCAATCATCTGCGTGCCGTCTTCACCGATAGGGACCATCATGTATATGTCTGTCAGGAGCAGGGAGGCATTACGGATATTACTCATGAGGGGAAGACATTGCGCCATTGGATGGGCAACCATACCGTCATGACGATGTTTGTAGACCGCCAAGGTACTTACTGGGCTGGTACTTTCCGCAATGGTCTGTTTAAGATAGATCCCCGGACGGGTAAGGAGGAATGGATAGCCTCAACGGGAACTCAGCGTATTCATAGTATCACCCAAGACAGGGAGGGGAATATCTATACCGCCTCCTTCAATGACGGGTTGCACAGTTATAGCCCCGACGGTCTGACGGAGCGGGTACTGGGCAAGGGCAACCTCGATCTCCATAACAAGTATCTGAACACGCTATATACTGACAAGGACGGGCGTATCTGGATTGGGCATTACTATGGTATTGATGTCTATGACCCTAAGACCGACCAGTTGGTGGATATTCCTGTAGACTCGATGCTACGTCCTGCCATCGTCTATGCCATTAGCCAGTCGTCCGACGGCTCAATATGGATTGGCAGTAACAAGGGACTCTTTAAATATAATAAGGAGGGACAGTGGAAACGTTTCACCTCCAAAGATGGCTTGCCTAACGATGTTGTCTGCGGACTCGTCATCACGAAAGATGGCACCGTCTGGATTAGTACTTTCCGTGGACTGGCACAGTTTGATGCCAACGGAACCTTCACCCGTTACTATCGTGGCAACGGACTGGAGAACTGGTCGTACCTGCGGGGTGTGTTCGCCTATTCCTGTCAAGGAGAGATCATCATGGGTCACCTGAATGGTATCACCTATTTCGTCCCGAATAAGATTGTCAAGGAGCGGTTTGAAGAGAGTATTACCCTGACGGGTATACGATTGGGGAATCTGGAAGTGAACGGCACTACGCTGTCGGATGGCAGGCATATCATCACCAAGTCGTTGGAGGAGACCACCGACATCACTATCTCCTATTACGACAATACGTTTAGTTTGCGCTTCTCGTCCATGGATTTCCGGGATGCGCAGAATGTACACTATGAATACCGTTTCAATGATGAGGCGAAGGATGTATGGCACCAGACAGCCTCCGGAGTCAGTGAGATATTCTTCACCCGCCTTGCCGTGGGGAGTCATCGCTTGCAGGTCAGGGCATACGATAATGGGGTATACTCACCCGTCAAGGAACTGAGAATCCATGTTACCCCCCCCCTGGTATCGTTCCTGGGGAGCCTATATGTTCTACCTGCTACTGCTTGCCGCTATCGTCATGCTGTGGTGGCGTTCGTTCTGGAACAAGCGGCAGGCAGAGACCAACGAGGAGAAGATCAAGTTCTTCGTGGATATCAGTCATGAGTTACGCTCTCCGTTGACCCTTATCAAGAGTCCGCTCGACAAACTGTTGAAAGGCAGTTATGACCCGGAGACGACTCATGCCTTGCAGAACATGGAGCGTAATACCAACCGTCTGCTGATGCTGGTCAACCAGATATTGAGTATTCGCAAGATAGAGAAGGGACAAATGAAACTGCATTTCGCAGAGACGAATATGACAGCCTTTGTGGGAGATATCTGTAAGCAATATGACTATGTGGTGGAGAAGCGTAAAATCCAGTTGTCGTTCTATAGTCCCGTCGACCCGTTGAATGTATGGATTGACAGGGAGAATTTCGACAAGGTAGTCAGCAACCTCATCAATAATGCGTTGAAATATGTGGAAGACGGTGGTAAGGTGGATGTGGAACTGATACATTTGCCAGAGCAGCAACTCTTCCGGCTTGCCGTGCGTGATAACGGACCAGGTATTGATGAGGACCAGTTGAAGAAAGTCTTTGAACGCTTCTACCAGACCTCCGCACGACCAGTGGCAGGACAGATGGGCTACGGCATCGGACTGAACCTCGCCTCTCAGATTGTAAAACTGCATGGAGGAGAGATCAAGGTATCCAACCGTGGTGATGGTCATGGAGCGGAGTTCTTGGTATCCATCCCGTTAGGCAATAGTCATCTCGCCAAGGAGCAACTGGTGGAAGGAGACTACTTTGCCTCGTCTTCACCAGAAGAGAAAGGTATGGTGACTACCCATGATGTGCGTCCAAAGAAAGTCAGGAAGAAGACAACCTATCATGTGGTGGTCGTTGACGATGACGAGGAGATACGCTCCTTCTTGGAGACGGAGTTGGGAGCCACCTACCATGTACATACCTATCCTGACGGGGAAAAGGCATTAGAGGGTATTGCTGATATTGTGCCCGATCTTGTCATATCAGATGTCGTGATGCCGGAGATGGATGGTATTGAACTGCTGAAACGCATCAAGGGCAGTACAAAGACCAGTCATATTCCCGTTATCCTGTTGACGACAAAGACTGCCCAGCAGTCACGTATTGAGGGACTGGAGCAGGGTGCCGAGGCGTATATCGACAAACCCTTCAATCTGGAGGAACTGGAGGCTCGTGCCGCCAGTCTGATAGCCAACCGTATCCGTGTAAAAGGAAAGTTCTCGGGTATTCAGGAGCAGGAGGGTGTTGTAAGGCAGGTGGAACTGAAAGGGAATGATGCCTCGCTGATGGACAAAATCATGAAAGTGGTCAACGAGCGGTTGGACGACAGCGACTTCAATGTGGAGGCACTTGCCGAAGAGGTGGGACTGAGCCGTGCCCAGTTGCACCGTCGTATGAAAGAACTGACGGGAATCACCGTCGGAGAGTTCATCCGTAACCTGCGCATGCAGCAAGCCGCCAAGTTGCTTGCCGCTGGTGACATCTCCGTCTCACAGGTCACCTATGCCGTCGGCTTCGCCAATCCGACCAATTTTACCGCTGCTTTCAAGAAGTATTTTGGAGTCACTCCATCAGAGTATATTGCCAAACATCAACGGGAGAAAAGGGGTAGTGACACAAATTCAATAGAGGATGAAACAAAATCATCAGTTGACTAAACAAATCATGGGGTTTAGAAAATTATAAGCAAAGCCCGTCTTATTAATATATCGTAACTTTGCACTCGTCGAAAGAGACACTGTTCTCTTCGGCGAGTGTAATTTTTTAGGTATATAACCAAACTATAAATAAATCAAGTATGAGAAAAAAGATCTTTAGAAGACTCCTCTTCCTCTTCGCTTTCCTGCCAATGGGCATGATGGCGCAAGAGACGATGACGGTGTCTGGTAACATCGTGGATGCTACAGGTGAGCCACTGATTGGCTGTACCGTCCAGCAGAAGGGTGGATCAGCAGGTACCGTGGCTGACTTGGATGGAAACTTCAAAATCCAGGTGCCGAAGAATACCATACTGGTTTTCTCCTTTATCGGTTACAAGACACAGGAGATCAAGGCTACTGCGACCATGAAGGTTGTCATGAAGGAAGACTCCCATGTGATGGATGAGGTCGTGGTAGTCGGCTACGGTACGATGAAGCGTAGCGATATCACGGGTTCCGTCGTCTCCGTGAAGGCAGAGGACATGCAGCAGACCAGTTCCTCGACGATGGACCAGATGCTGCAAGGACGTGCCGCAGGTATGCAGTTGACCTCCAACAGTGGTGCCGCAGGTGGTAGCACCAGCATCCAAATTCGTGGTGTCAACTCGCTGAACTCCTCGAATGAGCCCGTGTATGTCATCGACGGCGCCATCATCACCTCAGAGGCTGGTGCTGACGTGTTCTCTAATCCCCTTGCCGACCTGAACCCGAACGATGTGGAGAGTATCGAGATTCTGAAAGATGCCTCCGCTACCGCTATCTATGGTGCCCAGGCGGCAAACGGTGTCATCATCGTGAATATGAAGAAGGGTTTTGAGGGCAGTGCTCCTAAAATCAACTTCAAAGCGCAGGTCGGTTTCGACATGCTGCCCCATAAACTCGATGTGATGGATCTTCACCAGTTTGCCGAGTGGGCTCGTGAGGCGAACCTGCAGCGCTCGACGGCAAAGGAGAGTGATATGTTTGCCAACCCCGCTACCCTTGGTGCTGGTGCTGATTGGCAGGACGCACTGTTCCGCACGGGTCTTCGTCAGGAATATAATGTCTCCGTACGTGGCGGTGGTAAGGGCGTGAACTATAGTCTGTCGGGTGGCTACTTCTCACAGGAGGGTATCACCATCAATAATGACTTCTCACGTATCACCTTACGTGGTGCCATTGACGTGAAAGCGTATAAGTGGCTGGACCTCGGTGCCACCTTCAACCTCGGACAGTCGAACCGTAACACGGGTATGGCATCGTGGGACGTAGTGCCCAATGCCTTGAGTGACACTCCGAATAATGCCGTGATGCTCCCTGACGGCTCATGGGCGAAGTCGGGCTATAACGGTGACACAGATACCTGGCAACCGAACCCTGTCGCACTCGCAGAGATTACCACTCGTAAGAATAAGATCACAAGTACACGTGCTAATATCTACTTCACCCTGAAGCCTTGGAAATGGCTGACTTGGAAGAATGAGGCAACTTTTGACGTGAATACCGACAATTACCGTTATATGCAACCCGCCTACCAGTTGGGTGAGAATGGTGCCACCAGGGAGTATGCCACTCACGAGACTTCCAAGACCTATAACGAATACTGGTCATTGAAGTCGGTGGCAACAGGTAAGTGGAAAATCAAGAAGTTCCATAACCTCTCCGTGATGCTGGGCTATGAGATGAACAACCGCTATCGTGACTACCTCTATGGCAGACGTCTGGGTGGTAGTAATACGAATATGGCACTGTCAGGTGGTGATGCGAGCCGTGACGATAACGCAGGCTATACCACTACGAAGCGTTTCAGCAGTTTCTTCGGACGTGTCACCTATAATTATAAGGAAAGGTATATGTTCACAGGAACGCTTCGTCATGACGGCTCCTCACTCTTTGAGCGTGGACAGCGTTGGGGCACCTTCCCCTCTGCGGCACTCGCATGGCGTGTGTCGGAGGAAGACTTCTGGATGATGCTTCAGGAGAAGTCATCCATCTTCGCTGCCATCAGTTCCCTGAAACTGCGTGTGGGCTATGGACTGGTTGGTAATGCCAATCTGACAGAGAGCACCTTCATGGCGAACTTCGCCAATCTGGAGTCGAACTTCGGAACAAGTTACAAGACAGCGAACATGCCGAACTACGATAAACTGACCTGGGAGAAGACCGACTCATGGAACGCAGGTGTCGACCTGAACCTGTTTGACAGTCGCATCGAGTTTATCTTCGATATGTTCCTGAAGAACACCCGGGATCTGCTCATGCAGACCGCCCTGCCTTTCTATTCCGGGACCTCTACCAAGGTGACGGGCGCCGCAGAGCCACAGTGGGCGAATATCGGTAACATGCGTAACAAGGGTATTGAGTTGACACTGAATGCCCATGTCTTCAACAAGAAGAACTTCAAATGGAAGACCTCCCTTACCTACTCACTGGTGAAGAATGAGGTAACGAAACTGAACAGCGAGTCGGGCTTTATCGACAAGACGCTGGACTATGAGGGCTCTGGTGAGACGATTACCCGTACTGCCGTAGGTTATGGCATCAGTCAGTTCTATGGTTTCCAGGTGGCAGGACGCGTCAACTCCGCCGCAGACTTCCTCCGTGACAATGGTGATGGAACCAGTACGGTGACGGTGGCAACACCTAACTATCGTGTCGGAACAGTTGTCAGCAATGGTTCTGCGAAAGATCTCCTGACCTCTGTCGGTGACCTGCTGTTCAAGGACCTGAACGGTGACGGTTTTATCGATGACAGCGATAAGACTTTCTTAGGCAATGGTCTGCCGAAATACACCTTCGGCTGGAACAACACCTTCACCTGGAAGCAGTTCGCCCTCTCAGTCTTCATGTATGGCAGCGTAGGCAACAAGGTGTTCAACTGGACCCGCCGTCGTATGGACGATCCCTCGTTGACGCCAGGCGGTGCCGCATGGAATAAATATGTACGCACGAGTAACTATGCGAAATGGGACTATTATGACGGCAATAGTGGCAACCAGAATGTCTGGAATGTCTATGTGGCACCAGGTGCAGAGTCGTCTATTCCCCGTATCGACAACCTGCACAATAACTACAATAGTCGTGTGAGCGACCGCTATGTGGAGGATGCCAGTTACCTGCGTGTCAAGAATATCACACTAACCTATAATGTGCCTAAGAAACTCATCAAGAAATATTATCTGTCAGACCTTCGCTTCTCTGTGAATGTCCAGAATGTATGGACGCTGACCAACTATACGGGTTATGACCCTGAGGTGGGTAGCCAGAACGGACAGTACTCCATGACGGGACAAGGTATGTTGATGTATGGTGTGGATACTGGTCGTGTGCCTGCTCCCCGCTCCGTCATCTTTGGTATTGATGCAACGTTTTAATAATTAGGAATTAGTAATTAGAAATTAGTAATTATGAAAACCAAGACAAAATATGTTCTTATGTTACTGTGTCTTCCCAGCCTGTTAGTCTGTCTGACAAGTTGCGATAAATACCTGGACACCGACAATGAGCGTGTGGTTCCTGCACATGAGGAACTGACGGATATCGACGCACTGCGTGCCACGACGGCAAATCTCTATGCCCAGCCTTGGTACTATTTCCACAAGCAGCGTTTCATCTCCTTGGGTGATGCCCGTGCCAATAACCTGTATGTCTCCAACTCCACATTAGGAGAGGTGAATGCGCAGGCTACTCTGAATGAGGAGAAGCAGAACGCCTCTATCCAGTATTCATGGGCAAGTCTGTATAACGTGATCACACAGGCTGCCTATATCATTAACGACTACGCACCCTATTGCATCGAGCATGAGATATGTACGGAGGAAGAGGCAAACACGTGTGTTGCTGAGGCTCGTTTCATGCGTGCCATCGCCTACTGGTACCTCGCCATCTACTGGCATGACGTGCCCATCGTGGACGAACCTACGACGCAGAGCCCCACCGCTTATCCCAATAGTTTCGAGAATGTCATCCAGTATGCTGTCTGTGAGGCAGAGTATGCGGCAAAATGGTTGCCAGTGTCACCCCTCTCCAGAGGACGTGTCTCACAGGTCAGTGCATGGGGATTGCTCTCCCGTCTCTACCTGACGGCAGCCGCCTGGGCGAAAGGTAACCATTTTACCAATGACTTCCAGAAAAGGGTGCTGGATACCTATTATGAGGGTGACGTGGAATACGAGGCAAAACTGGATCTTGCGGAGTTCTACTATGCCAAGGCAGCCCTTGCCGCCCGTATCTGTATAGAACAGGCACCGAACGGTGGTTATGGACTGATGGATGACTATGAGGAGATTTTCCGTGTACAGAACAACAACTGTAAGGAAGTACTCTTCGCCATCCAGTCTGTGGCATCAAGCACCTCTTACGGACTGGGTAACGAGTTGCAAGGTATGTTTTGTTACGACCGTTGCGTGAATAAGAACTATGGTATGACCTACTCCAACTGGGCAAGTTATGATATCGTGCTCGCTTGTCAGCAGCGTGGTGGTCTGAGCCGTAGCCGTGGAAACATCATGCCCCACGGTATGACTTACGATTATCTCTATCATGAGCAGGATACCTGTAAGACCCACTATGGCAAGCATCAGGGTGATACTTGGACGGTGGTGCGTGACTCTTGGAACCCCGTAGCCGTCAAGAAACAGGTGGTGGGTGGTCCGATGGGTACCGATAATATCGCTATCCAAGGTAACTCTGGTTTCTGTACTCCGATGTTGCGCCTAAGTGAGGTCTATCTGAATCTCGCCGAGGCACTGATGGGACTTAACGGAGAGGAGACCACCACTCGTGCAAGAGTGCTTGATAACGTCAATATCATCCGTCAACGTGCCTATAAGAGGGAGATAGAGGCGGGTACCTATGGTCTTGACGGAAACACAGGTGACTATACCACCTTGAACCTCGATTCCCTGTTGATAGAGCGTCGTCTGGAGTTTTTCGCAGAGGGTCTCTATTGGTCGGATATCGTGCGTCGCTCCTATATGGGTGAGAGCCATCTGAAACGCATGGTCAACTATATGAACAACCAAATTGCAGAGCAGGAGGATGAGCCGCTGATGGGTTGCTACCGCCTGTATAACTATGGCTACCGAAAGAATGCCGACTTGACGAAGATAGGAGAGCCTTATCTGAAGACCAACGATGCGGACGGCAGTTATCAGATTATCCAACCCAGTAGGGAGTGTGTGCATAATATCCCAACTGGCAGTTGGTGTCACTCACAGGATATGACAACCAATGACAACCTCTGGTCGATGATCTATCCGCCTACGGAGGTTATGCAGGATGCCAATCTGTTGGAAGCCCCTATCGATTATGACTTTACGAATGTAATTGAAAATAAAAACGCTTACCGCTATGATGAATAAGAATATCAAGAACCTTTACGGATTGTTGCTGATAGGTGTGGCTCTCTTTATGTTCACCTCTTGTAGCAATGACGATGATGAGGCACCCCGTATTGACAGTGTGTGGTTTAATATGGTGTCCCGCCCCATAGAACAGGCACCCTGTGCCTATGCCGGTCAGACCATCTGCCTGCGTGGAAGCGGTTTTGGCGACTTGAAGAAACTGATAGTCAATGGCACCTCTATTAATCTGACGACATTGTATGTCTATGCCTCAGACAATAATATCACTTTCCAACTGCCCTCTGATGTGAAGACGACAGGAGACAATATCCGTGTGGTGACCTCGAAGGGGATGTGCGACTTTCCTTTTGTCGTCAGATCGAAGGATGAGCAGCCTACCATTACCGCCTTCTCGTCTACGACATTGATTCCAGGTCGCACACTGACTATCACAGGAACCTTCCTGGGTGGTGCCAAAGAGGTCTGGTTACCTCTCGTCTATGGGGAGAAGGTACAGTGTGTCTTTGACGAGACGCAGGAGAATGACGACGAGACGGTGCATGTCATCATTCCTGAGAATGCCACCTTTGCCACAGGAATCTGTGAGATTGCCATGGAGAAATACGACGAGGTACGTGACATCACCTATACGGAGAAGGTTTATTCCTCATCAACTAATTTTACGAATTAAGGCATTGAGATATATGAATACATTATATAATATAAATAAGGTGAAAGGGATTCTCCTTTTGTGCTGCTTGTTTCTTGTCGTGGGATGCAGCAAGGACATCGAAGGTCCCTCGCTGCCCGCACCTGAGGGTGTGACGATAGCAGAGGGCGTGGCACTGGGTGCCGAGCAGTTGTTTGGAATCTGGGAAGGAACACTGGAAGTAGGGGAGACCAAGTCCGACCATTTCGAGCAGTCCTATAAAGTGGAGTTCCAAAGTGTGGACGACCAGGAGGCAATTCTGTCACACTGGTTTGTGGATGCCCAGACCTCTATTCGTGATTCTGTCTGCAACATGGAATACGCTTATTCCTTCGATGGTAAGACAATCGAACTAACACCGACTGCATCGGCAAAGGCGAATGGCGCAGTCGCTATCAAGGCTGTGCATACTGGTAATAATGTGATGAACTTGTATACGACCAATGGGGATATCACTACCTTGATGTGTACACTGACTCGTACTGGCGACCCGGAGCCTGCTATCACGGGTGTCAACCGCACGTTGCCCAAGGCTGGTGAGAAGATTATCCTGACAGGTCGTAACCTGCAGTTCGTAGATCATATCTACCTGCCCACTACCACTGGTGAGGAGAAAGTGTCAGATTTTACCTCTACCTCTAAGCAGATTGAGTTTGTGATGCCTGCGGTTGCTGATCTTGTGGCAGGTCCTATCCGTTGCCTGTCAGAGGGTGCGCATGTTAGTGCCTACTCTCCCTATATGTTCTGTAACAACTGTGTATTCTTCCGTACCTTCAGTACGAATGATACGAAAGCACCCTACACGGGCTCTGAGTTTGAGAATACGATAGACATCACGCAGTCACTGTTTGACAAAATAGCCGTTCATGCCTCTGATGCACTGCCTGAGGGACATGCACTGGCTGAGGCTACCGATGTGATCAACCCAGACTATATGCTCACCTTCTTTGGTGACACCCCAGTGGCATGGGCAGTGGATGGCAATCTGGATCCCTCCACGGGAAATCTCCGTTTCAGTTTTGGCGACCGTATCCAGTACGTGATAGACCATTCCGATGGACTGATCACCGACAAGAGCAAGTGCGCCAATCTTGCCGTGGAGATGGATATCTATGTATATACCGACGGAGAGCCTGTATGGGATACTGGTTTTATCTCTTTCCGTCTGGACAAAGACCAAGGAAAGTCACTGACCCAGTCATGGTTTGCTCAGACGGCGATGTGGGATATGGAGAATCCAGTCTCTTTTGCAGACGGATGGCAGACCTTCACGATACCTCTCAATACTTTCAAGGTGACGGAGAGCACTTATCCTACCTTGGGTAGTCTGAAAACGTTCTTGGTTGACAAGAAGAAACAGACAATTATCAAGATGCTGAACTACCAACTTGATGCTTTGCATCCCGCACATGCGGTTTCTTCTTTTCAGTTCTGTATTGCGAATATGCGACTGGTACCCTATGGAATCCCCAATAACACAAAAGAGAACGAATAACGTAAAAAGAGATCTACAATGAGTACGACAATGAAAAAGATTCATTTGCTTCTAAGGACAACACTCCTGCTGGTGGCTACGTCATGGATAGCGGCTTGCAGTTCTGATGAACTTGACCCTCAGACAGGTCATGGAAATACCATCTCCCTGACGACCTCACTGGATGGTATGCGTGGTGTCAATATCCTGCAGACTACACAGTTGAACAGCGGTGTGAAAGTGGGTGTCTTTGGTATCGCTGGCAGTTCTGTCTTGACAAATGGTAATAATAGTCCCTATTCTGTTAGTGGCTCTGTCCTGAGTGCGGACGTGGCTGAGATGGAATGGCCCTCCAAAGGGAGTGTCACCCTCTATGCCTACGCTCCCTACCAGACTGGTTGGATATATAACAGCGCGAATGAGTTTGCTGTAGCCAAAGACCAGAGTACAGACGCAGGCTATCTTGCCAGTGACTTGGTCTATGGTGTGCCGACATCCAATCCTGTCGCTCAGACTGCGGATGCTGTTGTCTTGAAGTTCAAGCATCAGATGGCAAGACTGAAAATCGTTATCCAGAATGAGTCTGATATTGACATCTCTAATGCAAAAGTGTTGGTTTCTAATACCAAGATTGCCATGACGTTTAATCCGTCGACAGGTGCTATTGGAGAAGCCACAGGAGATGTTGCGGATATCACAGCACTTGCCACCCTTGGCACATCCACTGCTGCTTATGTGGCTTTGGTTCCTCAGACGGTTGCCGCAGGTACTGTCCTCGTGCAGTTGGTATCTGATGAGAAAACTTTCCAGGTGAGACTTGCTAATGCGGTGACTTTTGTAAGCGGAAAGTCTTATACCCTCATTGTGAGAATAGGCTCAGATGATATAGACTCAGACCTGAATGATGAGGATGCGTCCATGCCAGCACAATCAAGAGACAATTAAATAAATATAAGTATTAATCTAAAAAATATAAGTTATGAAAAAGTTATCAATCCTTTCCTTAGGGCTTGCAATGCTTACTTTTGCAAGTTGTTCTTCTGATGATCAAGAGACAAAGAGCATCAGTCAGTCCACACCAATCACACTGGTTAGTAATTTGGACCTCATGCGTACGGCAAACACCAATCTGCAAAAGACACAGATAGCAGAGGGTGTGAAGATTGGTGTATTTGTAAAAGGTACTAATGGCTATATTGAAGATGGTGACAATGCCGAGATGACAGCCGATGGTAGTGGTAATTTCACAGGAAACACCCTTTATTTCCCAGAGGACGGCTCTAATGTCAGCGTGAATGCCTATGCTCCTTATAATGCTGCTTTCACCAGTAAGATGGACGAGGCAGTGGATTTCTCCATCGCTACAGACCAGAGTACGGATGCCAATTACCTTGCCAGCGACCTGCTGTGTGGCGCACCCGCAGGAGAGAATGCCTATAACATGACGACACCCGCAGTGCCTTTGGTGTTTAAGCACATGCTCTCTAAGTTGAATATCAAGTTTACCTTCAGTGGAGAGACTGATGTGGACCTGAAAGGGGCTTCCGTCAGCATCCTCAACACGAAACCCTCTACGACGTTGAAGGTGAGTGATGCCACATTGGGTGTCGCATCGGGTACGGCAACAGATATCAAGGCAGTGACCTTCGCTGCCGATGCCACAGCGTTTGTCGCCAGTGCGATTATCGTTCCTCAGACTGTAGGTGCTGATGACTTCATCCAGATTAGTCTGACAGATGGCAGAACCTTGAGGGCACCTTTGAAGAGTGAGACCAGTTTCCTGTCTGGTAAGGCATATACCTATACAGTGAAGATTCTCGGTGAGGGCGCTCAGGCTGCTATCGAGATTGAGATGAGTACGGAAGTGACTGATTGGGATTCCAATACCACCGCGTTGGAAGGCGATGCCGAGTTGGTAGAAAATGGCGGCTCTGATGAGCCTGATGAGCCAGGAGAGACTACTAAACTTTATGCTACCTTCCAGACTCCAGCAAGTAACGCCTCTTACAATGCTCCTACCTATACATGGACAGGTAGCACCAGTAACCTGATGACGATCTTTGAGTTTAACAATGGAGAACTGAAAAACTTTTCTAAATTAGTATTCACCTTTAGCAATTTGGTAGACGGACCAGTACGTATGGGTTACTATGTTGGCTCGACATTCACGGAGTTTGGTAATGGCTACTACAGTGCAGGTACCAAGGAGGTTGACCTGACGGCACTGGGTATCGACCTGTCGACAGTGACGAAGATAGCCTTTGGCGGACGTAGTAATGCGGGCTCCTGTGATATCCTTGCTTCAGATGTCTATCTGGAAGGAACAGGAAGTGGTAGTGGCGAAGGATCTGGTAGTGGAGATGACAACACTTTGACAGCCACCTTTGGTACTCCAGGTAGCAATGCCACCTACAATGCTCCTACTTACACATGGACAGGAAGTACCAGTAATCTGATGACAGTGTTTGAGTTTGCCAATGGTGAACTTGCCAACTACTCCAAACTGACCTTCACCTTTAGCAACCTGGTAGACGGACCAGTTCGTATGGGTTATTATGTAGGCTCGACATTCACGGAGTTTGGTAATGGTTTCTACAGCGCTGGTACCAAGGAGGTTGACCTGACGGCACTGGGTATCGACCTATCGACAGTGACGAAGATAGCCTTTGGCGGACGTAGTAATGCGGGCTCCTGCGATATCCTTGCCAAGGATGTGATCCTTTCGAAATAGTAATTAAAGCACATATCTATTATGAAATATTTCCCATCCATATCATACAATAAGTTGACCTCCTGCTTGGTGATGGCAGTTGTACTATTGCTGTCAGCATGCAGTGACTCCAACGACTTCGTCTATATTGACGATGATGAGAATGGGGAGATGTCCTTTGTCCTGAGTGATGAGAATGGCAATACCCAGGCGATACCCTCAGGAACGCAGTTAGGCATCTATATGATTGGTAATGATGGAACTACGACATTCCAGCAGGTAAAGGTTGATGAGGATGGTCATATCATCCTCACAGCCTCTGCCCGAGGAAAGCAGATAGTGGCATACAGTCCTTATCAAGAAGAGTGGGGTGAGGATGTATTAACAACCACTCCTGTCTTCCAAGTGCAGACTGATCAGTCATCCCTATCCTCTTACAATGCGAGTGACCTCATGATAGGTTCTGCGGTGACAACATCGGATGAAACCAATGCGTCTATTTCTTTCCAGCACATGATGGCGAAAGTGGTTATCCATATCATTGATGACTCAGGTGTGATAGACTTGCAGCAAGTCTCCGTAGAATTGCTGAATGTATTTTACAGCGTGAATGTGGATGTCAAGAATGTCAAAGTGATGACTATTGAGGATACGACGACAGATATCCAGATGTATCCGGAAATGGTGACCGACTGGCGCTTGTCGTCTTATGCAATCCTGCCACCGCAGACCATTGCGGCGAATACAGACTTCTTCGCTATTACTGTGTATGGTGTTCGGCAGGTTTATGCTTTGCCAGAGACCGTACTGTTGGAAGGTGGACAGACCTATACGATTAATATGCGTCTGACTGACCAGGGACTTGTCTTAGACGGTAGTTATGTAACCGACTGGGAAGAGGAAAGCGCAAAGACCATCGATGTGAAGGCATAAAAACAATGAAAAAGATAATTCTATGAAAAAAGTTGTCCTAAGCATGAGGCTCCTTGCCTTGACTTGCCTGACGGCAATCAGTATAGTAAGTGTCGCTCATAGCGGCACGGCACTTCGTCGCCCCATATCACCAGAGCAACCAGCATGGATAATCCATATCGATGTATGGCAATATGCTGACCCGCAGAAGATTATCGATATGGTGCCAGAGGATGTGCGGCCCTATGTGATTTTCAATATTGCCACCTCGTCAAGTGACGATAAGTCGCCCAATGGTCCTGCCATCTACGACTCATGGATGAAAGTCTGTGCCCAGAACAGGGTGTGGACAATGATTCAGTGTGCCAGTGGCTATTTCAACCGCATGCCAGACACACCGAATGATGTGTCAAAGTATGAGCAGTATTTCAAAGAGTATCCCAACTTCCTCGGCTTTAACTTCGCTGAGCAGTACTGGGGATTCGACGATGAGGGGCATGTGACCTTTGACAACCGTCTTCAACTCTTTGCGAAGTTGTTGACGATGTCTCATACGTATGGAGGTTATCTTGCCGTGAGTTTTGCGGACTCCTACTATGGAGCCAATAAGATGCCCATCGCCTATGTGAAACGTAATGCGGATATCAATACGTTCCTGACCAGTGACCCAGATCATTTCCTCTGCTTCGAGAAGTACACGCAGAAGAAGAACTTCCTCTTTAATGAGAGTTATTGTCTGGGTGCATGGCTTAGCGGTATCACAGGTCAATATGGGATCCGTTTTGATAGTAGCGGATGGGTAGAGAACGGTGTTAAACCCGATATGCAGGACGGAGATACCGAATATACTGTTGGTACCTCTGACTTTGTCAGGGCTGCTGGTGCCATCCCCATTGCTGAGCATATGATGCTGACAGGTCAGACGATGATGGATGGTCCTGAGTTGACATGGACAGAATGCTCTAAAGAGGGAAGTACGACCTCGGCAGACGGGTATACACAGCGTAACTGGGAGTGGTTCCCGCAATTCAACAATATCAGCCTAGACCTGTTCCGTAAGGTACTTGATGGTACCATCCGCATCATGTCAAAAGAGGAGGTTATGGCACGTACTAAGGTTTGTGTAGTCAGCACAGGTAGCGGCTCTAACAATGCTTCCTATCGCATAGATGCCTCTCTCTTTGACGGGTTGTATCGTAATGAGAAAGACTATGGGGGCTTGCAGGGTCGTGAGGCAAATAACTGGTTGAATAACCGTTGGTGGATGAAATCGACAGGTCGTTATCCTGCTATCCCTGAGATGCTGAGCGCCGGTTCTCTGGAGGATATCAGCAGTACACTGAGTTCTGTGGAAACGAAACAGGCTTATATGAACAGTCTGTTCCCAGAGGAGTACACAGGTGCTATCTATGCTGGACGACAGGAGAACGGGTGGGTGACATATAACCCCTACCAATATGATGATGTGACCACTGATGGGGTTCGTACGTTGAGTAAGGCTACCCAGCGTGCCACAGGAACGATTCCTTTCCAGTATAATACGTGTACCAGTGTGGAATTGGACTATGCGCCCTATTCCTTGGGTATCATGAAGGAGTATGCCGACAAGGTGACCTTCTATCTGTCTAATTACCAGAATGGAGCGAAGTCGACGGATGTTATCAAGATCAATGGTGCCAGTACGAAACCCTCTTATTCCAAGACGGAAAGGGGGACCAACACAAGCAGCACGGTGACAGAGTTATGGGAGAATAATGTCTATACGCTGACCGTCGAGCATAACGGACCAGTAGATCTGACAATAAACTGCGCTGGTGTGGCAACAGGTCGGAAAACGGATTATACGGAGGCGAGGTTAAGTGCCCCAACCGCTCCTGCTGAATATACAGGCGCCTTGCAGTATGAGGCTGAGTTGGCTGACTACAAGGGTGTTACCATCAAGAAGGTAGGTGATGCTAATAACTTAGGACAGGGCTATGTGGAGATGACCAGTGCGACGAGTGCGCTGCGCTATCATGTCAACATCCCCAAGGCTGGCTATTACGAGTTGGTGCTCCGCTACAAGGCGGATGCCGCAGGTGAGACAACGCTGACCACAAAGGACGACAGTTATGTGATAGCGACCGCCCAGACCAGTTCGTGGACAGAGACTGTCATGCCAGTCATTCTAACGAAGGGGGAACAGGTGATTGATCTGGTGAACACGGGTGGCAAGAAGACCTATGTGGACTGTATCAAGTTGGAGAAAAAGAAGATTGCCCCCTTTAACTACGACTTGAATGGTGACTATCATGTGGACTTCAATAACATCACCGTGACAGGCGACCTGACCTTTGACGCTTCAACAGGAGTATTGACTCTTCCAGCAGGTAAGACAGGTTCCATGCTGGTATTGCTGGATGATGCTGACTTTACGAAAGTGACAAAAGTGACTGTCACTCGGTCGGGTGATGACATCTTCCAGAAACTCCGCATCTCGGACTTAGGTGATGTGGCTGTCAATAACAATGGCGCATTCTGGAGCAGCAAGTATAATTTGACCTACTCAGAATCATATCAGAATGAGGCTGCCAGCGAGCATATCTATAAGTTGGAGTGGTCTGCTGTCTCCTCTGAGACGGATCGTACCATGACGATAAGTGATATTCTGATCAAGGTCAACGTGACAGACGGGGTTATTGATGAGACAAAAGGCGTGCCTGCTGTGATTCCTGCTGACGTGACCACGAAGGACATTACTTATACCCGTCTGTTAGAGGCTCCGTCAGGAAACGGTGACCTTTCGGTCAACTTCCAGCCAGCACGGCTATATACCGTTTGCCTGCCCTACCAGCCTCCGACGGCGGAAGGGTTGAAATACTACACGCTGGGCAATGTCAGTGGAACAGCACTGGAGTTTGTAGAGGCTGAGACTGTCGCGGCTAACACCCCTTATCTGGTGGCAGTGACAGATGGCAGTATAAATATAGGTAAAGAAGAGGCTATTACTGTAGACTTCAATGCGCCAATTGTCGATGGAGAGGCAATTGGTGGCTATCAACTCAAAGGTACTTTGCGCGGACTGACGAATGCCGAGGCGCAAGGATGTTATATCCTACAGGAAGGCAATGTATGGAACAAGGTTCCAGCAAATAATGGTGTTGTCTATATTCCACCATTCCGTGCCTATATAGTAAGTTCTGCCAATAATAGTGCTCGTATGTATTCTGTTATAGGTGGAAGTACTACGGGTGTCAATCGTATCAAGACGACAGATGTTGATGGCACAGTCCACTGGTACGATCTGAACGGACATCGTGTCGCACAGCCGACCAAGAGGGGAGTCTATATTGTTAATGGGCGAAAAGTGATTTTTAAATAGTTATGAAGAATAAGAGAGTATTATGTGTTCTTCTTACCCTCGCCTCGATGCTTCTGCCTGTCGGGGCGCAGGGCTTGAAGGATGCTGTTGGCAAGCATTTCCTGATGGGTGCCGCCATCAATGTGGACCAGACCACAGGGAAAGACAGTCTGTCGACCGCCACCATCACGAAGCATTTCAATTGTATCGTAGCGGAGAATTGTATGAAACCAGAGGGGATGCAGCCCGCAGAAGGTAAGTTCAAATGGCGCAAGGCGGAGCGCTTTGTGAAGTTTGGAGAGGATCGTGGAATGACGGTCATCGGTCATGTGCTGGTATGGCATTCACAGACTCCCGACTGGTTCTTTAAAGATGCTAATGGAAATCCTGCGACCAAGGAACAACTAATAGAGCGAATGAAGACCCATATCCTGACGGTGGTAGGACATTTCAAAGGGCGTATCAAAGGCTGGGATGTAGTGAATGAGGCTATTGAGGATGACGGCACCTATCGCCAGTCACCTTGGTATCAGATTATCGGTCCTGAGTATATAGAATTAGCCTTCCGCTTTGCCCATGAGGCTGATCCTGATGCGGAACTGTATTATAACGACTACTCTATGTCAAACCCAGCCAAAAGGGAAAAGGTTTGTGAGATAGTACGTGACCTGAAGGCAAAGGGTATTCGTATTGATGCAGTAGGTATGCAGAGTCATCATGGATTGACGTGGCCCTCTATGGCGGACTATGAGGCAAGTATGAATGCCTTCGCTGCTTGTGGTGTCAAGGTCATGATTACAGAACTCGATTTGAACGTGTTGCCCAACCCAGACTCTTTCGGTGGCGCAGAGGTTTCACAGAACTTTGAGTATAACGAACGGATGGATCCCTACAAGAAAGGGTTGCCTGCTGATGTGGAGAGACGTATCCATGAGCGGTGGTTGGAATTCTTCCAGATATACAAACGTCATGAGCATCAGATTACTCGTGTCTGCGTCTGGGGTGTGAGCGATGCTCAGTCATGGATGAACGACTGGCCTATCAAAGGGCGTACGGCATATCCGCTACTCTTTGACCGACAGTATCAGCCGAAAGCAGTAGTAAAGGAAATCATTCATTTGTATAAGTAATATGGAAAGAACATGGAGATGGTTTGGCAAGAAGGACAAGATCACGCTTGCCATGCTGAGACAAATCGGAGTGGAGGGTATCGTCACCGCACTGCATGACGTTCCCTTAGGACAAGTATGGACACGGGAGAAGATCCGTGACCTTCGTGAGTATATCGAGAGTTACGGGATGCGCTGGAGCGTGGTGGAGAGCCTGCCCGTGGTGGAGACCATCAAGTAC
>JAFUFD010000096.1 GCA_017470055.1 Prevotella sp. | reverse complement strand
GATAGCGGGGAAGTATCGGAAGATGCATATCCCTGATGACCCTGGCTACTACGAGAAGTTCTATTTCACCCCTGGTGACTTAGGGTTCCATCCTATTGAGACCTCTTTAGGAAAACTGGGTGTCCTCGTCTGCTGGGACCAATGGTATCCGGAGGCAGCCCGCCTGATGGCACTACAAGGTGCCGAACTGCTCATCTATCCCACCGCTATCGGCTACGACCCCAACGACACACCAGAGGAACAGGAGCGGCAGCGTATGGCGTGGCAGACCGTCCAGCGTGGTCATGCCGTGGCAAACGGACTCCCTGTCGTCACCGTCAACCGTGTGGGTATGGAGGATGGTGTACCTTTCTGGGGAACTTCCTTCGTGGCAGGACCACAGGGAGAACTGCTCTACGAGGCTCCCACAGACCAGGAGATAGCAACCATTGTCGAGATTGATATGCAACGCTCCGAGCAGGTACGTCGCTGGTGCCCTTTCCTGCGTGACAGGAGAATAGATGAATATGGGGATATCACCCAACGGTATATCGATTAATCCCCATAAGTATTTCCCCTGAAACCATCATGTTAATTTAAAAGAACTCCACATCAAGAGGCTTTCCATAGGAAAGTCTCTTCTTGCGTTTACGCTTTATGCTATGATAGGTATTCTGTTCTTGACTATCAGCCGACAAGATGATACTGATGTCACAACAATTGCAAGGAATTATCTCTTTCACTCGCTCTTTATGCATGGCGGCACTACTTCCTGTGGAGCAATATCTCACAAACAGGTTGGAATGCAGATGATGGAAGCCATCTTTCTGTATAGCCTTCTCAAAATTTCTTTGAGCCTCACGTCCTACTTTGCTGTAACGCGTAAAACTGGTCACTACATATATCCACATAATCTATTGTAATCTGGGAAACACTATCAACTTATTCATACCCTCATATACACCTGCAAGGGTTGATGCGGACATCATCATTGCATTTGCGGGAATATCAGAGTAAAACAAGCCAAGAAGGGTCTTTTTCGACTCACGGCATACTCCCGTTATCCCATGCTCAAACATATCTTTCACTTTATAATCAACAAATGGTCTGTATGGTTCCATCATGTCATCAGCCAAAGGGAAAGCATTATAACAATTACGATGAAAGACACCCACTGTAGGTAAAAGTCCCGCATTCATCAGATGTCTTGCCATCATGGAGCGGAGCAGCGTATATCCATAGTTCAGCATATCGTTAGGAGAGTCACCATAACGGTCTCTAATAAACTCTTTCCCCATCAGCAGTTTCCAATACATTTTAGCCGCTATTCCCTCACGATTTGTAGAGTCTCCACTCTTCACATTATTATAATATTGAGCCAATAAATTCTTCCCTTTTCCAAGTTTCTCAAGTAGCAGGGACTGATTGCGAATCTTTGCCTCAACAATCTGCTTCCAGAGTTGTTTCTTGCTCGGTATAGTCGCAGCCAACTGGCATTGGAAACGTTTTGACTGAAGCGTATTAGATTCCAAATCCATCATCATGGAAACTGGCATGTGCCTCTCGTCACATATTACAATGCTTACATTATTCTTTACCAACCTGGTCATCAAGGGTATTGTGATTCTTACTGAGTGATTATCCACCATTATCATTTGTACATCTTCCAATGACCTTAAAGTTATCTCCCCTGTATCTTTATCTGTAATCACTATCATTCCATCACTTAGTGACAGATCCTTTGCTGATTCAAATACTAAAGTTTGTTTTGCCATTTTTCTTGCGAAGATATAAAAAAAATGAGCAAAAAGTGGCTTTTTTAAAAAAATACTTTGATTATTTTTGCATTCTTACATATTTTAACTACCTTTGCACCAGCCTCTTACCAAATACATGTTTTGAATGGCGATTATGAAAAATATATTGAAACCAGTGGATTTTCAACTTTATCGTATCATCTACCTTCGTGCCGATGTTCAACATGCATCTGGCAGAGGGCGATGACTTCGGACATTGGTTTACCTACGGACTCTATGGCTTGATCTGTGTGATTGCCGCCCTCTTCGTCTG
>JAFUFD010000095.1 GCA_017470055.1 Prevotella sp. | reverse complement strand
TGGAAAGCCTATCGTCATCTCATACATCGGTATGAAGACACAGACGGTTAATGCCAAAGGCAAGACTTCCATCAACGTCGTACTGGAAGAGGATGCTACCACTCTGAATGACGTGGTGGTCATCGGTTACGGTTCTGTACGCAAGAAGGACTTGACCGGATCTGTTGCCACTGTCAACAGCGAGGCTCTTCAGGCAGTTCCTGTTGCAAACGCTTCAGAGGCACTGACTGGTAAGATGGCTGGTGTGCAGGTAACGACCTCCGAGGGCTCTCCTGATGCCGAGGTGAAGATTCGCGTTCGTGGTGGTGGTTCTATCACCCAGTCTAACGAGCCTCTGTACATCGTTGACGGTTTCCCCGTTGATGGTATTAGCGACATTCCTGCTACTGACATCGAGGACATCACCGTCCTGAAAGACGCTTCTTCTACCGCTATCTATGGTAGCCGTGGTGCTAACGGTGTCATCCTGGTAACCACTAAGAGTGGTAAGGAAGGTAAGACCAAGGTAAGTTATAACGCTTACTACAGTTGGAAGAAAGTGGCTAAGACAATGGATGTACTCAATCCTTACGACTATGCTAAATGGCAGTATGAGTTGGCATTGTTGAAGAACAGCAATGACCCTTCCAAGATTTCTTCTTACACCGATTATTTCGGAAACTATGAGGATTTGGATTTGTATAAGGACATTCCCTATAATGACTGGCAGGATCTGAGTTTTGGTCGCACAGGTCACACCTTCAACCATAACATCAACATCAATGGTGGTTCAGAGAACATCAAGTATGCATTCAGTTATGCTCACATGAATGATAAGGCTATCTTGGTCGGTTCCTCTTTCAAGCGTGACAACTTCAGCCTGAAACTGAATACCAAGCCCAGCAAGACCACTACATTGGACTTCCAGGCTCGTTATTCCAACACTAACGTTTATGGTGGTGGTGCCAATGATGCAAGCGGTAGTTATGATTCCGACAAGCGCCTGAAGTACTCTGTTATTTACACTCCAATCCCATTGGCAAACCTTGATCCCACTGCAGGTAGTGCAGATGACGACCTTGGTAACCTTTACAACCCATTAGTTGCATACAGCGATAGTGATCAGAAGAAAGAGCGTAAGAATCTGAACATTGCAGGTTCTTTCGGATGGGAGGTATATAAGAACCTGAAACTGAAGACTGAGTTTGGTTATGATGACTATAATGAGTATGCACAGCGCTACTGGGGTTTGACACAATATTATATCAAGAACGTGCCAACTGGTGACAACCAGAACCATCCCGCTATACGTATCACTGATACTAAGCGCCATCGTTTCCGTAACACCAATACTATCAGTTATGATTTCAAGCAGATTTTTGGTAAGGATAGCCCCCACTCTTTGAACGTTCTGGCTGGTCATGAGTATGTGATTACCAAGAAACACATCAATATGGATGAGGTACATGGATTCCCAGAAGACTACGATTCTAATACTGCTTGGAAACTGACTTCTCAAGGTACGCCATACACTATTGACGATTCTTATAGCGCAGATGACAAACTGCTTTCTTGGTTCGGGCGTGCCAACTACAACTACAAAGACAAGTATTTGGTAAGTGCCACATTCCGTGCTGATGCCTCTTCTAAGTTTGCAGAAGGCAATCGTTGGGGTTACTTCCCCTCTGTCGCCCTTGCATGGCGTATTTCTTCTGAGCCATTCATGAAGGGTACAGAGAAGTGGCTGGATGACTTGAAACTCCGTCTGAGTTATGGTACTGCTGGTAACAACAACATCCCTGTAGGTCAACTTATCCAACTTTATGAGAACAAGGCTACCACATGGGTAAACGGTATCAGTAATTATTGGGCTCCTTCCAAGACCATGGCAAACGCTGATTTGAAGTGGGAGACCACCATCACCCGTAACATCGGTTTGGATTTCACACTCTTTGGCGGTAAGTTAAGTGGAAGTTTGGAAGGTTACATCAATACGACTAAAGACCTGTTGATTCAGTTCCCCACCTCTGGTACTGGTTATGACAACCAATATCGCAATCTTGGTAAGACTGAGAACAAAGGTTTTGAGTTCTCTTTCACTTATCACATCGTAAACAAGAAAGACTGGGGTATCGATCTGACAGGAAATATCTCTTACAACAAGAACAAGATTAAGAGTCTGGGTATCATGGAAGACTTCGGATGGAACACCGCATGGGCTTCTACAGAAATCGGACAGGATTATAAGATTGCTGTTGGTCATTCTCTCGGACAGATTCAGGGCTACGTAGCAGACGGACGTTATGAAGTAAGTGACTTTGAGAGTTACAATGCCGCTACAGATACATGGAATCTGAAAGAGGGTGTTGCAGACGCTTCTGCAGTAGTTGGAAAAGTTCGCCCTGGTTCTTTGAAGATCAAGAATCTTGCTGACCCTGTAGATGCTGATGGAAATATTGATCCTGAGAAGTTGAATACGATTGGTGAGGAGGATATTACTGTTATAGGTGATGTCAACCCTGATGTATTTGGTGGTTTCAACATCAACGCACGATTCTATGGCTTCGACCTGTCTGCAGGCTTCAACTATAGCATTGGCAACAAGGTATATAATGCCAACAAGATTGAATATACCCAGACTGGTAAGTACCAGTATCGTAACATGATCGACATCATGGCTGACGGCAATCGTTGGACAAACCTCGATCCTGCAACAGGATTGTTGACTAACGATCCTGCTCGTCTAACTGAATTGAATGTTAACACCACTATGTGGAGTCCTTACACTTCCCGTATGGTGCTGACCGACTGGGCTGTTGAAGATGCTTCTTTCCTGCGTCTGAACACCCTTACCCTGGGCTACACTTTGCCTGCATCACTAACCAAGCGTGTAGGTATTAATAGCCTACGCTTCTATGTGACTGGCTACAACCTGCTGACCTTCACAGGCTATACAGGTTTCGATCCTGAGTCAGACTGTATCCGCAAGAATGCGCTTACTCCAAGTGTAGACTACTCTGGTTATCCACGTAGCCGCTCATTCGTTGTAGGTCTGAATCTGAATTTCTAAAATGAAGGAGGACAATCATAATGAAAAACTATATCAAATTATCATTTTTATCAATGTCGCTCGTTGCAATGACATCTTGCGACATGGACGCACCGTCAATCTCTGCACTCGATGGTTCTACGGTGTATAGCACGTATTCTCTGGCTGAGTCAGAAATAATGTCTATTCACGTTTCCTTCGGTGAAACAAACTCTTATCGTGGACGTTTCCTACCTTATTACGGTGTCAATACCGATGTAGAGGTCGGAAATTCTCCAGATATCACTAAAGCGGGTGACGACGACAAGAACGACCTGTGGAACTATAACACCACTCCTTCTAACAAGCAGATGAACACCAACACTAACGCTTATGCTAAGTTCTACGAGGGCATTGAGCGTGCTAATCTTGCTATTGAAGGAATACGTCAATATGGAGATATTGAGAATAAACCCGATATGGCTCAGTTATTGGGTGAGGCTCTGACTCTGCGTGCAGTGGTATACAACGACCTGATTAAGGCGTGGGGTGACGTGCCAGCACGTTTCGTTCCAAATGGTCCAGAGAACATCTATCTGCCTCGCACGAGCCGCGACTCTATCTATAAAGTTCTGTTGGCTGACCTGAAAGAGGCTGAGGATTATTGCTACTGGCCCAATGAGAGTAAAATTACTCAGAGCACGGAGCGAGTTAGCAAGGCTTTTGTGAAGGGGCTTCGTGCCCGTATTGCCCTCTATGCTGGTGGCTATGGTCTTCGTGGTGACGGCTATCGTCGCTCTAACGACCCAGAACTGGCACCCAGTCTGATGTATCAGATTGCCAAGGAGGAGTGTCTTGACATCATTAACCAAGGTTGCAACAAACTCGGCGAGTTTAAAGACAACTTTGTTAAACTCTGCGAAGATAATGTGACTGCAGGTGATGAAAGCCTTTGGGAGATTCCTTTCTCTGAAGGTCGTGGACGTGTGCTCTACACATGGGGTGTAAAACACCAGGCCAAAGACCAATATACACAGCAGTCTCAGGGTGGTGTCAATGGTCCTATCGCTTATCTGTGGTACGACTATGACCCAGACGATATTCGTCGTGACATTACCTGTGTTCCTTACGAGTGGAGTTCTGATCTTTCTGCAGGTAAGGCTCATGTTCAACTTCGTGCCCAGAACAAGTGGTGCTTTGGAAAACTCCGTTACGAGTGGATGAAGCGTATCGTTACCTCTACCAACGATGATGGCGTCAACTGGCAGTATATGCGCCTTGCCGACGTTTATTTGATGGCTGCAGAGGCTATCAATGAACTGGATGGTCCAAGTGCTGCTTGGCAGTATCTGAAGCCCGTCCTTAATCGTGCACTTCCTGCTGCTAAGGTTTCCGCTCTTCAGTCTAAGTACACTGCAAGCAAGACTGCATTCTTCAACGGTATCGTTGACCAGCGTGCTTTAGAGTTTGCTGGTGAAGCACTCCGCAAGGCTGACCTTATCCGCTGGGGTATTATCGATGAAAAGATGGCAGAGGCAAAGACCAAGTTGCAAGATCTCCAACAGCGTAAAGGTCAGTATGCCGGATATCCTGATAAGGTATATATCAACAATGCTGAGGATAAAGACCTTATTGAGATCTACGGACTGGATTTGGGCGAGGATGACTCTGACAAAATTAAAGAACTGAAAGATGCTGGTTGGGATTCCAAGAACTGGTTTGAAAGTACCAGTGGCTATGTCCTGACAGATGCTTATATCGATGGACTTTACACTGTTACTCCTTCAACCCACTGCCTATGGCCTATTTGGAAGGAGTTCATCACAACAAGCAATGGCTATCTGAACAATGATGGTATCTATGGTCAGTTGAGTGATTAAACAAAAATCTAAAAAGAGAAATAACAATGAAAACGATAAAAAATATATTAAGCCTCGGTCTCGTCGCTTTGACCTTCACCGCATGTAGTGATGTTGCGGATGAGATTACCGAACTGACACTTGGACGCGTCATGTCACCACTTGACATCGAAGCGAGAAATGTCAATGAAACAACGGCTAATATCCTGTGGACTGCCTCTGCTGGGGCTGTATCCTACAATATTGAGGTATTTGCTGATGACAGCCTGACTTTTGCTGGTACTCCCGAGCAGACATTGAGCAGTGCGACAAATTCTACCTCCCTGAGCAATTTGAACTATGATACGAAATACTCAGTTCGCGTTCAGGCAATCAGCGAGGATGGTACACGTGACTCCAAATTCCATGGTGTTTATTTCAAGACCAGTGCAAAGCAGTTCTTGAAAAACCCCAAACCCGCAGAAATCGCAGACCGTAGTGTAACGTTGAAGTGGGAAGTTGAGGAAGGTTATGATGTTTCTACTATTGTCATTGGCAACATCACTCATGAGATTACTGCTGAGGAGAAAGAGGCTGGTGAAGCAACTGTCGAAGGACTGGAGCCAGAGACAACCTACACCGCTTATCTGTACTACAATGGCAAGCAGTGCGGTAACCGTAGTTTCACTACAATTGCCGATCTTGCTGGCGCTATCCTCGTTCATGAGGGTGACAACTTGACAACAATCATTGGAGAGGCTGAAGAGGATGCAACTCTTGCTCTTTACGGTGGTACATATGAGTTGAACGTAAATGGAGAAACAGGAAAGGCTGGTGCTGTGAAGATTGAAAAATCTATCACCATCAAGGGTATCTATCCTACTGATCAGCCAACTATCAAGGGACGTTTCGAAATTAACGGTGGCTCATTTACACTCTCACAAGTCATTCTTGACGGAGCAGACAATGGAACAACCGATCAGGCGTTCAACTTCAAGACTGCTGATGCTATTCATAAGGTATTCAGTGTTCAGAATTGTACTATACAGAACTTTACTAAGGGGTTATTCTACTTGAATGTTACCGCAATAGTTGAAGAGATGACTTTCGACAATTGCATCTTTGCAAATATTGAATGTAACGGTGGTGACATGTTTGATAGTCGTAAGGGCTATATTGGCAAGTTCACCTTGTCCAACAGCACCATCTATAATAGTTGTAAGGGAAGATCTATGCTACGCTATGACAATTCCAGTGATAGTTTCTCTGGAAAAGCCGCCCCTGAGATTCTCATAGAGAGTTGTACTCTTGATAACGTAGAGAGTGAACCAGCAGGAACAAGCAACATGAATGGTATTGCATATGTTCGTTATGGTGGCAACACTGGTCACAAGATCACTATTAAGAATAATCTTATTACAAATACCGTTGGTGGAACATTCTCCAAGAATACTGCTACCGCTACACCAGAATTTAGTAACAATGCTTACTTCAACTGTAATACAGGATTGTTCAATAATGTAGAAGGTGCATCATGTGCTGCGGATACTTCCGGCAAGAATGGTGAGGATCCAAAATATAAGGATGCAGAAAACGGCGACTTTACAATCGGCAACGAGGGTGTAAGCAAACTGAAAGTAGGTGACCCACGCTGGCTCCCTGCTCAGTAATCATCCCCTACTCTATATCAATGGGTGGACACGAACAATGTCCACCCATTTTTTATGGCGACACAAAATAATCGCAAAATAATTTGGTTATTGTTAACTAAATCGTTATCTTTGCAGCAACAAATTTATTCGTATGGCAAAAAGGGAATACATAAGGCACATCGTTGCTTTCAAAGATTACTTTAAAGACTTCAAGAAAAAGACTCCTAAAAAAGTCATTGAGAAGATATATCAAGTGTTTATCTACATCATGTCTCTGGAGATAATACCCAGTTCGATTTTCAAATCAATTGAAGGAGTTCAAGGGCTATATGAAATAAGAGTGGAAGAGGAAGGAAATATATACAGAATTTTCTGTTGTATGGACGAAGGAAATCTTATCATCCTCTTTAATGCTTTTCAAAAGAAGTCGCAGAAGACTCCTAAAAACGAGATTGAAAAAGCAAAACGGATTATGAATGAATATTATGAACAAAAAAATAAGCGATAAGACTATGGACGAGAAAAGAATGAAAGAACTGCAACTCACACCTATTGAGGATCTAATTAAAGAAGACTACGGTGATGAGGGAACAAGCACTCGAATGGAATTTGAGGCTGGAGTAGATGCCTTTATTCTTGGTGAAAAAATAAAAGAGGAAAGAAAGAAGGCAGGACTTACCCAAGAGCAATTAGCAACAAAGATAGGCACGAAAAAGACCTATATATCACGAGTTGAGAATGGGCATGCGGATATTCAGATGTCAACCTTATTCAAGATCTTTCATGGTCTAGGAAGAAAAGTTAGTTTCACCATTTTATAATCATCCCCTACTCTATATCAATGGGTGGACACGAACAATGTCCACCCATTTTTAGTTCCCGAAATTTGGCTCTTCTCTACCTTTTCGTAACTTTGGCATAAACACCGAAGTGACTCTGTCTCGGCAAAAAAAGAAACAAGTTTCTTTGTTTTGCGCTCAACTTTTCGTAACTTTGCACACAAACTACTAATTGACTTTTGTAAGAACCATATCGATAAAACATGCGGAAAATCGGCATACTTATATATTATATCATCCTCTGCTGGAGACTGACCGTTAGTGCTCAGCCACAATGTACTGTCACACACTATGACGAGTTCAGCGGCATGGCACAATGGTATGTGACCCAGATTGTACAAGACCAACAGGGCATGATGTGGTTTGCTACATGGAATGGCTTGAATCGCTATGACGGCTATCAGTTCGAGTGCTTTAAGTCACAAGTGGGCGATGGTATAGACATGCCATCAGACCGCATTCAGGACATGTTACTTGATGACGACGGAAATCTGCTGTGCCTGGTAGAAGACAGGGTATTCGGCTTCGATGTAAAGTCATGTCGGTATTATGCACTTTCCAAGAATCAGGAAAACATATATATTGCTCGCTTTCAAGAAAAAACAAAGAAAGAGATAGAAACTATTCATCCCCCTTATCTGCATACAGACCCATACGGCATTGAGTGGGCTATCCACAAAGAGGGAAGTTTATCTTATCGTCAACAGCCCAATGGTCCATGGATACCCTATCACCTTGAAATGGGCATCGGACAAGATGTATACTATTGCATTACTGACAAGGAGGAAAACGTTTGGTTTAAGAGCCACTATGGCGCATATCGTCTCTCATTTAAGAAAAAAAACTATACTATTTTCCCTCAGGAAAAGCCCACCTTGGTAAGATTCTTCTATCTCGACCAAAAGCAACGTTATTGGGTAATGACAAAAGAAGACGCGACTATTAGAATCTTCGATGCAAGTAATAATTTGCTGGGATATCTGGGGCGTGACGGTAAATTGCATGAGCAATATACTTCGTTTGGATCCCCCATCTATTGTATGACGCAAGATGCAAACGGACAATATTGGTTGGGAAGCAAGCCTGATGGTCTTTTTCGCTTGAAAGAGCCCAATAACGGAGTCTTTAATATCTCTCAGTTTCGCCATGAGCAGGGAAACAGGCAATCACTCCAACATAATCACATCTTCGATGTAAAGACGGACAAACAAGGTCGATTATGGGTGGCAACATTTGATGGTGGACTGAACTGCATAGAGAATCCCTATGAAGAAAGCCCCAGATTCCTACATAAGGACAATGGATTGCAACTACCTAAGGAAGACTGTCTGCGGGTTCGCCAGATTCATATTACAAACAAAGGTATCCTATTGGCCGCCACTACCACAGGACTTTTGGTTGCAGATATTGGAAAGAAAAATCTAAGTCAGGTGAAGTGGCACCATCACCTAAAGGATAGCCATCGTAGTTCCAGTCTGAGCAATAATGCGACAATGTATGTGGCTGAGGACAATCAGAATCGCATCTTTGTATGTACAGAAAGCGGAGGTGTTAACCAAATAGTCTCGCAAAACCTTTTGGACGATCGACTCGAGTTCAAGCACTATCGTATTTCTGATGGATTCCCGTCTGATGTTGCACTTTCCGCTTATGCCACAGACGATTTCTTAGTAATTGTCAGCAATAACCAACTCATTCAATTGTTTCCTGACAAGGAAGGTACAGACATGTTTAGGACCTATTTCTGGAAAGACAGGCTACGTTTCTCAGATGCGAACCCCATCCGTCTGCCTGATGGCAGGTATATATTTGGACTACAGAATGGCTCATTTACTATTCGTAGGGAGGATCTCATGAAAAGTACTTTTGTTCCCCCTATTGCATTGACTGGTATCTCGATAGAGAACAGACCGATATTACACGCTATTAACTCAGAGGACTCATTGGTGCTTCAACCTAATGAACGTAACTTCACTCTCTATTTCTCAGCCTTAGACTATTCCGATGTGGAAGACATCAGTTATTCATTCCTGATGGAAAGCGGCAAGGGAGGAGATTCGTGGAACAATATCGGCAAAAACCATTCTGCCACCTTCCTCGATCTGCGACCAGGCACTTATCTATTGAGGATTCGCTCCACCAACAGCGATGGTGTTTGGGTGGACAATGAACGGACACTAACTGTCATCGTCAAACCCACCTTCTGGGAGACTCGTTGGGCGCAACTACTCTATCTGCTGCTAACTGGATTAGTTATCTGGGGTATCCTCTATACCCACCAATACATCCAAGACATCAACCGCAAGCAACGAGAGACCCACGAAGCATATCTCGCCCTACTTAACTCGCAAGGAAGTCTCAAGGTGCAACAAGACATGGTACAAACACCAACGGAAAGTGCTCCAAAACTAAAACCGGAAGATGACGCATTCATGCGACGTACCATGAAATTCATTGAGGAGCATATCAGCGATCCTGATATCAATATTGGAGACTTGGCAGAAGCGACGGCAACAAGCCGTTCTGGTCTGAACCGCAAGATGAAATCGCTCTTAGGCGTGACGCCACTCGACTTCATCCGTGAGGCTCGTATTCACAAAGCATGCCAGTTGCTGAAAGAAGGTCTTGCCGTCAATGACACCGCCTATAACTGTGGTTTCTCCGACCCAAAATATTTCGCCAAATGCTTTAAAGCAGAAACTGGTATGACCCCCAAAGAATACAAGGTGGAAAATTGCGCCAACTAAAGTGGAAAATTATGCCAAAAATACCCCTTGGCAAAAAAACACACCTCTCTGGCAAAATCTTCCCCAAAACTTTATCTAATCAACTATAACTTTGCAGCCAGTTCAAACTACTAATTCAAAATATTATTAAATTTAACTGGCAATGAAACAAAATTCTAAAAGACTATCGTTCATCATGGCATTTTCCATGCTATGGTTGATGAGTTTCGCTCAGAAGGCGATTACGGGTAATGTGAAAGATGCCAATGGGGAACCTCTTATTGGAGTCAGTATCTCCGCAGGAGGTGGCAATGGCACTGTAACAGATGTGGATGGTAATTTCTCACTAAAAAATGTGAGCAACGCAACCATTCTCAAATTCTCTTATGTGGGTTATGATACCCAAGAACTGAAAGTAGGCAACCAGTCTGTAATCAACGTGATTATGGAATCCAGTTATGAGTCACTTGATGAGGTGGTGGTTGTAGGTTATGGTGTGATGAAGAAGCGCGACCTGTCTGGTTCCATCTCTCAATTAAAGCAAAAGGATATTACAGCCGTTCCGACAACCAACGTACTGGAAAGTTTACAAGGTAAGATTGCTGGTCTTGATATGACCCCTTCCAGTGGTGCCGTAGGTGCTGGCTTCAATTTTAATGTACGAGGAAACCGTTCATTAACCGCTTCAAACGCCCCGCTGATCCTGGTCGATGGTATCGCTTATGGCAGCGATATCACCATCAACCCTAATGACATTGAGAGCATCGAGGTTTTGAAAGATGCTTCTACTACCGCCATCTATGGTAGCCGTGGTGCCAATGGTGTCATTATCATCACAACAAAGAAAGGTAAGGAGGGGAAGACAAAGGTGGAGTTCAATGCCTATGCAGGTCCTGTGATGAAGACTCGCATGCCAGCCGTGATGAATGCTGAGCAGAATGTAGCATTCCAGCGTGAGGCGCTTATTGCTGCTGACAGTTATACTGACGACTCACAATTCCTAACCTCAGAGATGCAAGAATTGCTGGATCGTGGTGTCAGCGTTGATTGGCTCGACATGGTCATGCAAAGCGGTTTCACTCAGAACTATCAGGTTAACATCAGTGGCGGTACGGAGAAGACCCAGGCTAGTTTCTCTCTCGATTACCAGAATGAGAAAGGTTTGCTGCGTGGTGATAAGATGAATCGTTATGGTGGGCGTTTGAACGTAACTCACCATTTGGGTAAGACTCTGGAGGTTGGTGCGTCGATGCACATCAACTATCGTGACCAGAATTCATCGCCAAGTGGAGCCTATCACTATGCTCGCACATATTCTCCTCTTGCTAAACCTTATAACGATGACGGGACCATCAATCGTCTTCCTCTTTTTGGAAGCAGTTCAACGTCAGTCAACCTGTTAGTTGACCAGAATAAGGATAACTATCTGAGTGAGACTAAGGCTTACCGCTTCTTTGGAACAGGGTATCTCTCCTGGAATATTGTGAAAGGGTTGAACTACCGTACCAACCTCGGTGTCGACCTGCAAAGTACAACCCAAGGACTCCATGAGGGTATCAACTCTTCGTTCGCACAAGGCAACAGCAATCGCGCCTATGCGTCAAAAACCGAGACACATAATAATGGCTACACATGGGAAAATATTCTAACCTACAGCAATGACTTTGGTATTCATCACCTAACAGCCATGCTTGGACATAGTATGTCGAAGAGCCACTATGAAGATCTGTCGGCTAACGGTAAAGGCTTTGCCATCGATGCTATGCAGTATCATAATCTGACTAGTGCAGAGGCTGACAAGAACATCAGCAGTTCATTGACCGAATCATCTATGATTTCCTACTTCGGACGTATTTTCTACAAGTTGATGGATAGATATATGCTGACATTGACTATGCGTGCTGACGGAAGTTCTGTATTGGCAGAAGGAAACAAATGGGGCTACTTCCCATCTGTGGCTGCTGCTTGGCGCGTAAAGGAAGAGAGTTTTTTGAAGAATCTGGATGCCGTGAGCGACTTGAAGTTACGCTTATCTTATGGTCTTTCTGGTAACAGCGCAGTAAGTGCCTATCAGACAACTGGTGGTCTGAGCCAGACTTTCTACGATTGGAACGGTGTTGCTGCCTATGGCTATCGCCCCTATGGTCTCGCCAATAAGGAACTGAAGTGGGAGAAGACCAAGGTTCTTAACTTTGGTATCGACTACGGTATGTTTAACAACCGACTCTATGCGTCTATTGACTTGTACAAGACATGGACTAACGACCTGCTGTTGCCGATGCTGCTTCCTGGACATACAGGATTTGATCAGGTGATCAGCAACATTGGTAAAACGGAGACCAAAGGTATTGATGTAACCATCAGCGGCGTTATTTTCGACAAGCAGGACTTTAAGTGGAATGCCGACCTCACACTTGGACATACAAAAGAGAAGATTGTCAGCATCAACAGTGATCAGGATGATGAGTTGAATGGTTGGTTTATCGGACAACCCACTCAGGTATACTATGATTACAATAAGATTGGTATTTGGCAGAGCAACGAGGAGGCAGAGGCTGCCAAATACGGTCAGAAACCTGGTGATATTAAGGTTGAGGATGTAAACAATGACGGTCAAATCACACCAGAGGAGGATCGCATGATCATCGGACAACGCACTCCTAAGTTGACACTTGGTTTCAATAATCGTTTCCAATATAAGGATTGGACACTTGATGTCTTCCTTTACGGACGTTTCGGTCATACAGTAGTCAATAACTTCAAGCGTGGTTTTATCCGCAGCGGATGGCAAAACCAGAGTGTATATGATTACTGGACGCCAACGAATCCAACCAATGACATGCCTCGTCCACTTTACGGTGACAACAACCCTCTTTATGCTTCAACTCTGGGTTACGAGAAGGGTGACTTCGTGAAGATCAAGGATGTCACATTGGCTTACAATGTACCACTGAAGTGGATTAGCAAGATCGGTCTCACTCGCCTGCGTGTCTATGGAACAATGAAGAACTTCTTCACTTTCAGCAGTGTATCAGATTATGATCCTGAGGGACAGGGTTCTATTTACTATCCTATGACTAAGGAACTGGTGTTTGGTGTTAACGTAGCATTCTAAAACATTATTAAAGAAACAACGATTATGAAAAAGTATATCTATACAATAGGATTGGCGATGACTTTAGGCATGTCATCTTGCTCTGACTTCCTCGATGAGACCAACCGAAACGCCGTTACTGCCGATGTGCTTTATACTACTCCTGACGGTTATGAGAGTCTGGTTAATGCCTGTTATGCCTACTCCAAGGCGTTCATGGGTAACACCGACGGATACTCGCTCACAGAAATGGGTACCGACTGTTTTACAGGAGCAGGTAGTAGTTCTGGTAATGTGCCGGCTCTTGCCTACTATGGTCCTGAATTGGATCCCACCTATAAACCCTTCCGCTATATGTGGAACATCCTTTACAGCGGACTGAACTGTACTAATGCCGCCATCACTCGTGCTGACGACTCTGGGCTTGACGAGGCAACCAAACGTCATCGCCTTGGTGAAGTTCATTTTTTACGTGCTCTCTATCTGCACTTGATTACTGAGATTTGGGGAGATGCTATCCTCTATTTAGATGAGATACAGGCACCCCAGACAACGGCTATCCGAACACCTCAAGACCAGATTTATGCACAGATTTTTGAGGACCTTGATGAGGCAGCAACATTGTTGGCAGGTACTGCCGCTAAAGAAAATGGTCGAGTAACACTAAATGCTGTTAAGGCATTACGTGCCCGCCTTGATCTCTATCGTGGAAACTATGCAGAAGCCGCTTCATTAGCAAAGGAACTGATAAATTCAGGAGCATACGATTTCTATAACACTTTTGCAGAGACCTTTGACATGGCTAATCAGGCTGGACAGGATAATAAAGAGGCTATTTGGTGGATAAACTATGCAGGTAATGCTGATGATCAGACTTTGCTGTCTGCATTTGCCATACGCCCTGGCGGTGAAGACTCACCGACACTTGGAAATCGTGTAGGAAACCAATCACCTATCTTCGCGTGTATGTCTTACTGGATGGTCAGCGGATGTGGTGTATGGGTAACTCCCGATACTCACGCTCCTTGGGTTCAGAGCCAGCCAACACTCGCATATCTGCATACCTTCAATGAAAAGATAGACCAGCGATATGATGCAACCTTTAAAGGTGTTTGGCTGGTAAATAGCACAACTTCTAACTATGATGCCAACTTTGGTCCTACATACGGTGCTGACGGACCACTTCAGATCGGCGACACAGCCTTTGTGGTATCGAAGTATGTTTATAGTGATGAGGAGCGTGCTAAGCATCATTATAAGATTTACGATGCTAATGATGTGTTCGATCCCATTACTCACAAGAGTTTTGGCACACGTGACTACTTCATCAGTGGCTACAAGTTCCACGACTATACGCTTCCAACAGGTTGGGAATATTTCAGTGGACGTGACTGGTTTGTATTCCGTTTGGCTGAAATGTACTTGATTGCCGCAGAGGCGGAGATGCAGAATGGCAATAAGACCGAAGCCGTGCGCCTGTTGAATATTCTTCGTGAAAAACGAGCCATCCCTGGTCATGAGGCAGAAATGCGCATCACAGAAGCCGACCTCAATCTTGATTTCATTCTTGACGAGCGTGGTCGTGAACTCTCAATGGAGCAACAGCGCTTCTTTGACCTGAAACGTACGGGTAAGTTCGTTGAACGTATCAAGAAGATGAATCCTGATGCTGCTGATGTTATCCAACCATATCACCAGTTGCGTCCAATTCCACAGACTGAGATTGATGCGCTTACCAATCAGGACGAATTCCCTCAAAATCCTGGTTACTAAACCGATTTAGATTCATACTTAAAATAACAGATTCATATTAATTAGGATGTGGGGGAGTGCGTGAGTACTCCCCCATTTAGAAACCATTTGCACTTATGAAAAGCCTTATATTGAGTATCTGGTGCCTGTTTAGTTGCACCATGACTATTGCACAAGGAAACATATATCACGCAGTGGTAGCCGCTGATGGAAGTGGAGACTACACATCAGTGCAAGCCGCTATTGATGCGGTGCCTGATAACAATCTCTGCCAAAATCTAATTTACATTAAGGCAGGTACTTACCAAGAGCATGTATTTATTCCCATTGGGAAAAATAGACTAAGCCTCATCGGAGAGGGAGCAGACTGTGTGATTATTACAGACAACAAGAAGAGTGGTGGTCCAGATGCCATTCCTGTCGACAAAGGGGCTACTGTCGTCATCCACGCCAACGACATTACACTTCAAGGCATTAGTTTTGTTAATGCTTATGGAGTGGAAGCCGAAGATGGTCCACAGGCACTTGCACTTTATGCGAAAGGCGATCGTATTGCCATTGATCATTGTAATATTCTGAGTTATCAGGATACATATCGTACATCAGAGGCTGACAACGGACGAAACTACGTCAGTCATAGTACCATCTTGGGGGCAGTGGATTTCATTTATGGAAATGGCAATGCATGGTTAGAACAATGTACTATCAAAATCAACCGAAAGTCTGGAGGCTGGATAGTGGCGCCCAAACATCGTCCTGAGACCCGCTGGGGGTATGTATTTAACCGTTGTACGCTGACCGCAGAGGGCAATCCTTCTGAAACAAGTATTCTACTTGGACGCCCCTGGCATCATCAACCCCAAACTGTATTTTTAAATACCCGCTGTGAGATTACTATTCCTGCCGAAGGTTGGTGTCCACACATGAATGGACTTCCTTCTGTCTTTGCCGAATATAACACGATGGATTCGGCAGGTAATGCACTTGACCTTTCTAAGCGTATCAATCGATACTATCGTTTCAATGAACAAGGAGACACTATCTGGTGTACGGCAAAGAATGTACTAACACCAAAAGAAGCAGAAAGATACACAGTCAGTTCTGTGATGTATGGTGACGATCAATGGAATCCGCAACAAATATTCGTATACACAGAGAGACCTATTGGTGAGATGATGGTAAATGGTAAGAAAAAAGCGGTTAACCAATATGGATGCTTTGAAAGGGAGTAAATAAATCTTAATGATTCCGTTGAAGTGAATAAAATGTTGTATCTTTGCAAAGAACTAATTAAAAAGGTTTATGATATTGCTGAAAAATAAATGGAAACTGTATTTAATGGCATTGGCAATCGCTGTGACACATGTCCTACCTCTTTATTCAGAGAACTACCCCTACCGCAGCGACTACCTTTGGCTGACTGTTCCCGACCATGCCGACTGGCTCTATAAGGTTGGCGAGAACGCAAAAGTTGAAGTCACTTTCTGCCAGTACGGTATTCCACAGGACGTGGAGGTCAGTTATGAGATCGGACCTGATGAGATGCCTGCCACCAGCACAGGAAAGGTTCAGTTGAAAAACGGGCGCACAATCATTGACATGGGTACCTTGAAGAAACCCGGATTCTTGGATTTGCGGTTGAGAGCCTCGATAGACGGCAAGCAGACGGAGCATCATGTCAAAGTAGGTTTCTCACCCGAGCAGTTGAGACCATATACTCAGCAGCCAAAGGACTTCGACCAGTTCTGGAAACAAGCAATAGAGGAAGCACGACACACCCCTGTATCAGTAACCAGAGAAACGATAGACAAGTTCTCTGACGATGAGGTGGTATGCCAACTCGTTAAGATTCGTGTTGACAGACGGCATTCAGTATATGGTTATCTGACGATGCCTCGTAAAGCAGGTAAATACCCAGTGGTACTTACCCCTCCAGGAGCGGGTATCAAAACCATCAAGAACCACAACGACCAATATTCCCGTACAGGACTTATCCGACTGGAGATGGAGATTCATGGTCTGAACCCGAATATGACTGAAGAGCAGTTTAAGGAAATTACCGCTGCCTTTGACTATGAGAATGGTTACTTGGTAAATGGACTTGATGACCGTGATAATTACTATATGAAGCACGTCTATATTGCCTGTGTCCGTGCCATAGACTACCTTACCTCATTACCGGAATGGGATGGACGTAATGTCGCAGTGCAGGGCGGTAGTCAAGGCGGTGCTCTCTCTCTCATCACCGCTGGGCTTGACGAGCGTGTAACGGCTTGTGTGGCAAATCACCCTGCCCTGAGTGATATGGCTGGCTATTTGGACAACCGTGCAGGCGGTTACCCCCATTTCAACCGCACAAACAAGATGCTGACACCAGAGAAGGTGCAGACCATGGCGTATTATGACGTAGTGAATTTCGCACGTCGTATCACCAGTCCCGTATATCTGACTTGGGGCTATAATGATAACGTTTGCCCACCAACCACGAGTTATATCGTATGGAATCTCATCACTGCGCCGAAGGATGCCCTCATCACTCCTATCAATGAGCACTGGACTACGGAGGAAACCGGCAACAAACAGGTGCAATGGATTAAAAACCATTTGAAGTAATTAGTTCTATGAAAAAAGTCTGTACTATCTGTCTCTTATGTGGCATCGCTATCAATGTTTTTGCCCAGAAGCGTGCTAAGTATGAGTTCATGCGTAACTTACCTGTCTACGCCGACTCACTGATTGCTGATTTCAAATACCCCCTTGCCTGGGGTAATAGTGACATCAAGGACTTCGACGAGTGGCGTAAAGTGGCACGTCAAAAGGTATTTGACTGTATGCTGACACCTCCCCCACCCTCTGCTGGCGGCTACGACGTGAAAGTGCTCTTCGAAGAGCAACGTGACGGCTATAAGGCACGGAAGATCGAGATCCGTCTGTCAAAATACTATACAGTACCTGCCTACGTCCTCATTCCTGACGGCAAAGGTCCCTTCCCCGCTGTCAACGCATTGCACGACCATGGCGGACATCTTTTCATCGGGAAAGAGAAGATGATACGACCACTTGCCTGCGAGGACTCCACGGTAATCAAGGATGCTGATGAGTGGGTATCTGGCTACGAGGGACAATTCTTTGGCGACTACCTTGCCCAACATGGATATGTGGTGTTCTCCGCCGATGCCCCCATGTGGGGAGAACGTGGACAAATGGAGGGAGCACAAAGGAATATGTACGACATGATAGCAGGCAATATGATGATGTATGGTGTTGACCTCTCTGCCTATATGACTTATGATGACATTGCAGGTACAGAGTACCTTGCCTCGATGCCTGAGGTAGACCCTCAACGTATCGGATGCACAGGATGGTCGATGGGAGGCTATCGTGCTTGGATGCTGTCCGCATTGTCTGACTACATCAAGGCAGGAGCGTCTGTCTGCTGGATGGTGACTGCCGATGAGCAGATGGGATTCAAGTATGACCGTACAGAGAACGGCGGATTCGCCAACTGTTTCCCCGGTTTGCGCCGATGGCTCGACTATCCGCATATCGCCAGTATGGCATGCCCTAAACCGATGCTTTTCATCAACGGCTCCCAAGACAAACTATTCCCTGTGGCTGGTGTGGAAAAAGCCTTTAACACCATGCATGAGACATGGAGGAGCCAGGGTGCTGACGACAAACTTGAAACAGTATTATGGGAGATGCCCCACAGTTGTGGTAAGAATTCGCAGAAACGTGTATTGGATTTCTTTGACAAACACCTCAAGGAATTACCCTACCAGAATCCACAACTAAGTGCTGAGAAACGTGCGGAAGACCTCTTAGGACGACTGACCTTAGAGGAGAAAGCACAACTGATGATGGACGTATCTCCTGCTATTCCAAGACTCGGGATTTCTGAGTTCCACTGGTGGAATGAGGCTTTACATGGTGTAGGACGCAATGGTACCGCTACCGTATTCCCCATCACAATGGGCTTGGCAGCCACATTTAATGATTATTTGGTCTATCGTGCCTTCACCGCCGCCAGTGATGAGGCACGCGCCAAAAATACAGAGGCTCGGAGGAAGAATGACATCAAACGCTATAGGGGCTTGTCATTTTGGACACCAAACATCAACATCTTCCGAGACCCCCGCTGGGGACGTGGACAGGAGACCTATGGGGAAGATCCTTACCTGACCAGCAAGATGGGACTTGCCGTTGTGAATGGTCTGCAAGGACAGGATTATGACGGTAAGTCTGGACATTCCACGAAATACAAGAAGTTATTTGCTTGTGCCAAGCACTTCGCTGTACATAGCGGACCAGAGTGGAACCGCCATGAGTTCAATATCGAGCAATTGCCAGAGCGAGACCTCTGGGAGACTTACCTGCCCGCTTTCAAAGCACTGGTAAAAGAGGGGAATGTCAAGGAGATCATGTGTGCCTATCAGGCCATCGACGGAGAGCCTTGCTGTGGCAATACCCGCTATCTGCAGCGAATCCTGCGAGATGAATGGGGATTCCAAGGAATTGTGACAAGTGACTGCGGTGCCATTGACGATTTCTATAAGCCTCATCGCCACCATTTTACGGAGACGAAGGAAGACGCTTCGGCACAAGCCGTCATCGCAGGAACGGATGTGGAGTGTGGCGGTGTGTACAAGTCTTTGCCTGAGGCTGTAAAAGCAGGCAAGATCTCCGAGCAGCAACTGGACACCTCACTGCGTCGCCTGATGACAGGACGTTTTGAACTGGGTGACTTCGATCCTGATGAGTTGGTGGAGTGGACCAAGATACCCATGAGCGTTGTAGCCTGCAAGGAGCACAAACAGATAGCCCTTGACGCTGCCCGTCAAAGTATTGTGCTGCTGAAGAACAATGGAGTGTTACCGCTAACTGCGACAGGGGCACAACATACTGGAAAGATTGTCGTTATGGGACCGAACGCCAACGACTCCACGATGATGTGGGGAAACTATAACGGTCAACCCACTGAGACAACCACGATTCTTCAGGGTATCCGCCAATACCTGCCTGACGTACCTTTCGTTCAGGGATGCACATGGACCAGAAATGAGGTGCCTACGAGCATGTTCAACCAAGTATTCACGGATGACGGTCGCCCAGGACTACAGGCAAACTACTGGAATAATGAGCGTATGGAGGGACTGCCTGCCATGGCAATCCGCCTCACTGAACCTCTCCATCTCGATAATGGAGGCAACACGGCTTTTGCTCCTGGTGTGAATCTGGAGCATTTCACTGCACGCTATGAAGGGGTATTCCGCCCACAACAGGATGGTGATGTCACCTTCGACATACTTAACGATGACTACTCGATGCTGGTCTTCAATGGAGACACACTACTCAACCGTACAAACAAGCACGGTGTGCGTGACGCTCATCCGACCTACAAGGTGGAGGCTGGAAAAAGTTACCCGCTACAACTTATCTATGTACAACATACAGGACATGCCATGCTGCAGTTCGACATCAACATGACAGACCATTCCCCCGCTGCCCTCTCACCACTCACTGCTCCACAGTCTCCAGTGAAGGATGCGGATGTTGTCATCTTTGTAGGAGGCATCTCCCCACGCTTAGAGGGTGAGGAGATGAAGGTCAGCGAAGAAGGCTTCAAGGGTGGTGACCGCATCAGTATCGAACTGCCTCAAGTACAGCGAGAGTGGCTTGCGAACCTGAAGAAAGCCGGCAAGCACATCATCTATGTCAACTGCTCCGGCTCTGCCATCGCCCTGACCCCAGAGGATGAGATTGCTGATGCTATCATTCAGGCATGGTATGGTGGAGAGAAAGGCGGACAGGCTGTTGCCGACATTCTTTTCGGGACCTGCAACCCCAGTGGTAAGTTGCCTATCACCTTCTACAAGAGTGTCAACGACCTTCCTGACTTCCTCGATTACCGGATGACCAACCGCACCTACCGCTATTTCAAAGGTGCTCCTCTCTACCCCTTCGGCTATGGACTGAGTTATACGACCTTTGAGATTGGCAAGCCGCAGTATATATATAATAAGGTACGCGTGAAGGTCAAGAATACGGGTAAGTATGACGGTACTGAGGTCGTTCAAGTCTATATGCGCAACCTTGCAGACACGGACGGACCACAAAAGACCCTACGAGCCTATCAGCGTGTTGACTTGAAGGCTGGAGAAAGTAAGACGGTGGAGATTGACTTCCCACGAGACCGCTTCGAGGGCTGGGATGTCATGACAAACACCATGCGTGTTGTTCCTGGCAAGTACGAACTGATGGTTGGCTCGTCCAGTGACGACAAGGATCTCCAGAGAATCAACGTCAATATCCAATAAAAAAAGAAATCCTCTCTGAATCAGAGAGGATTTCTTTTTATCTATTACTTTTTAGACTCTGCCGCTTTCTTCGGAGCCGCCTTCTTTGCTGCGGGTTTCTTAGCAGCAGGTTTCTTAGCAGCCTTCGGCTTCTCCTCCTCAGGAGACTCATACTTGGCAAGACGAGCCTTCAGACGGGTAATCTCCTCATCCTTATACTCAATCTCATCACCCTGATTACGGATTGTTGTCAGCAGGGCGTTCAACTCCTCATTATCAATCTCAGCAGGATAGAGCGCATTGACTCTGTTGATGAAGTCACCCAAGATATTCATATAGTTGGTGAAAGCATCAAACGGTCCACTATAGATACCACGGTCAAGACCCACATTGCTGGGCTTGGTAGTCATAAAGCGGAAGTTATTGGAAGCCTGCAGGTAGTCCCAGTCCTGGTTGATGCGTGGCTCGTTGGCGATACGCACACGGTCAGCGACACTATAGAGTTTGTTGAATGCCTCACGCTGCATCGCATTACCCAACCAACAAGAAACATCACGCTCCTCATCAACCCATGACAAAGTATCGGGCACGTCAAGATTACCAACGCTCTTCACCTTCATGCAAATCTCAGTCGGAGTTGAGAAGGTGATGCCCTTTTCCTTGGCACATGCAGGCAGCGCCTTCAGGAAGTCGAGGATATTAGAACTCAATGGCTGGGCGATACCCAGTGCGGAGAGTTCCATAAAGATATTGATAATCTGCTCCTCCTCTGGGAAACGGGCGATACGGTCAATATAAGCATCGGCAAACAGAGGATAGCCCTCCCAGTCGGCATTGTTGAAACGCAGAGATATATCGTCTGACAACTCCACATCACGAAGCAACAACTTCAGATTAGGAGCGATATTACAGTTATAGACATAGTGAGGTGACTTCCAGCCTAAGACGTGCTTAGCACCCTCTGTCAGCATACCCTTGAAGCCCATGGCGGCAACCTGCCCGCCAATGTCATCACTATAGATAAGGGATGAGTTACGGAGAACCGTTGGCTTCTTGCCAAAGTATTCCTCAATCTTCTGACACTGCTTCTTCACATCCAGTGCGAAGGTTTCCTCATTGGCAAGTGATGACAAGCCATGAGAATAAGGCTCGGCAAGGAACTCCACACAACTCGTGTTGTTCAGTTCCTGCAATTTCTCCAGTACCTGTGGAGCATGCATCTCCAACTGCTCAATACCAACACCTGACAGTGAAAAGGCAACTTTGAAGTTCTTACCGTTGTCACGAATCATGTCACTGATGGCATTCAAGGCTGGCATATAACTACGCTCGGCAATGTCACTGATACTGCGCTCGTTCTCATAATCATCATAGTAATAATGATCAGTACCGATATCGAAGAAACGATAGCGCTTCAGATGAATAATCTGATGTATCTCGAAATATAAACAAATTGTTTTCATAAATGTTTAATCTTTAATTTTTAATGTTTAATCTTACACTTCCCAACCGAGGGTTCTCTTATAGAGGGTGGCAATCCATGCGCCCACTTTCTCCCATGTGATCTGGTCAACCTCCTTCTTTCCTTCCTCCTTGAGATATTGGAAGAGAGAGTCATTAGCGCAAATCGCATAGATAGCGTCTGCAAGGGCATGGATATCCCAATAGTCAACCTTGATACAGTTGTTGAGAATCTCCGCACAACCAGACTGCTTCGAGATAATAGACGGTGTGCCACACTGCATGGCCTCCAACGGAGAGATACCGAACGGTTCTGATACGGAGGGCATCACATAGACATCTGAGTCCTTCAGACACTCATAGACCTGCTTGCCACGCATGAAGCCTGGGAAGTGGAAACGGTCAGCAATACCTCGCTCTGCGGCAAGATGAATCATCGCATCCATCATGTCACCAGATCCTGCCATACAGAAGCGGACATTACGGGTACGGCGGATGACCATATTGGCCGCCTCCACGAAATACTCAGGACCTTTCTGCATCGTGATACGACCGAGGAAGGTCACCACCTTGTCCTTACCTGTATGGTCAGGGCGTGGGATTGCCTGATACTCCTCTGGCAGAGGATAAACGGCATTATGCACCGTGAAGCACTTGCGTGGGTCTTGGTGATACTGGTGGATCACCGTCTGGCGGGTCAGTTCTGACACACACATGATGCAGTCTGCCCAGTCCATACCATTCTTCTCTATCGAGTAAACCGTTGGGTTCACCTTACCACGAGAGCGGTCGAAATCGGTAGCATGCACGTGGATGCAGAGTGGTTTACCGCTCACCTGCTTGGCATGAATGCCAGCGGGATAGGTCAACCAGTCATGGGCGTGAATGATATCAAAGTCAAAGGTACGTGCCACTACACCGGCGATAATCGAGTAGTTATTGATCTCCTCATGCAAGTTGCCGGGATAACCACCAGCAAACTCCATAGCACCCAAGTCATTGACGTGCATATAATTGAAGTCTGCATAGATATGGTCACGCAACTTGAAATAGAGATCAGGATCCATGATGTTACCTACACGGTCACGAACATAGTCGTAACTGACATCACGCCATGCGATAGGCACAGCATTCATCGCAACAATGTTGCAAGCATTACGCTCCTCGTCACCAAAAGGCTTGGGCAGACAGAGCGTGATATCCATATCTCCCTGAGCATACAAGCCCTGCGAGATACCATAGTTAGCGGTAGCGAGTCCACCGAACACATGAGGAGGATACTCCCATCCAAACATTAGTACTTTCATAGTCTTCTCCTCCTATTTTACTTTTGATAAGTATATTTCTCCAACAGTTTCAACGTACGCAGGATCTCAGCGACATTCATGGCGAAGGCCATGGCGCCACGTCCATGGAAGGGCGGGTTACCATCGAACAACTCACTGATTGTTCCCAGTGCGTGATAGTTGATCTCATCCTCATAGCCTACCATCTGACGCTCCACGAAACTCAGACGAGTGCGTTTATATATCTTCAGGCAAGCCTCCATATAGAAACCACCCAGCCAAGGCCATGCTGTTCCCTGATGGTAAGCATAGTCACGCTGTGTCTGTGGTCCGACATACATCGGGTTGTAACCTCCGCTCTTTGGTGAGAGGGAGCGCAGTCCCTTCGGTGTCAACAACTCACGGGTGCAGACATCGAGGACACCCTTCTTCTGCTCCTGTGACAATGGGGAGTAATCGAAGGCAACAGGGAATATCATGTTCGGGCGAACACTCCAGTCCATCATATTGCCATCCACATAGTCGAGCAGGTAACCATACTCATTCAAGAAGGTCTCGACAAACGAGGTCTTGCAGAGTTCGGCACGCTTCTCCAATTTCTCCGCAAATTTCTTATCCCCGAACTCTGCCTCCAAGGAAGCGCAGAACTTCAGGGCGTTATACCACAGGGCATTGAACTCTACGATATAGCCGGAACGGGGAACGACAGGACGACCGTTTGCCGTGGAGTTCATCCAAGTGATTGCCTTGTCACGACCATTGGCATAAAGCAAGCCATTGTCGTCCAAACGCATGTTAGAGTTACCTCCCTCTATGACATACTCAACGATGTCCTTCACCAGTTTGCCATACATCTTATAACCCTGTTCCTTACCTGCCTCCTTGGCATATTGCTGGATAGCCCAGACAGCCCACAGGGGAACATCAGGATGCTCTATCTCATAAATTTTCACACTGAGCGGTTTATCCTCCATATACTCACGGAGTCCCTTCTCAGCAGTCTTCATCACCAACTCGAAATAATCCTGCTCACCGATGGCAAGTGTCAGACCAGGCAGGGCGATGAATGTATCACGGGCACGAGCCTTGAACCAAGGATAACCGGCAAGCAGATAACGGTCGTCGTTAGGCTGACGGTTATGGAACTGATGGGCAGCGGCCACCAGACAGTGATAGAAGTTATCACGGGGCTGGCGCACGTCAATCTCCTTTTGGAACAGGCTCTTCAGACTATTGCTCTTAATCTCCTTGGTGGAGGCGGCAAAGATAATGCTCTCGCCTTTCTTGATAGACACCTCGAAATAACCGGGAACATAGAGGTCCTCGTTAGAGGCATAGCCACGCTCCTGCTCCTTTGGATACTCCACACCACGATACCAATCGGGCTGGAAGACGAACTCATTCTTTTTATTAAACTGCATGTATAGGTCAGGATAGCCTGCATACATACATGTCTTGATACCATTATCCACCTCATGATACTCACGACTTGCCGTCGAGTTCTCATGCGTAAACTGTCTTACCGAGCGGAAGGCAAGGAACGGACGGAAGCGCAACGTCGTGGCAGAATGGGCATCCACCAAGGTGTAGCGAATCAGGATCCTGTCCTCATAGCACTGGAAGATAGTCTCTCGTTTTAACAACACACCACCGACACGATAGAGTGTGGTAGGCACAACATCACAGGTAAACTCGCGGATGTACTTATGACCCTTGGGGCTAAAATTGTTTCCCTGATACTTGTGGAGTCCGAGGTTGAACTCTGCACCGTGCTGAATCACCGTACAGTCGAGCGACGACAACAGAACATGGTTCTCGTCATCGAGTTCTGGTACGGGAACAACCAACAAACCATGATACTTGCGCGTATTACAGTCAACCAAAGTAGAACTGCTATAGGCGCCAGAACGGTTTGTTCGAAGTAATTCACGACGGAGCGACTCCTCCAGGTTAGTCATTACCGCTTTTTCTAATCGCAAATAACTCATAGTTCCTATTTTAAGGTTTCAGTTTTAGATTTATATTCAACTTCCAAAAGTACGCAATTTCATCGTGATTACAAAATAAAAAGAGATATTTTTTGTAAAAATGCTTGATTTTTGTCTTAGTGGAAGATTATTAACGAGAAAAAGATTGCCATCTTGTTCTTTTTTCGTACTTTTGCACCGCTAATGACAGATGCCATCAATCATGGTCGCAGTAGGGAAAGAAACAGAGAAGGAGCAAATCAGACAAGCCATCAAAGAACTGTGGGAACTCCTCACGGAGGAAGAGCAGTTGCTCATGATGAGACATGCTTCTTTGGAAAGATTCAAGAAGAATGAGTTTATCTACCATGAGAATGACATACCTGAATATCTATTCTGTCTTTCCAAGGGAAAAGTCAAGATTTTCAAAAAAGGAATCGGAGGGCGTCCGCAGATTGTCCGCATGGCAAAACCAGAGGGATTCTTCGGGTACCGTGCCGGCTTTGCCGGCGACCAGTACACGACTTCCGCATCTGCTTTCGATGCGGCAACTGTCTGCCAGATACCGCTCACCGTCATCAAGAATATCATCAAAGAAAACAATGATGTCGCCATTTATTTCATCAAGCAATTAGCGAATCTTTTAGGAAATGCCGATGAGCAGACTGTCAACCTGACACAAAAGCACATCCGTGGACGGCTTGCCGAGGCTTTGTTGCGCCTGAGGGATAAATACGGAACGGAAGATGACGGGAGGACACTGTCCATCAGCCTCAGCCGGGAGGATCTTGCCAACCTGTCGAACATGACCACAAGCAACGCCATCCGCACCCTATCCGCATTTGCCACTGAAGAACTCATCGCTATAGATGGCAAACACATCAAATTGCTTGACGAGGCAAGACTACACAAGACATCCAAAAACGGTTAATCGGGTATCAGGAAATTAATCACCTCCTGCTGCACATCGATATGATAGGCACCTACGGGTGTTCCCATCAGTCTGCCGTCAATTCCCACCAACGCATGTCTCGCTTCCTCAACCCGCACTTCCCGAGTACGATAAGGGTGCACGCTGCGGTGATTCAGGAAACGTCCTGTGACTAATAGCCATAAACCCGCAAAGACCTGTAAGATACCTGTATGGTAGACTACGGAGACATCCAATAGTCCATTATAGGGTACTGCATTAGGGGTTTGCCCATAGCCAGGACCACTGCCCACACACATGGTCATCACCCTACGGTTTATCACATCAGAATTAATCTTCACCTGCATTTTATAGTCCATACGATGGAAAATCATCAAGAAGATAGAGACGATAAAAGACAGCGTACGGGAGCCTAACAATGAGCGGGTCTGACGACGCATATTCATCACGTCAGCAATCAAACCGATATTCACACAATTCAGGAAATAGCGATGGCATTGCTCCCCCTTCTTATTCGTATAACGGATACAGCCTAAGTCCACAGCACGAACCCGATGCTTCACGAGCCAGTCGACCGTCTGTTCGAGATTCCCCTCCTTGAAGTCCCAATAGCGGGCGAAGTCATTCATCACACCATTGGGAATCACGCCAAGGGCAATCGTGTCACGCACCTGTTTCTCCTCATTCATCAGACAATTGACCGCATCATTCAATGCGGAGTCTCCTCCAACAACAATGATGGTCTTATAACCATTATGGATCAGCATGGTCATCAAACGCTCCACGCTGTCTGTCGACTCGCTCTGCACAAAATCATATTGCACCTTGCGGTCATCCAACACACGCTGTATCTTCTCACGCTGCTTGTCCGAGCGTCCTTTGGGGCAATACAGGATGCCCCATCTTTTTTCATCTACTGCCATATCCTTATTATCTCCTTCACTTTCTCCTCCATCGGACGCATCGCATCAATCCAGTGGATGGTAAACCCACGACGCTCCATCCCCCTGAACCACGTCATCTGCCGCTTGGCAAACTGATGGATGGCTATCTCTAAACGTTGAAACATCTCCTCGTATGAGGTCTTACCCACCAGATACTCTGTCACGAATTTATACTCCAACCCGTAGTAAATCAAGTCATCTGCGGGAATGCCCTCATCCAACAAAGCCTTCACCTCTTCCACCATTCCACCTTCCAGACGGGTTTTCAAGCGACGGGTGATCTTACGACGACGCTCCTCCCTGTCGATGTCCACCCCAATAATGAGTGAGTCGACGGGAGGCAGTTCACGCCTCGGCACAGGATGCTGAAGGTTATAGGTCTCTATCTCGATGGCACGGATGGCACGCTGACACGAGTCCACATCCGTCGTGTTATGCATATTCGAGCCATTCCTCGCTTTCAGTTCCAACAGCATCTGCGTCAGTTCCTCCAATGGTTTCCCCTCTAACTGCTGGCGTAATTCGGGATTCTGGGGCACTGGCGACAAATGATACCCTTTCAGCACTGCCTCGATATAGAGTCCAGTGCCTCCACAGAGGACAGGCTGCACTCCCCTACCTATTATATTATTATAGGCATCGTAGAAGTCCTGCTGGTATTGGAAGAGGTTATACTTCGTCCCAGGCTCACAGATATCTATCAGATGATAGGGCACTCCGTCGTAATCCTCCAAGTCCTTACCTGTGCCGATGTCCATCCGACGATACACCTGACGGGAGTCAGCGGAGATAATCTCCCCACCTATCTCCTTCGCCAAGGCGGCTGCCAGTGGTGTCTTTCCACTTGCCGTCGGTCCGAGTATGGTAATCATCTGTTTCGCCATTTGATTGCAAATATACATAAAAAAAGCCATCCGACAAAATCGGATGGCTAATATTTTAATGATTATGCGCTCACTGCTTATTTCAATTCAGCAAGATACTTAATGGTGCGAACCATCTGAGAAGTGTAAGAGTTCTCATTGTCGTACCAAGCAACAACCTGAACGAGAGAGTTGCCGTCGCCAATCTTAGAAACCATGGTCTGGTTAGCATCGAACAGAGAACCGAACTTCATACCGATGATGTCTGAAGAAACGAGTTTCTCCTCTGTGTAACCGAATGACTCGTTGGCAGCAGCCTTCATAGCGGCGTTGATGTCCTCAACGGTAACCTCACCCTTCACAACAGCGTGCAGGATAGTGGTAGAACCTGTAGGAGTTGGAACGCGCTGTGCGGCACCGATCAACTTACCGTTCAACTCGGGGATAACCAGACCGATAGCCTTGGCAGCACCAGTAGAGTTAGGAACGATGTTCTGGGCACCAGCACGTGCACGCTGAACATCACCCTTGCGCTGAGGACCGTCCAGAATCATCTGGTCGCCAGTGTAAGCGTGAACAGTGGTCATGATACCGCTCTGGATAGCAGCGAAATCGTTCAGAGCCTT
>JAFUFD010000094.1 GCA_017470055.1 Prevotella sp. | reverse complement strand
GTGCAGGTTCGAGTCCTGTTCTGGGCACTCTTTTTATTCAATGATTAATGCTGGAGAGGTGGCGGAATTGGTAGACGCGCTACTTTGAGGGGGTAGTGTCAATTGCGACGTGGGAGTTCGAGTCTCCTCCTCTTCACGTAAAGAAGAACAAGCGATGAATCTCGCAAAAATGCGGAAATAGCTCAGTTGGTAGAGCACAACCTTGCCAAGGTTGGGGTCGCGGGTCCGAGTCCCGTTTTCCGCTCTTTTTAATGAAACCAAACTATTCTATGAATTTATATTTACGATATTTTGACAAGGAAATACTTGTTGACAATGTAGATGACGCAATTGCGTTTCTTGCTGATATTGAGGATATCGGTATGAATCCCGTACTTGAGAATGATATTCGTTCTTATTGTGATAGTGATGTCTATTACCCCAAGCGATATAAGATACGCCCTCGTGTTTATTTTATCATTATTAAGACGGATGCTCCTACTATGCTTGACTTCAAAGAGAAACGTGCTGTACATCCTGCCTTGGATCGAATGGAGAAACCGATGACCCCAGCGTTAGTTCGATTAAATGAGGAAATGCCAGGATGGTATGAGGGCTCTCTTGATTTCAAGCGTGTCCTGATGGTACCTGGCACAGGTAAGTTCCAGTATCGTGATACTCATTTTGTCGCCCAGTGTAAGGCAATGTCTGGCATAGATTGTTACAATCGTATCGTTGACTATCTCCGTGGTAGGGTGGATGATCGTAGCCAGTTCCCTTCTGCGAAAGGTAAGAATTTCAAGTTCCGTTATCTCGGACATTGTAAATAGTCTGTATTCCTTCCTATGAATAAAGTAATGCTGATAGGTAATGTGGGGGCCGACCCTGAGGTTCGATATGTTGAACAGGGGGTTGCCGTTGCGCGTCTGCGTCTTGCCACCACGGAGCGTGGCTATACGCTGCAAAACGGCACTCAAGTGCCTGACCATACTGATTGGCATAACGTAATATTGTGGAGGAAACTTGCTGAGATTGTGGAGAAATATGTTCACAAGGGTGATAAACTATATATTGAAGGGCGTTTACGCTACTCGACCTATGACGACAAACAAGGTCAACGTCGCTATGTGACGGAGATATGGGCTGATAATATGGAAATGCTGAATGGAAAATCTTCCACAGATAATCAATGAGATACATGTGATGGCACCAACCTATGGTGCCATGATTGCTATTATTCTGGCAGGTATATTACTCCTGTTCTCAGGATATGCATCAGGTTCGGAGATTGCCTTCTTCTCTCTCTCACCCTCTGACCTGAGCGAGTTAGAGGAGGAGAAAACAGAGCGTGACCGCCAGATTATGCGACTCCGTGAAGACTCTGAGCGAACACTTGCCACGATTTTGATTACCAACAACTTGGTGAATGTGACAATTATCATGCTCTGTAACTATTTCTTCTCACGAGTAGTTGATTTCGGACAAGCCTATTGGGTGGAGTTCTTATGCATCACCGTCATTCTGACATTCCTCTTGCTGTTGTTTGGCGAGATCATGCCGAAAATATACACCCGGCAACAGCCACTTCGCTTCTGTCGTACCGTTGTGGGAGGCATCCTTTTCTGTCGCAAACTTTTCTATCCATTCGCAACAATCCTTATCAAGTCGGGCATCTTGGCTGGTAAGGTTGTCCAGAAAGAGAACCATGTGCTGAGTGTCGATGACTTGGAACAGGCTCTGGAGTTGACTGACAAGGAGGATATCAAGGAAGAGCAACGCATGCTGGAGGGTATTGTCCGCTTTGGAGATGAGACGGCAAAGGAGATTATGACCAGTCGTCAGGATGTGGTAGACCTTGATTTCAAGTCGTCCTTCAACGAGGTGTTGAAGTGTATTGTGGAGAACAACTACTCTCGTATTCCTGTCTATCAGGACAATAGCGATAACATCCGTGGAATCCTGTATATCAAGGATTTATTGCCTCATCTGCGCAAACCTGCCAATTTCCGTTGGCAGTCGCTGATTCGTCCTCCTTATTTCGTCCCAGAGACGAAGAAGATTGACGACCTTTTGCGCGAGTTCCAAGAAAACAAGGTGCACATTGCCATTGTGGTTGATGAGTTTGGCGGTACCAGCGGTATTGTGACTTTAGAGGATATTCTAGAGGAGATTGTCGGAGAGATCAACGACGAGTATGATGAGGATGAGAAGAGTTATGTCCGTATAAACAGCAATACCTTTGTTTTTGAGGGAAAGACATTGCTGAGTGATTTCTATAAGATTCTGGGACTCGACGATGAGATTTTCTCAGATGTCGAAGGTGATGCAGATACGCTCGCCGGTCTTTTGCTGGAGATAAAGGGCGACTTCCCTGAGTTGCATGAGAAGATAGACTTTTTGAATTTCACCTTCGAGATCCAAGAGATGGAAGAACGTCGTATCTCAAAGGTCAAAGTCGTTGTTCACCAACCAAGTTCCGACCAGCCTACGGCATGATACCATGCCATCTTCTTGATTCCCTCATTATAATTGATAAGGGTATTCTCATATCGCTCTAAGGGAACGAACATGCTGACACCTCCAAAACGCTCTTCTGTCACCTCAAAGTCGAAGACCAGTGTACCCAGAACTTGCCATTTCGTACTGATTTTTTTATAAGCAATCGTTTGTGATTGCTCAAGTGCTTTTTCCCATTGTTGATAGGCTGCTGGTTCTGCATGTCTCAAAAGAAAGTCTTTCATGTCGTACATCACATGCTCATTGGGATCTGATACTCGATAACTATAATAGTAAATAAGTCCGTCTGTATTTACCGTTGATGGGTCTATTGTCTGCAAGGCTGTCTTTGTCGCTATAACCAATGATGGCAGGTCCTTAGTGCGGATAGCAGTGACAGGCAGATGCCCATTCTCATTATCTGTCAAGGCATTATAGTCATCACATGTCTTAGTATACATCTGTACGTCATCATAGAGAAACAGGTCAGGAATAATTGTCTGATAAGGGGCTCCCTCACCAGGAATGCCCGCAGGAGAGGCGATATAGTATTCTGTGACATCCTTCAGTTCGTAAGCCACCTCTATGTTCTGCATGTTACAGCAGTCAGCGAAGATAAATTTAAACGGGTGGGGCAGTGCATTTAAAGCCACTCTCAGTGATGGGATATTCATCCACAGTCCATTGTCACTGACCCTGTTGTCTCCACTATCCACCGCAATAGCCCTTTGGGTGCTGACAGAATCGTTCATGATGACCCAGCCATTGCCATGTCCCCATAAGACAAGTCCGTAGTCATCTGCAGGATATTGGCTCATAATCCATCCTAATACCTCTTTCATCTTGTCTGGATCTGAGGAGTAGAAATCGCTATTGTATTTCTTGATGGTATCCGCAGGATGCTTATCGTTATCTTGCAGACGGATGATAAATGGTGATTCTTGCGATCCGGCACGATCGACAAACACAATCAGATTGTCGTATTTGGAAATAGACTTCACGCCTTGTATCATCTCGTTGATATCGCTTTGGGCATTACCTGAAAGTGTGTTCTCTGCGGCGACATACACCATCACTGTCCGTTTGGCGGGCTTCCTTAACTCTACATCATCCTTGCTGGAACAAGCGACGCATGTTAGGACTAAAACAATATAGAATAATATCTTTCTCATATTTATATCTGATTCTTAAGTCGCAAAGGTACATATTATTTCTGACATATTTGGAAAAATGTGATTAATTAACTATCTTTGCATCAAAATAATGCGAATCATGAATTATACAGTGATAGGGACTGGTGCCATAGGAGGTTTCTATGGCGGGCGACTTTGTAAGGCAGGGCGAGAGGTAAGGTTTCTGCTACATACAGATTATGAGTATGTCAAGAAAAACGGATTGCAGATAGATTCTTGTGATGGTAGTTTCCATCTAAATGGAGTGGAGGCTTACAGCGATACTCAGCAGATGCCGAAGGCAGATGTGATTCTGGTAGGGCTAAAGTCTATCAACAACTATCTACTAAAGGACCTATTGACTCCTATTCTCACCCCACAGACGACGGTAGTGCTCATCCAGAACGGCATCGGACTGGAGGAGGACCTGCAACAGCACTTCCCAGATTTGCAAATAGTGGCAGGACTTGCCTTTATCTGCTCTGGTAAGGTAGGACCAGGACATATCTCTCATCAGTGCTATGGTTCTATCAATCTGGGTAACTACTCCTGTTCAGAGGCTCGTTTCCACGCCATCCTTGCAGATATGCAAGAAGCAGGTATCGAGGCTGCGGAGGTTCCATATTTGGAGGCACGATGGAGAAAAGCCGCATGGAACATGCCTTTCAATGGAATGACGGTAGCACTAAATACTTCTACAGATAAGTTGTTGAAAAACCCTGCCACTCGTCAACTAATCTACGATCAGATGATGGAAGTGATTGGTGCGGCAAATGCGTTAGGCGTTAGTACGTTGACCAGTGAGTTTGCGGATAAGATGATGGCGATGACAGATGCAATGACACCATATAGTCCATCGATGAAACTCGACTTCGACTATCATCGTCCGATGGAGATTCCCTATCTCTATACCCGTCCTATCGCAGAGGCGAAAAAAGTCGGCTTCGAGATGCCGAAACTGGCAATGCTCGAAGCCGAGTTAAAGTTTCTGCAAGCGCAGTATTAATTTGCTGCCTCGAATTCTTTCAAGAAACGTACATCGTTCTCTGAGAACATACGGAGGTCGCTGACTTGATATTTCAAGTTGGTGATACGCTCTACACCCATACCGAAGGCATAGCCGCTATATATCTTAGAGTCAATGCCACACTGCTCCAATACGTTGGGATCCACCATACCACAACCAAGAATCTCAACCCAGCCAGTATGTTTACAGAAGCCACATCCCTCACCACCGCAGATGAAACATGAGATATCCATCTCAGCACTGGGTTCTGTGAAAGGGAAGTAACTGGGACGTAGACGAATCTTCGTGTCAGCGCCGAACATCTCACGGGCAAAACTGAGCAGTACTTGCTTGAGGTCCGTAAATGACACGTTTTTGTCGATATAGAGACCTTCCACCTGATGGAAGAAGCAATGGGCACGGGCTGTGATAGCCTCGTTACGATAGACACGTCCCGGGCAGATAACACGGATAGGCGCTGTCAGTTTCCCATCTTCCGTATGCATGTGTTCCATGACACGAGCCTGCACACTGGAGGTGTGTGAGCGCAACAGGATATTCTTGGTGACATCGTTGGGATGCTGACTGACAAAGAAGGTGTCTTGCATGTCACGGGCAGGATGGTCAGCAGCGAAGTTCATCTTTGTGAACACATGCAGGTCATCTTCTACCTCGGGACCATCAGCAAGGACAAATCCCATACGACTGAAGATGTCGATAATCTCGTTGGTGACAATCGTCAGCGGATGGCGAGTACCTAACTGAATGGGGTAGGGAGTGCGGGTCAGGTCGATAGCCTCGCCGTCATTCTCCTGAGTCTGACATTCCTCACGCAGTTGGTTGATACGCTCTGTGGCAAGGCTCTTTAACTCGTTGATCTTCATACCAACGGTCTTCTTCTGGTCGGCAGCCACCTCACGGAAGTCATTCATCAATGCCGTGATCTCACCTTTTTTGCTCAGGTATTTCAGTCGCAGTTGCTCAACTTCCTCTGCATTCTGGGCACTCAGATTCTGCACCTCTTTCAGCAGTTCGTCTATCTTATCAAGTATCATAATCTTGCGTTATATTAAAATTTGCGTGCAAAATTACAAAATAATTATCAATTATCAATTGTTAGTTCTTAAATATTTTGTAATTTTGCATCAAATTTGAGAGTAGGGTATTATAGCATAGTCAAAGATGAAACGTTATTTGTTTGTCTTTTCAATTGTGGGGCTACTTTTCTCCGCTTGTCAGGGACAGAAAAGCGGGGGCAATGAGATGGTGGATGCTGTTGATTCAACGCAAGCCATTGATACGATGACTACTTCCTTGCAAGAAGAGATTGCCGAGGACACTCCTATGCCTAAAGCCGCAGACGAATTGTTTGATGATTTTATCTTTAACTTTGCGGCAAATAAAAAGTTACAATCCTCACGTATCAAGTTTCCTTTGAAAGTGCTTCGTGGTGAAGAGGTCAGTTATATCAAGAACGGTCAATGGCAGATGGAGTATTTCTTCATGAACCAAGACTTCTATACATTGTTGTTCGACAGTGAGGAGGAGATGGAACGTGTACAGGAAAGCACTTCTATTAATCATGCAGTAGTAGAGAAAATATATCTTGACGCAAAGACCGTCAAACAGTTCGTGTTCGACAGGATTAATGGACTATGGATGTTACAGGAAGTGGTACATATGCCATTGAATGAGTCGCACAATGCCTCTTTCCTTGCCTTCTATGAACATTTCTCCTCCGATGCGGAATATCAGTCGAAGCACTTGGCAGAGACGGTGAAATTCGTAGGTCCTGACCCTGATGACGACTTTGCCCAGATGGAGGGTGTCATCACCCCAGATACTTGGGAGGCTTTCGCCCCCGAATTGCCATCTGGGATGATTTATAATATTGTGTATGGCGAGCCTCAGAAAGAGACTGGTCGTAAGATATTTGTGTTGCGAGGCATTGCTAATGGTATGGAGATAGAACTGTCCTTCAAGCATGAAGGTGGTAAGTGGAAGTTGACCAAACTTGTAACATGATGAAGGATCTCAAAGACTATAGTTTATTACGGCATAACACCTTTGGCCTTGAGGCTCGCTGTCATCGCTTCTTAGAATATGACAGTGTAGAGGAGGCGAAGCAGGTAGCAACAATCCTCCGTGAGTCATCATTACCTTATATTATAATAGGAGGGGGCAGTAATCTTCTGTTGACTCAGGATTTTGAGGGCATCGTGGTACATGCCGCCATAAAAGGTATCAAGGTAATAGGCTCTCAAATGTATTGTGGCAGTGGGGAGGTATGGGACGATGTGGTGACTTATGCTGTTTCCTGTCAACTTTATGGAGCCGAGAACCTATCGTTAATTCCTGGTGACGTGGGAGCCAGTGCCGTCCAGAATATCGGTGCATACGGCGTGGAGGTAAAAGATCTTATCACAGAGGTGGAGGCAGTGGAGATTGCCACAGGCGAGACACATATCTTCCTGAATGCGGAGTGCGCCTATGCCTATCGGCAAAGTCGTTTCAAACATGAATGGAAGAATCGTTATCTGATTACCCATGTCACCTACCAGATGCAGACTGTCTTTGAACCTCATCTCGACTATGGGAATATCCGCGCGGAACTGGAGCGGCAGGGAATCACCGTCCCCACAGCCCAACAGCTGCGACAGACAATCATAGACATCCGTAATGCCAAGTTGCCTGATCCGCAAGTGATGGGCAATGCCGGTAGTTTCTTTATGAACCCTATCGCCAGCAGAGAGAAATACGAGCAACTCGCTAAAGCGTATGAGGGTATGCCTCACTATACCATCGATGATAATCATGAGAAGATTCCAGCAGGATGGCTGATAGACCAGTGTGGATGGAAGGGCAAGTCGATGGGACGTGCTGGAGTGCATGATAAACAAGCGTTAGTGCTTGTGAATCGTGGAGGAGCCACAGGACAGGAAATCGTCAGTCTCTGCAAGGCTATCCAGCGTGATGTCAAAGAGAAGTTCGGCATAGAGATACACCCAGAAGTGAATATTATATGAGACTCACCTTCTTAGGAACAGGAACGTCATGTGGCGTACCGACCATCGGTTGCCAGTGCTATACGTGCAGTAGTGAGGACCCGCACGACAAGCGCCTGCGTTGCTCCGCCTTGATAGAGACGGAGACTACACGTGTGCTGATAGACTGTGGTCCTGACTTCCGTCAGCAGATTATGTCTCAACCGTTTCGCAAGATTGATGGTATTCTGATAACACATGCCCATTATGACCATATGGGCGGTATGGATGATATCCGACCCTATTGCCAGTTTGGCGAGATCAATGTCTATGCAGACCCCATCGCCCGTCAGGGGTTACTGCAGATGTTGCCGTATTGCTTTGCGGAGCATCGCTATCCAGGTGTTCCCGCCATCCAACTCCATGAGATTCATAAACATGAGCCATTGCATATCGGTGATTTGGATATCTTCCCGATAGAGGTGATGCACCACGACCTGCCCATCCTAGGATATAGGATAGGCGCACTTGCCTATATTACGGATATGAAAACCATTGACGAGGGAGAACTGGACTATTTGAGAGATGTTGACACACTTGTGGTCAATGCCCTTCGTCAGAGACCCCATCATTCCCATCAGACCCTCGACGAGGCTGTAGCCTTTGCTCGTAAGGTAGGGGCACGTCAGACGTGGCTGATCCATTCCTGTCATGACATCGGTCGCCATGAGGAGGTCAACGCATCCTTGTCCTCTGATATTCAGATGGCCTACGACGGGCAAATCATAGAGATAGGATAATAGGGGCTATTTTTTCTTTTTCCTCTTTCCCAAGCCAAAGATAGAACCATAGTTCTTATAGAGTTTCCTTGCTGTCAGAATAAAGTCGATGACAGTAATGCTGTTGACAAGTAGCCCTCCAATAAACGCAGTCTTGGAGTTGTCCTCCTTAGAAACGAACAACTGATTCCACTTGGTGCCAAAATGGCTGTTGTCTGTTTGAAGTTGCTCTAACAACTCGTCCTTCCTCGCCTGAATATCTTCAAGCGACTGAAAGTTATTGGTCTTGGGATCTTGTACTGGCAACTTCATCACATTTATTTATTTAAAAGGAGATTAGCAAAGAAACGAACCAAGGGCTTCTCTATCCATGCTTTTCGCTTGATAAAGAAAAGAAGGATAAGCAACAAATGAAGCGCTCCTACTACGAGGAAGGCAATAGCCGTCCCCGTGTAGGAGGCAAGCCAAAAAGCGAAGGCAAACGAACAGAACATCGCCACTCCCAGTATGATGAGCAAAAACACCACTGATAGTGCGATAAACGTCAATAGGCGGACTAACTTGTCAACAACATCCAACTTCAGATACTCAGTCTGAATTCCCAGATAGTGCTTGACGATCTCCGCCAGTTGCGCTATAGTCTCTACGTTCTTATCGCTTGACAGCATCTTGATTAATCTTCTACTTCAGGAGCGGCATCGGTAATGTCGTCAACGAGGTCACTCACCTCCTTGCGGCTCAGTTTGATGTTGTGCTTCTTCATGAAATCGTCCACAGCATCTGTAATTTTCGTACGGGTGTCCTCTCCCTTTTCTGGAGCGAGCAACAAACCAATCACTGCGCCGGCAATAGTACCGCCAAAGAATGCGCCTAAAAAACCTAAACTTCTCATAGTCGTTATTGTTTTGAATTAGTAATACTTACGAATTGTATCTGCAAATATATGGAAAGTTTTTGAAAACAAAGGCAATTTGAGAGACTTTTTTTGTTAAATCAGTCAGATTTTCCGTATTTAACAAACTTTATGCACGTTTTTTCTCTCCATTTGCCCGATATTTTGTAATTTCGCACGTGATTTTAAGGAAATACGTCTAATTATAAATAAAGAAGAAAAATGAAAAAGTACATCGTATTATGTGCAGGAGTATGTGCAGCAATGGTTTTCACCAGTTGTAAATCAAGCGAGAGCGCCTATAAGCAGGCCTATCTGAAGGCAAAGCAGCAAGAGGAGATCCAGCAGCAACCTGTCGTACAGACTCAGCAGGCTGAGACCAACGTGGTAGTTCCCTTGGAGGAGAAAGCAGCCAATAACACTCAGGTGGTGGATAATACTGATAATGTCAAGGTTACTCAGGAGCGTGTCTCACTGGTGTCTGGAAATGGTCTGAAGAATTTCAGCGTGGTTGTAGGCTCCTTCTCTTTGGAGGCTAATGCCACTGGTTTGCAGCAGCAGTTGCGTAATGCAGGCTATGATGCTCAGGTTGTAAAGAACGAGGAGCGTAACATGTATCGTGTCATCGCTACTACTTTCGACACCAAGGAGGAGGCTGCTGCCAGTCGTAACGACTTGCAGAGCAAGTATGCAGGAGCATGGTTGCTCTATAATGCCCGTTAAAGGCTGAAAGGCACTGACGTGGCACGTATCTTATCAATAGACTACGGAAAGAAACGTACAGGTTTGGCAGTCACCGATCCTCTTCAGATCATAGCGGGAGGATTGGCGACTGTCTCTACATCAGAACTTTTTGAATATTTGCAGGCTTACGTGGCTCGTGAGGAGGTGGAGCGCATCGTGATAGGCGAGCCTCGACAGCCCAACGGACAGCCCAGTGAGAATCTGCAGCGTGTGCAGCAGTTCGTCAACCGCTGGCGTAAAGCGATGCCACAGATTCCCATCGAGTTCTACGATGAGCGTTTCACCTCTGTTCTTGCCCATCAGGCGATGCTTGAAGGAGGTCTGCGGAAGAAGGCACGTCAGGACAAGGCACTCGTAGACGAGATCAGTGCCACTATTATCTTGCAAGATTATATGCGCTCGGTAAAAAGGTAAAAAAAGAAAAAGATGGTTCTACCTATTTATATATATGGTCATCCCGTGCTTCGTAAAGTCGCCGAGGATATACCTGTCGACTATCCCGACTTACAACAGTTGATAGCCGACATGTGGGATACGCTTGCTGAGAGTGAGGGTATCGGTCTTGCCGCCCCACAGATTGGCAAGTCTATCCGTGTCGTGGTTATCGACTTGGATGTGATTAGTGATGATATGCCCGAATACAAAGGTTTCCGTCAGGTGTTTATCAATCCGCATATCATAGAATACGATGATACGGAGACAGAGACGATGGAGGAGGGATGCCTCTCGCTTCCTGCCATCCATGAGAAGGTGACGCGTCCTACCCGTATTCGTGTACAATGGCTTGATGGCGATTTGAAACCACATGACGAGTGGGTGGAGGGTTATCTTACCCGTGTGATGCAGCATGAGTTCGACCATCTGGAGGGAAAAGTCTTTGTCGACCGCGTCACTCCTCTGCGTAAACAACTTATAAAGAACAAGTTGCGAGCACTCACTCAAGGACGTTACCGTTGTGGATATAAGACGAAATCTTTGGTAAGGAAATAGTTGATGTATCGAAAGATTGTATTCTTTCTTTTATGGGTGCCGATGGTCGCTCTTGCCCAGTTCAAGACCGACCGACTGGTGATGATAGGTAGGTCGGCACTGTATTTCGAGGACTACGTTCTTTCGATCCAGTATTTCAATCAGGCAATATCTGCCAAGCCATATCTCTATGAGCCTTGGTTCTATCGGGGAGTGGCAAAATTCTATCTTGACGACTTCGCTGGTGCCGAGACAGACTGCTCGGAGGCTATCAAGCGCAACCCCTATGTCGTGGGAATCTATGAACTTCGTGGACTCTGTCGCATCCGTCAGGAGCGGTATGGCGAGGCTATCAAAGACTATAATCAGGCACTGCGCTACGACCCAGAGAGCCAAAGCCTATGGCATAATAGGGTGCTCTGCCATATCCATCAGAAAGACTATGATACGGCACTCCTTCAACTCGACACCATCATCACCCGTTGGAGCCGACATGCGCCAGCCTATGCCATGCAGGCAGAGGTATATATTCTGCAACAAGATACGGCAAAGGCTATCACCGCCCTCGACAAGAGTCTGGAGGTGGATCCCTATGACGGCAGCCTATGGAGCCAGCGTGCCGTCATTAGTCTTTCCAGAAAAGAGTGGAAAGAGAGTGAGGAATATCTCTCTAAGGCTATCCATTTGCAACCCAAACAGGCCACCAATTATATCAATCGTGCGCTGGCTCGCTTCAATCAGAACAATCTGCGTGGCACCATGGCAGACTATGATACGGCGCTCGACCTCGACCCGAACAACTTCCTGGGACATTACAACCGTGGACTGCTACGTGCTCAGGTGGGTGATGACAACCGTGCCATCACGGATTTCGACTTTGTACTGAACTTGGAGCCCGATAACCTGATGGCACTCTTCAACCGTGCTTTGCTGTTGGAGAATACAGGAAACCTCCGTGGTGCCATCCGCGACTACACAAAGGTTATCGACGAGTTTCCTAACTTCTGGTTTGGCTTACAGCATCGTGCCTCCTGCTATCGTAGGATTGGCATGACGAAACAAGCGGAGCAGGATGAGTTCCGCATCCTGAAGGCACAGATGGACAAGCGTTATCTGGGCAGACAGCCACGACTCTCCAAGGAGCAGATGCGTAAGCGTAGCGATCTCGATATCGAGAAATACAACCAACTTGCTGTCGCTGACGAGCAGGAGGTGGAACACGAATACCAAAGCGAGTATCGGGGTAGGGTACAGAACCGTCGTGTGGCTCTCGACTACTTGCCGATGTATATCCTCTCCTATGAGCAGGAGCAGAGTCAGGTGAAACAGTATATTGCCTTCGACAAGCAGGTTGATGCCTATAATGTAGGGCAGGGGAAAGGTCGCCCCCTGCATGTCGTCAGCAATCAGTCTGCACTCGACGAGCAAGACACGAAGAAATATTTTGCGTATATCGACACCCTGTCGAGCCAGATAGACCGTGAGCGGAACACCCGTCAGGCTGCTATGCTGTTGTTTAAGCGGGCGCTCGCCTATAGTGTCATCCAGAACTTCGAGGCTGCTATCGATGACCTGTCTACCTATCTGCAAGTCGACTCCGCTTCCTCACTTGCGTATTGGCAACGTGCCGCCTGTCAGTCGAAACTCAACGCCTTCAATGCCTCACAGGGTACGGATGTGAGAATGAAGACTGCCAATGTGCTGTCGGACCTCACGGAGGCTATCCGCTATAATGAGAGTGCCTATCTCTATTACAACCGAGGTAATGTGTATGTGGAGCGTAATGACTACCAGCATGCCATCGACGACTATACGAAGGCTATTGACCTCGACGCTCATCTTGCCGAGGCATACTATAACCGTGGACTAGCCCGTATCGCCAACAAACAGCAAGAAGCAGGTGTCAGCGACCTCTCTAAGGCCGGTGAGTTAGGTCTTTACACCGCCTATAGCATCATCAAACGTTATCGGAAATAATCCAGAACGGAGTTTCTTTGTTTTTATGTGTGTCAAGACGTTTTCCGTCATTAAAGCCTCCGATAGTGAAGACAAGCGCCTCCCCTCCTTGACGTGAGGAGTCTCCTCACGGACGAAGCCCCGACATCCTCCCTTCGAAGACCGTACCTTCGTGACTTACGACTCGTTTGAACGTTTCATTCGGTTTGCGAAGAAGAATCCGAGATAGATAGCACATACTGCCCTCGCTTCATCTTTCCCCAATGGATGGCGTGTTTTGGGCAATGATGGTAGCAGGCGAGGCAGTTGGTGCAGGAGCCGTCATGTTTCCATTGGGGTGGGGTACCCTCGATATCGTTGACAGGACAGAGTTTTGTGCATAAACCACATTGAATACAAGCATCCTTGTCCACCCAGAAATGCTTATCGGTTATCAGGTGCTTGTTATAGTAGCCTCCGATGACATAGGTATAGGTGTAAGGGATGGCACCTTTCACCAAATCCTCTATACCTTTCTGTTTCTGGTTGACGACCTCACAGATATGTCGCATCCGCTTCTGAGCCGCCACGATCTTCTGTCGCTCCCGCTCTGGGGTGTCCAAATGGAGGAACGAGAAACAGACATTCGACTCGGGCATCACCACGGCGAATGTAGCATCTGTATGCAGCCCCTGTTTTCCTAACTCCTTGTTGAGGATGCGCATGGTATGTCCCATATTGTCTCCACAAGTGGTTAGGGCATAGAGATAAGACACTGTGTGAAAAGTCGCCTTGCGGATAAACTCACGGACAATACGGGGAGGTTGCCATCCATGGGTTGGAAAACAAAAGCCTAACCGTTCACCTTCCTGCAAGGTATATTCGCAGGAGTCCTTTTTCAGTTCATCAGGAATATACCGCAACTCATCACCTGTCGACAGAGCCAGTTGCTTTGCCGCCCATTGGGTATTGCCTGTTCCGGAAAAATAGAATATCATGAGTGCAAGTCAAGCACAAAGCGTGTTCCCTTCGTGAACTCAGGATCAATCTCAAGGTCGCCATTCATCTTCAGCGCCATCTGTTTACAAATAGGCAGTCCCAGCCCGTCGCCTTTCGTCAGGTCTCTGATCTCAAGGAAGGGCTTGAACACATCCTCACGCTTCTCCTCTGGTATACCGCAACCAGTGTCAGAGACAAGGAACTGGTGCGTATGGGCACTACGTTTCTTATACTCCAACCAGATAGTGCCGCCTTCTGGAGTGTATTCTGCCGCATTGGTCAACAGATGCGAAAGGATATGGGATACGTACTCCTTGTTTATATCTATTGACATCTTGGGCGCATTGATCTTTAGGGTCACATCCTTCTTTACCTTATCACGAATCTGGTCCATCAGACTTTCACAGAAAGAAGGAATCTGTATCTCCTCCAACTCAATCTCATCAGTAGAGTTCTCCAATTCGGATAATGTCTGGATATGCTGTGAGAAGTCGAGTAATGCCTTTACCTCGGGCTTGCTGCCGTCGAGTTTCTGCAATGTAGGATCCAACTGAGCGGAGATATTACTGATGAACTTTGCTTTCAACGCATTGTTGTCTTTCTCCAGATTGATAATCTTCTTCTGCTTGCGAGTCTGGAGGATAAAGCGGAGCAGGATGATGGCGCCCACTACCAAGGCAGCGGCGAGGGCACCGGCAAGGATCAAAAGTCCGACGATGATGACCCAACGGGTGGTCAAAGAACTGTCTTTATCGGCAATAGAAGCCTCGTTGTCGGCTATTTGCTTCTTCAGGGCGGCAATCTCGTCAGCATGTTTCAAGGCGTTGGTGGAGTCTTTCCATGCGAGATAGTTGCTGTACGACTGCGCTACCATGCTGGCATTATTGCTCTTTCTGCCATTGGCAATCAGTTGCTTGTAGACCTCGTCCACCTTGTCATACTCCTTGGAGGCAGTCAGTTTGTTAGCCATCTCCTTAAAGACTGCATCACCCTGTGCGTTCAGTCCGAAGGAATAATAGTAGATAGCCTTGCTATAGAGTAAGTCGTTCTTCACTTTCTCGTCGTCTGAGGCATTAGCCAGTGTCTCCATGATTTTTAATTGTTCCTTGGCACTGTCAGGCTTGCGAAATTTCATATACATTTGCAGGCGTTCCTTGGTGACCAGGTAGTGTAGTCCAGCACTATTGGCTCCCCCCTTGGTATTAATGGTCTGGTCGATGTTGCGCAGTAGTTCGAAAGCCTCTTTGTGGAGACCGTCCTTGGAATAAAGCGAGGCTGCTTTCGTACCACACTCGATACCTTGCTGCATCTGTCCCTTGTTTACATAGTCCTCGTATGCACGGATATAGTTGTAGCGGGCTGCGGGAATGGTCTGAGCGGCTTCCGCTGTTTGTTGTAATTCACTCTTCTTGGTTTCCTGGGCGTTCATCGTTGCACAGGAAAAGGTTAATCCCAAAAGTAAGGTAAGTACTTTTCTGTTCATAGTATATTTATGATATGTTGTTTCAAATTTGAATGCAAAAGTATGAAATTATTTTATTTCCTCCAAAAAAACTTATGATTTATTTGGTGGTTCACGGGAAATAGTGTAATTTTGCAACCAAATTTGAAAGATATATGAAGAATCTGAGCCTACTGAACAACATTATTATTATTCGACTGCGTAAAACGGTTGGAAGTGGTAAGACGTGTATGTAACTCAGATATGGAGATATAACGGTGCCTTTCTCACTTCCGATAGTGTGAAAGGCACTTTTCATTAAAAAAGAAGAATAAATATATAATAATAAGGTATTATGAGTGATAGATTGTTTATCTTTGACACGACACTTCGCGACGGCGAGCAGGTGCCAGGGTGTCAGTTGAACACAGTGGAAAAGATTCAGGTGGCCAAGGCACTCGAGCAGTTGGGTGTCGACGTGATTGAGGCTGGTTTCCCCATCAGTAGTCCTGGTGACTTCAACTCTGTGATTGAGATTTCGAAGGCTGTGACATGGCCTACTATCTGCGCACTGACTCGTGCGGTACAAAAGGATATTGATGTTGCTGCCGAGGCATTGCAGTATGCCAAACATAAGCGTATCCACACAGGCATAGGTACCAGTGACTCCCATATCAAATATAAGTTCAACTCCAACCGTGAGGAGATTATTGAGCGTGGTGTTGCCGCTGTCAAGTATGCCAAGAAGTTCGTGGAGGATGTAGAGTTCTATTGCGAGGACGCCGGGCGTACGGAGAATGAGTATCTTGCCCGTGTGGTGGAGGCAGTCATCAAGGCTGGTGCCACGGTAGTTAACATTCCCGATACCACTGGTTATTGCCTGCCTCAGGAGTATTACGAGAAGATCAAGTACTTGAAAGAGCATGTGGATGGTATCGACAAGGCGATTATCTCCACGCACTGTCATAACGATCTTGGTATGGCTACCGCTAATACCTTTAATGGTGTGATGGGCGGTGCCCGTCAGGTGGAGGTGACCATCAATGGTATTGGTGAGCGTGCGGGTAATACCTCATTGGAGGAGATCGCCATGATCTTGAAATGCCATAAAGGACTGGGCATTGATACGAATATCAACACCCAGAAGATTTATCCGACCAGCCGTATGGTATCGAGTCTGATGAATATGCCTGTGCAGCCTAACAAGGCTATTGTGGGGCGTAACGCTTTCGCTCACTCTTCTGGCATCCATCAGGATGGTGTGCTGAAGAACGTGCAGACCTATGAGATTATGGATCCGAAGGATGTGGGTATTGACGATAACAGCATCGTGCTGACCGCACGTAGTGGTCGTGCCGCCTTGAAACATCGCCTGAGTGTGAACGGTGTGGATGTCAGTGACGAGAAACTTGATAAGATCTACGAGAAGTTCCTGCAACTTGCCGACCAGAAGAAAGAGGTGAACGATGCCGATGTGCTCATGCTGGCTGGTGCGGATACGGCTGAGGCGCATGCTGTGAGACTCGACTTCCTACAGGTTACTACGGGCAAGGGCGTGAAGAGCGTTGCCTCTATCGGACTGGATATCAGTGACCAGAAGTTTGAGGCGGCGGCCTCTGGTAATGGTCCTGTCGACGCCGCTATCAAAGCGTTGAAGAAAATCATCATGAAGCAGATGACCTTGAAGGAGTTTACCATCCAGGCTATCTCCAAAGGCTCCGATGATGTGGGTAAGGTCCACATGCAGGTGGAGTACGATGGCAGCATCTACTATGGCTTTGGCGCCAATACTGACATCGTGACTGCTTCTGTGGAGGCATATATTGACTGTATCAATAAATTCAAGAAATAATGAATACACTATTCGACAAAATTTGGGATAAGCATGTCGTCCAGAAAGTGGATGATGGTCCCACCCAGTTGTATATCGATCGCCTTTATTGCCATGAGGTGACATCGCCGCAGGCTTTTGACGGTATGAGGGCTCGTGGGCTGAAGTGCTTCCGTCCCGACCATATCTATTGTATGCCCGACCATCACACCCCGACGCACGATCAGGACAAACCTATTGAGGACCCTGTATCAGCGAAGCAGGT
>JAFUFD010000093.1 GCA_017470055.1 Prevotella sp. | reverse complement strand
CGTTCCTTGATTCACTGTAAAACTACTCGTCTTGCCTCTGATTGTTGTCCCATCATACGATGCAGAACCATTACCCGATGCAGCGATCGACAACGTATAAGTCGTAACAGGTATGGCCTCAAACTCCACACTGACTGTGGTATTTGCCTTGATGTTACTAACCGTATACTGGTTATTCGAGACCGAAACGGTTGAGTTATTTACCTTCACACTCTTTATCCTATACCCATCATCTGGGCTAAACGTGATTTTCGCCGAAGTTCCCTCATCAACAGTAAAACTGGTTGTCTTGCCTCGTATCGTTGTCCCATCATACGATGCCGAACCATTGCCTGAAGCAGTGATTGACAAGGTATATGTTGTAATCGGGATTTCCTCAAACCCTACCTCTACAGTTGTGTTTTGGTTGATATTGCTGATAGTATACTGATTATTGCTAACTGACACCTCAGCATTGTTTACTATAACACTCTTAAGTCTATAGCCATCATCAGGCGTAAAAGTCAATTTAGCAGAACTCCCTGCTTCCACCTCATAAGAGTACGTATTGAAGCGTATCGTTTCACCATTATAAAATACGCTTCCCAGACCTCTTGATGTAATAGACAACGTATAGGTCGTAGGGGGTATAGCCTCAAACTCCACGCTGACGGTGGTATTCGCATTGATATTACTAACTGTATACTGGTTATTCGAGACAGTAACTGTTGATTTATTAACCTTCACGCTCTTTATCCTATACCCATTGTCTGGGCTAAATGAGATGCCGACTGAACTACCTTGGTTAATAGTAAAGTCCTTGGTTTCATTCCTAACCGTCGTGTTATTAAAAGATACAGAGCCATTACCGATTGCTTTTATCGATAACGAATAAGTAGTTGCTACAGATTCACCAAAAACGATGGATATGCTGGTGTTTGCTGTAACATTACTTATCGTGTATTGACTATTGACAACGTTCGATGTCACATTAACGCCATCTATTGATAGACTTGAGATAATGTATCCTTCATCAGGCTCAATTGACAATTTGACGGCAGAACCTTGATTAATGTTGAAATGCCTGATATAGTTACGAATTGTGACGCCTTCATACGTGACACTACCACGTCCTGATACATCAATTGTTAGCACACAAGTCGCAACAGACTGGCTTTCATATTCCACTTCTACTTCAGTATTGCTATCCATACTATCTATTGTGTATTGTCCATCAAACACACTTGCAGTCTCTATATCCCCATTTACTTTCAAACTTTTGACTTTGTAGCCACTATCTGGTATTATAGAAATTATAACAATTGCTCCCTTATCAATACTAAATGAATTCGATCCATCCCGGATATCACTTCCATCATAGGAAGTGGTTCCATTTCCTTTCGACTTTATAGTGAGAGTACATTGAGTTGGAATCTTTTCAAATTCTACCTCTATCGATATATCGGAGTAGATATTACTAATAGAATATCTGCTATTTACGATACTCGACTTTGATTCTAAGCCATTTACCTTCAAACTTTTAATTCTATATCCACTATCTGGAGTAAAGGATAGAGAAATCGAGCCACCTTCTGTTACAATGAAATCTTTGGTAGTACTCCTGATATCCGAATTATTATATGTTACTTTGCCACTACCTTTAGAAACAATCGAAATTGTATAAGCAATTACCTCAAACTCTACTTCAACCGTCGTATCATCCGTAAAACGGCTTAGTGTATATTGGTTATTACTAACACTTGAAGTTACATCAGTATTATTGACCATTACACTCTTTCTTCTGTATCCCTCATCTGGGCTGAAAGCAATAGAAGGGGACTGATTGGATTTCACGGAAAACGACTTTGTACTATTGCGAATAGTCGTACCATCATACGAAGCCGTTCCATTCCCAGTTGCCTTCACTTTTAGAGTATGTGTTGTAACTATTTCCTCAAATATCACTTCTGCTTTCGTGGCCTCCTGTATACTATTGATAGTATACTGGTTATTCGAAACACTTGATGTCACATCCCTATCGTTGACCTTCAAACTTTTTACCCGCCAGCCATCATCTGGGAAAATTGACAATGTTGCCGAACTACCAGATTTCACTGTGAAAGACCGCACATAATTTCGGATTTGTGTACCATCATAAGTAACATATCCCTTCCCTGACACATCAATTGTTAATGCGTAAGTTGTTTGTGGAATGGCTTCAAACTCAATTTCAACTGTTGTATTACCAGAAATACTACTAATTGTGTATTCATTATTTGATATCGTAACACTTGCGCCATTCACCTTTACGCTCTTAATCCTATACCCTGCATCAGGACTAAACGAAATTGTAGCAGACGCGCCTTCATTCACAGTAAAGTCATTTGTATTACTTCTAATAATTATATCTTCAAATGATACATAGCCGTTACCTTTTGAAGTAACAGATAGTGTATATGTTGTTGGAGACGCATCTGATTCAACAATTTCTTCAAAATTAGCAACCCATCCTGATATTTCTTGATATATTACTTTTGTTCCCTTTGGTACTTGTAATTTAGCAGAAGAAGAAATTTTGTAAAACACATCATCTTCGATTGCAAATGGATTTATTATCTTAGAATCAACCAACAATATATTCTGACAATTGCGAAAGGCTCCTTTACCGATTGTCGTCAGGGAATTAGGGATAGTTAATGATGTTAAGCCCAAACAATTATTAAAAGCATCATCAGAAATTGATGTAACAGAATTTTGAATTGACAAAGAACCAGATAATCCAAAACATCCACTAAAAGCAGACCTTCCTATTGTGGTAATTGTACTAGGAATAATCAAAGAGCCAGAAAATCCTGTACATTGATTAAAAACTGCACTACCTATCGACGTTATTGAATTAGGAATAGACAAAGAGCCAGTAAATCCCCAACAATCTTGGAAAGCAGCATTTCCAATGGAAGTAACCGAGTTTGGAATTGCCAAAGAACCAGAAAGGCCACTACAACCAGCAAAGGAAAAGTCACCAATAGAGGTAACCGTATTAGGAATTGTCAAGGAACCTGTGAACCCAGAACAATCTACAAAAGCAGAACCGCCAATTGTCTTTACACCATTAGGAATGGTTATTGATCCCGTCAGTCCATTACACCCCCCAAAAGAATCCTCTTCAATAGATACTAATGAATTTGGCAGAGAGAGAGTCCCATCAAATCCTTTACAATTGTGGAAAGCCCACTTTCCTATGCTAGTAACAGAATTGGGAATAACCAATGACCCCGTTAATCCAGAACACTCACTAAAAGCATATGAGCCTATGGCAGTGATAGATCCAGGCAAATTCAATAATCCCATCAAACCAGTACAGCCAGAAAAAGCATAAGAGCCAATCGAAGTAATAGAACTAGGTATCGCTAAAGATCCAGTCAGCCCACTACATTTGTAAAACGCAGCATAACCGATTGAGGCAACAACATATTCTTTACCATTATAGTTCACTTTTTCAGGGATAAGAAGTTTTCCTGAATATCCTTGGTCTTTAAACTCGCGATAGGTAATTTCGACCCGAGTATCCGATATTATTTTATAATACAAGCCATCTACTTCAAAGTCATAAGCATAAGTCTTACAGCAAGAAAGAATTAAGACTACAACAAGCCATATTCTTCTGAAGGAATATCTTATTTGACAGTTCATAATTATTCAATTAAAAAAACTATATACTACGATAAGGAATCTTAGATTCGGATAAACAGACCCGCTGAAGTCTGCAACTTTCAAGTAAAAAGCGAATATTTTTTTCACTAACTCTAATCCAAAAGAGAATTCTCATAATCAAAAGTATCTACGTTCAACTTTTCGCCTGGAATTATATCGAACACTTTTTTGTAAAAGTTTTCATTAAAAGGTACGAGGACTTTAAATACATCCATTCCATGTCTCATTACCTGAGGATCATTCATCGTGAAAATACTGCTTGCCCAAAAGATCAAGTTACCTTGCTCTATGTTTTCACGATAGTCGTTAAGCATACAACACAATGTTTCCTGCATAATATAGTGATAGAAGAAGTCTGCTTCTTTCTTTTTCTTTTCTTTCTGCTCCATTTCCTTGTTCTTTATTCATTTAATAGGATAATTCTAATCTCTCCAGCAGGCCATTAAACAATTTTGCGTCTTTTGAATCTTTAACGTCAATATTATCCGTAAGAATATACTCCACCTTAGTATGAGCACATATATCTCTTACTGATATTCCCATCTTTCTTATATTGTCAAGGAGAGACACTCTAGACTCCTTATCTTTAGTAATAATGGTCAAAATTCGTTCATTATCTCTATTTGACGCCATCATCATAAAATATTCACACAAATAGCCAAAGTCCATTTGATTTAAAGAGTGACCGAATAATATCACATTTCTAGTATACAACAGGTCTAACGCTAGATTAGTAGATTTGTATGCAAGGTTATTGGATTTAATTAAAAATGAATAACCGGGAGCAATACTATTAATATCGTCTACTTCAATACCTAGGACAATACCACTATCTTTAATAACTCCTTTAAAAATTGACTCTTCTTTAATCTCTCCATGTACTTGTTTGGTTTTTAAAGAAATAGAACCTAATACGGCATTTATGATAAGATTAATAGGTGTATAATTAAATGAATAAAGTACACTTCTTTCCGAATTAACATTCTGTAATAATTGACCTGAAGATGTTTGCTGCATCTCATGTGACTGCTTTAAATCATCACCAGTTTTAAACAGACTTGTAAGATATTCAACCAAAGATTCACACAATAATTCGTGGTCTCTTCTATCAATTTCCACATTATTTACAAAACCGCCATCAGGTTTCCTTGACACATATTCAAATAGAGACAGTTCTATATCGTACCATCGTTCACAGAATGACTTACCATATAGATAGTCTATAAGCGAAGGTTGTTTTTTTTCTTTTTCTTGTATGCGTTTCTCATACATCTTCTTAAAGATGTTACTCTTAACAAAGTCACTATATCTTGTTGCTAATCCTAGATTTAGATCAAAACCATTACCAATTACCAACATGTGGTCATATTTATATTTAAAATGATTCATCTCACCAATTATATCCTCCAATTCAGCAACTGGAGCAACTACCATAACTTTAGTGCCATCTTTTGAGTAATAAAATTCTCTTTCCATATAGATACTTTTCTTATACCTTTTATATTTATGGCTGCGCCCTCTTTGCAGAGTGGCGGTGAAGCCAGTTGTTTCATTTTCTGCTCTTGGCGGTAGTGACACAGATAACGGCGCCGGCGAATACATTCACTGGTGCAGTTGAAGTTATAGAATAAGATTGGTTTGGGTGATTATTCCCCTACTGCCTTCTATATACTTTCAGAGGTCTTCGGGCAGACGACCGAATGCTAAGAAGGGTTATACGACGGGAATTATATCTGAAGATGACAGTAAAACCCATCAAATAGAAGAAACGAACATCAGAGCGAGTAGAAGGGCTCGAGCCATCGTGCAAACATTGATTTGAATTCGCTCATGGAAACAACTTCATCTCGTTCAACCTCCGCTATTTCTTCTTCAATATCAGGTGTTACTTGCAATACGCCATTGACAATACGGGCATAATCTAAGTCATCAGGAACAACTATGTTCATAACATCAGGCGTAGCCAAGGCAGGTTCTCTAACTGAGCCTACGCTCTCTTCCTCTTCTAATATTGGATAATGTCTCTCTTCCATACTCATTGTCTTTGATGGCACAAAGATACAACTTTCTGACGAAACGACCAAACATTTCGAAGATTATTCTGTAACTTCCATGTGTCACTATGTCAAAGAACGACTGAGGATTTACATCCTCTCTATACCTTATTATATTTATGGCTGCACCCTCTTTACAGAGTGGCGGTGAAGCCAGTTGTTTCATTTTTGGCTCTTG
>JAFUFD010000018.1 GCA_017470055.1 Prevotella sp. | reverse complement strand
GGATATTGTGGCAAGGATGGTGAGAATATCAAATGGACCTACAATTCTGAGGTTGGAAGTCTGATACTTGAAGGTACAGGCGAGATGGCATCATGTAATTCAGGAAAGCCATGGGATAAATATGTAGACGAGATTAAGTCCATAACTATTGGAGAAGGAATTACAAGCGTATCTGATTATTCCTTCCAGTCCGTAAAAGCAACAGAAGTCACATTGCCCTCTACGCTTAAAAAGATAGATAATAATGCCTTCATGTATTGTACAAAATTAGAGAGGGTTGTTATTCCAAATTCTGTTGAGACTCTAGGCAACAGTTCTTTTGAGCAATGCTTATGTTTGAAAGAACTCACCTTGTCGACATCACTAACAGAAATACCAAGTGATGCCTTTCGGGAAACAGTTATATCTTCATTAAACATCCCCGCTGGTATAAAGATAATTGGTAATAGGGCTTTCTATAGTTGCAAAGAGTTGGCAGAAGTCACTTTCCCTGAGGATTTGCAGGAAATTGGTAATAGTTCTTTCAATTATTGTAGTAAGATTAAGGAACTTGATATTCCTAAGAATGTAACAAGGATATACAACTCAGCCTTCAAAGACTGTAGTTCTTTACATACAGTGAGAATAATAGGGAATCCTATCATAGACAATTGGGCATTCGCATGGTGCTCCAATTTAAGCACAGTTGTATTTCCTGATGGCTATACTGACGACAGGCTTAATGGAAATATCTTTGATGGGTGTGAGTCGTTGCCAATATTATACAATTCAACAACATTATTCCATTTTCCTCAAACTGGTTACGAATCGTATACTATTCCTGATGGGATAACCAACATAGCACAATATGCTTTTTACGGAAATAAATCTGTTAAGCATTTGACGCTCCCATCAACAATTACAAAGTTTGGCGATTATTCTTTTGCATACAGTATTATAGAAGAACTTGATCTTACGGACTTGGACCATCTCTCATTAGGAATTGGGGTCTTTAGTAATAGTTCTATTAGATCGTTCGTATCACAGGACAGAATTGCAAATTACGCTCCATACAGTTTTGATGGTTGTAATAATATAACGGATATAGATCTTTCTAGGGCGAGTACAATGATTAATGTAATAGGAGATTATGCATTTCGTAATTGTGAAAATCTTAGACATGTCACCCTTCCAGATAATGCAGGAAGATTGGAGGTCGGTAGAGGGACTTTCATGGGTTGCTCAAGTCTGGAGTCTATCGATTTTTCAATTATTAGGTCTATTGGCTGGGAAGCATTTTCCGGTTGTACGAGCATAAAGGAGGTCGCGATATCTGATTTCGGAAAGAACGACAGTGGTGCTTATCTATATTCCAATTCCTTTAGCGGATGTACAAGTCTCGAAAGAGTAGTAATAGGTTCAAGTGGACTTCAACAATTATATATGTCGACTTTTACCGGTTGTGATAATTTGAAATCTATCACAATCAATTCACAGAGGATTCCTACCATTTCTGACTTGAGGGGATTTCCAAACTATAATCTGGAAGGAAAGACTTTCTCTGACCTAAATTTCCCCTATGACCACATTACATTCACGATGTTTGGATACATGGTAGATGAATGCCTAAAAGGAAATGACAAAGAGTTTTGGAAGAGAGTTCAATTTGAAAAGAAATATGAAGAATTGTCAGGAGAATGCGGTGATAAAGGGAATAATATTACATGGAGTCTTAATACAAGAGAAGGTATCCTACGCCTGAATGGTTTTGGTGGTATGAAAATGCCAGAGGATGCAGATGTTCTAACATGGAAAGACAGGAACAAAGCCGTTAAACAAATTCTTTTAGCAGATGGAATTGAAAGTGTTTGCCCAAATGCTTTTGAGGGATGCAATATCAAAACAATTACGCTAAACAAGAGCCTAAAGTCTATTGGGTCTCATGCCTTTTACCAATGCAGTTTGGAATCGATAGAGTTTGATGAATCATTAGAGTTTATTGACAACTGGGCTTTTGGTTACTGTACTTCCCTGCAAAAAGTAGTTTTGAATGAAGGTTTAAAAGAGACGGGATATAGTATCTTTTATGGTTGTTTGGCTTTGAATGAAGCGGTATTGCCTTCTACACTCACCAACATGGGGCAGGCTATGTTTGGCGAATGCACAAATTTGAGGACTGTGACTTTACCCAAAGGAATGTCTTCTCTCCCTAAATACACTTTCTCTGGTTGCAAAAATTTAACCAACATCTATTTACCTGCAATGGCTCCCCCATACGTAACAGGATATGGAAATGACCAAATTCGAAGGAGTAATATCACACTTTACATTCCGCAAGGGACAACTGATAAATATAAAAACAGTACTTTATGGAACTATTATCAGATGGATGAGTACTACGCTTATGTCTCTTTAGAGAAGAATGTTGGTGGAGGACTCGTTATAGGAGATGAAACAGTTAAGAGTGTCACATGGGATGATTACTTGAAATTAGGACAGTCATTCTCCGTAGAGATTATTCCAGATAACTACTATATGATTCAGAGCGTTACCGTTAATGGAATGGAAACACAACTGGATAATAATCATTTGAATTTTGAATCGTTGCAAGAAAACAAGATTATTACGGTCACATTTGCTCCGAATGAATACACACTCTTGCTTTCTGTTTCAGGAAAAGGGCATGTCACATTAATGGGGCATAATGTGGATCTTAATGGAAAGTTCAAAATCAATCACGATGATGAGATTGAAATACATTTTGTGCCTAACGAAGGATTAAATCTAGAATCTGCTATTATTAATGGATATGATATTACTGATGCAATAGTTGATGGGAAGTATACGATTAAGAATCCTATTTGTGATATAGAGATAAAAGCATATTTCACAATCTTAGGAGACGCCAATGGCGATAGCGTAGTGAATGCTGCAGACATTGTAGAAGTAATCAATGCGAAGAATGGCAAAGCAGCAACTAACTTTAGACTCAGCAATGTAGATTTGAATAATAATGGTAGAGTGGATGATGAAGAGATAAATGCTATTATAAATACAATTATGAATAAGAAGTAATAAGAGGCATAGGAAAGTTATTTAAATAATGTGTATTTTTGTGTCTGGAGATATTTTTCTCGCAAATAATTCGTAACTTTGTAGCCAATTATAGGAATCAGGAAGGGTGAGGGAATAGGCATTTATCATCGGGTATGAACAAAGATAACAGTTTAGAGCGGTTTCCTTTGGTGGATGAAGAGGGACGGATGATAGGTTCGGCCACAAGGGGAGAGTGTCATAGCGGGACGAAACTGCTACATCCCGTCGTCCATCTGCACGTGTTTAATAGTCGGGGAGAATTGTATTTGCAGAAACGACCCGAATGGAAAGACATCCAACCAGGGAAGTGGGACACGGCCGTTGGTGG
>JAFUFD010000092.1 GCA_017470055.1 Prevotella sp. | reverse complement strand
ATCACAGGCACCACACCGTTCTTCTCCTTACTCTTGTTCACATAGAACAGAATGTTAAAAGTACTTCTCATGTTTCTTACTCCGTTTTTAATTTTGGCTGCAAAACTACTATTTCTTTTGGCATCCATCGCTATGCAAAATATAGCAGTTTGCGGAATAAGAAACGGACGGTGAACAGGCGGTGAAAAGTGCGCCATTTTGCCCATATCTGCTTAGTCGATTAACCTGCATCAGGACCCTGTTTTTGGGTTACGATTTGGCAACCTAACTCCTTCACCAATCTTCCCCAATTTGCTTTCAGCCCCAAATTGAGCTTCCTCGTTCTTCCCCGTCTTGCCTTTATTTCAGGCCGAATTGCGTTAATCTTCCAAAATCGCTTCGCTTTTACAAGCTTTTTTCGTAACTTTGTCACCAATATGGTACTGAATTATATTTGGGTGGCTTTTTTCCTGCTCGCCTTCGTGATAGCGGTGGTGAAGTTGGTGTTCTGGGGAGACTACGACGTGTTCCCTGCGATGATGGACTCTACGTTTGCGTCATCGAAGACGGCATTTGAGATCTCCTTAGGACTGACTGGAGTGCTGTCGCTCTGGTTGGGCGTGATGAAGATTGGCGAGAAAGGCGGTGTCGTCAACGTACTGGCTCGTCTGCTTTCACCTGTGTTCACCAAACTATTCCCTGACATCCCTAAAGGTCATCCCGTCACTGGCTCTATCTTCATGAATATCGCCGCCAACATGCTGGGACTCGACAATGCCGCTACCCCACTCGGCCTCAAGGCGATGGAGCAGATGCAGGAACTGAACCCCAAGAAAGACACGGCGTGGAACCCGATGATCATGTTCCTCGTGCTGAACACCAGTGGGCTGACCCTCATCCCCGTCTCTATCATGGTATATCGTGTGCAGATGGGAGCGACACAGCCTACGGACATCTTCATCCCCATCCTGCTTGCCACGTTCTTCTCGACACTGGTGGGAATCATCGTGACTTCCCTCTTCCAACATATCAACCTGTTGAACCGCACCTTGCTGTTGACCCTTGGCGGTGCCTGTGCTGTGGTGGCAGGTATCATCTGGGGCTTCTCACGGATGGACGGAGAGACGATGAACCGTGTGAGCACCACCGTGGCGAATATCCTGTTGATGACGATTATCGTGAGTTTTATCGCAGCAGGTGTGAGGAAGAAGATCAATGTCTATGACGCTTTCATCGAGGGAGCGAAAGACGGTTTTCAGACTGCCGTGCGCATCATCCCCTATCTCGTCGCCATCCTCGTGGGCATCGGTGTGTTCCGTGCCTCTGGGGCAATGGATATGCTCATCGGCGGCATGCGCTGGTGTGTGGAACTGACGGGAATGAACGCCCAGTGGGTAGACGCCATGCCTACGGCAATGATGAAACCGTTGTCGGGCAGTGGCGCACGAGGGATGATGGTGGATGCCATGACAACCTATGGAGCCGACTCGTTCGTGGGCAGACTGTCATGCGTCTTCCAAGGCTCTACTGACACCACCTTCTATATCCTTGCCGTCTACTTCGGCTCGGTGGGCATCGCCAAGACCCGCCATGCCGTCGCCTGTGGCTTGCTTGCTGACTTGGCGGGAATCATTGCGGCAATCGCGATCTGCTATTTATTCTTTGGGTAATGTCGATATAACGAGATATCGAGATAACGAAATAATGAGATAACGAATTATGGCAAACATGAAATCACTGGCGAAAGACACCGCCATATATGGACTCTCGAGCATCGTGGGACGTTTCCTCAACTATATGCTCGTCCCACTCTACACACACTATATGCCCAAGGATTCGGGCGACTACGGCATCAGTACTAATGTCTATGCCTACACAGCGCTTATCCTCGTGCTGCTGACCTTTGGCCTGGAGACCACGCTATTCCGCTATGCCAACGATGAGCGGACCAAGCCCGATACGGTATTCTCGACAACCATGGCTGTTGTGGGCTCACTGACAGTCCTCTTCCTGCTATTGGTGTTCGGCTTCATCACCCCCATCAGCGGAACATTAGGCTATACGGAACATCCCGAATTCCTGCAGATGATGGCTGTCGTGGTGGCACTCGATGCCCTGCAGGCTATACCGTTCAGTTATCTGCGTTTCCAGAAACGTGCCATCCGCTTTGCCTCGCTGAAACTATTGTTCATCGCACTGAACATCACCCTTAATGTGTTCTACTTCGTGGTATTGGGCAAAACCACCGTGTTCTACGTGTTTTTCATCAACTTAATATGCACCGCCTTCATCACGCTGTTCTTCCTGCCTGACCTGCTGCGCATCCAATGGTGCTTTGACGGACAACTGCTGCGACACATGCTCAGTTATTCATGGCCTATCCTGATACTGGGTATCGCAGGCATCCTAAACCAAGTAGCCGACAAGATCATCTTCCCATTGGTCTATCCCGACCAGGCTGACGCCAACGTACAACTGGGCATCTATGGCTCATGCGTCAAGATAGCGATGATTATGGCGATGATCACCCAGGCTTTCCGCTATGCCTATGAGCCTATCGTCTTCGCCAAGAGCAAGGACTCGGACAAGACGGAATACTATGCCTCGGCGATGAAGTTCTTCCTGATCTTCACCCTGCTCGCCTTCCTGTGTGTGGTCGGCTGGATGCCTCTGTTGCAGTATATCATTGGCGCAGACTACCGTGAGGGATTGGGCGTGGTACCTATCGTCATGGCTGCAGAGATCATGATGGGTGTCTACTTCAACCTGTCGTTCTGGTATAAACTCATCGACAAGACCATCTATGGCGCTTGGTTCTCACTGGCAGGCTGTGCGGTACTACTTGCTGTCAACATCCTGTTCATCCCCAAGTATGGCTACTGGGCTTGCGCCTGGGGTGGTGTGGCAGGCTATGGCACGGCCATGGTGCTGAGTTACATCGTAGGACAACGGAAGAATCCTATCCCCTATCCCATGAAGGACATCTCGCTCTATGTCGTACTGACCTTCGTGCTCTATGGTTTTATGAAGACCGCCAGCGACTGGTCTGCACTGGTCTCACTTGCCTTCAACACTTTACTGATTATCCTTTTTGTCGCTGTCATCATCAAGCGCGATCTGCCTTTGGGCAGTCTCCCTGTCATCGGAAAATATTTCAAAAAATAAATATCGTATGAAAAGAATCCTAGTATCTCTTGTAACACTAGCATCCCTAGTAAACCTTGCACATGCCGACGAGGGCATGTGGACACTTTACAACCTGCCTACGGCAGTGTATGAACAGATGAAACAGTATGGTTTCCAGTTACCACAGGAGCAACTGTACCAGAGTGACAATGCCGTGAAGAACGCTGTCGTCAACTTCGGTGGCTACTGCTCGGGAGTCGTGGTGTCACCCGACGGACTGGTTTTCACCAACCACCACTGTGGCTTTGAGGCTATCCGCAGCCATTCTACCGTAGAGCACGACTATATGCTCAACGGTTTCATCGCCAACTCGTATGAGGAGGAACTGCCCAACGAGGACCTCTTCGTCAGTTTTATGGTGGACCAGAAGGACGTGACTGACAGCCTCAACGCACTCGGACTGGATGCGTTGCCCATTACGAAGGTAGAGGCGTTTGTGGACTCCGTGCAGAACGCATGGCAGAAGAGCATCCGTCAACAAGACTCCACCCTACGTGTGGAGATTCTACCTTTCTATGAGGGTAACAAATACTATCTGACAACCTATCGTGACTTCGAGGATGTACGCCTAGTATTCGCCGTACCCAAGTCGATGGGTAAGTTCGGCGGAGAGACCGATAACTGGATGTGGCCCCGTCAGACCTGTGACTACAGTGTGTTCCGCATCTATGCGGATGCCAAGACGAACGGTCCTGCGAAATACTCCAAGGACAATGTGCCCTACCACCCCAAATCATGGGCACCAGTCTCTATGGAGGGCTATAAGCCTGGCGACTTCGCCATGATATTAGGATATCCTGGCTCCACCAGTCGTTACCTCAGCAGTTATGGCATCCAAGAGCGTCATGATGCCATCAACGCCCCACGCGCACAGGTGCGTGGTGTCAAGCAGGAGATCATGCTACGCCACATGCGTACCGACGAGGCTATCCGAATCAAATACGACTCCAAATACGCCCACTCCTCCAACTACTGGAAGAACTCCATTGGTATGAATAAGTGCATCGACTCCATCGGACTCGTCCAGCAGAAGCGTGACTTCGAGGTGAGACTGAAGCATTGGCAGGACTCTACGGAATACCTGAAAGGACTGCTTGACTTCGACAAGATGGCTGAACTCTACGGAAAACGCCTTGCCATCACCCGTGCCCGTATGCTGTTTATCGAGACTTTCGTCATGCAGGACGAACTGAGCACCCGTGCCTGGCGTATGAACTGGGGCATGCCCGTCAAAGGTCCTGAGGATAAGCCCAAGAAGCAATACCACCAGTTTGATGACAACAGCAACGAATGGGATGAGGCTACCGACATCGAGATACTGGCGGCGCTGTTGAAGAACTACCGTGAGCAGATGACGGATGACTACTATCTGCCTGAGTTCTATGAGACCATCGACCAAAAGTTCCATGGCGACTATACCGCCTATGCCAACGCACTCTATAAGAAATCTGTGCTGATGAGCGACAAGCCCATCTATTTCAACAAGAAAGGCTTTTACAATGACTTAGGTATCCAGTACGGACTGGCACTTAACGAGTTGTTGGCAAAGATCAATGCGGACCGTAAACAACTCAGTATCAAAATCGCAGAACAGGAGAAGTATCTCTGTGCCGCCAAACTGCGCATGGAACAGGATATGCCCAACTACTCAGACGCTAACTTCACCATGCGTATGACCTACGGACAGATTGGTGAGTACACACTGGGCGGACGACCCTCTGGCTACTACACGACAGCACGCAGTCTCTGGGAGAAGATGCAGAAGGCTGACGAGAACTTCGAGTATTTCGCAGAGCCTGTGATGCATGAACTGCTCTCTGTCAAGGACTTCGGGAAATATGCTGACCCTTTGACTGGTACCCTCCAACTCTGCTTCTTGTCGAACAATGACATCACAGGTGGTAACTCCGGCTCACCTATCTTTAATCATAAGGGAGAACTGCTTGGTCTTGCCTTCGACGGCAACTGGGACAGTCTCTCCAGCGATATCTTCTTCGACCGTCAACTGGCACGCACCATCAACGTGGACATTCGCTACATGCTCTATATGATGGACCGTTGGGGACATGCCGATCACCTGCTCAAAGAGATAGGCATCCAATAAGATAAGGTATGGATATATAAAAAGGTTGAGAGTGCTCTCAACCTTTTTTCTTTCTTGGCTTTCGTATTGCCCAGCCTTCCTCACTGAAGTCCGGCATCTCGCCTTTCAGTTTCATACCATCTGGATTCAAGAACTGCATCCACTCGTTCTTGGTATAGGTCTTCTTAGTTTCCCTAGGGGTCCTATTTTCTCTAGGTGATCTAGTTGACCTAGTTTCCCTAGGATTCCTATAATTTCTGGGCTCCCTAGCCATTCCACCTTCGTCGGCATCGTTACAGCGAACTTCCCTACCCTTGTATTTCTGGCCGTTCACAAACTTCATCACACGAGGGGCATCCTCCTCTGGTACGTCGAAATACGACATCATCGTCAGCAGGTCAATATGCCCTACCTCCACATGACCTTTCACATGCTTGTTCAGGAACTGCATCAACTCGCCAGGATAGAAACCGTCTCTCTTACCAAGATTGATGAACAGACGACGATAGCCTTCCTCCGCCTTGCGAGGACCATTACCTCTCGACCGTTTGTCCTTGGTACCACGCTCTCCCTTCTCCCGTTTCTGACCCTTATCACGACCAGAGGATACTGGCGTGATTTCTGGAGCATCAGCATAATAGGCAAGGAAACGTCCGAACTCCAAGGATACAATCTTCTTGATGAGGTCCTCCTTGTCGACATACTCGAAGAAACGGTCGATATCCGACATAAACGGAGCGATCTGCTCCTCGTCCACGTCAGCCTTGACGATCTGGTCCATCACCTTATATAATTGTTTCTTGCATATCTCCTCGGCAGTAGGAATCGTTCCCTGCTCGAAAGCCTTACCTATCTCCTTCTCTATATTACGGATCTTATGCTTCTCGCGAGAGTGTACAATACTCAAGGAGGTGCCTTTCTTTCCTGCACGTCCTGTACGACCAGAACGATGGGTATAGTTCTCAATATCATCTGGTAGACCGTAGTTGATGACGTGTGTCAGGTCGTCGACATCCAATCCACGTGCCGCTACATCCGTTGCCACCAGCAACTGAACGGTATGTTGGCGGAACTTCTGCATCGTCAGGTCACGTTGCTGCTGGGAGAGATCGCCATGCAGGCTCTCCGCATTATAGCCGTCACGGATCAGTTTATCGGCCACCTCCTGTGTCTCCATCTTCGTGCGACAGAAGATGATGGCGAAAATACGAGGATAATAGTCGACCAAACGCTTCAGGGCAAGATACTTGTCCTTGGCATTCACCATATAATAAATATGGTTCACATGCTCGGCACCCTCATTACGGCTTCCCACCACAATCTCTTTGTAGTCATGCAGATAACCCTTGGCGATACGCTCTATCTCCTTACTCATCGTGGCGGAGAACAACAAAGTGTTACGTTCGGCAGGGACTCCCTCCAAAATAGCGTCGATACTCTCGGAGAAACCCATGTTCAACATCTCGTCCGCCTCGTCAAGCACCACATTATACACATCATCCAACTTTGCCACCCCACGCTTCATCAGGTCTATCAATCGACCTGGAGTAGCGACAATGACCTGTACTCCCTTTCGTAAAGCACGTATCTGCTGCTCGATAGAGGCACCTCCATAGACTGCCTCGATATGGATCCCCTCCATATACTTCGAGAAATCACGCAGATCATCGGTGATCTGCAAACAAAGTTCACGGGTAGGAGCAAGTATCAAGGCATGAGGAAGACCTCTCCCTACCTCCCCGAACTGGGGATGAGGTGTCTCTGCAATTCGCTGCAATACGGGAATACCAAATGCTGCCGTCTTACCTGTTCCTGTCTGGGCAAGTGCGATAACATCATTCTGATTACCAAGCAAATAAGGGATTACCTCCTCCTGTACGGGCATGGGCTGTACGAAACCCAACTCCTCAATAGCGCGGCGAATCTCTTCGCAAACGCCTAACTCTTCAAATGTCTTCAAATCTAATACTGTATTATTTGGGTGCAAAGATAGTGCAAATCGAGAGAAAATGCAAATTTATTTGCAATTTTCCGAGATGCAGCCTATCTTCGACCGTAAGGTCAAAGGTACGAAGAAGTAAGGGAAGTACCAAATTTATTTGGATATTTACATTTTTTTAGATATTATATAGTGATGGTATTCGGGAAATTTACTATCTTTGCAACCGAATTCGGTTTTCCGAAATGGAAAACTTTTTGGATTTAAAAAATAAAAAAGTTGTCCAAAACGGAAAACTTTTCCTCTAAATAGAAGTAATTAAAAACTTGATAATATATAGAACAATGGAAATTAAAAACTTCACCATCACGAAACGCGACGGATCAAAAGATCAGTTCTCGCTAGACAAGATTATGAATGCCATTTTGAAGGCGTTCGAAAGTGTTAACCAGCCTACTGATCTTGGTGCTATCTCAAAGATTCTCAGTCGTTTAAATATTCAAAACGACATAACAGTAGAGGACATCCAAAATCAAGTGGAAGAGGCCTTGATGAGCGAGGGCTACTATAAAGTAGCAAAGTCTTTTATGCTATATCGTCAGGCTCACACGGAGGACCGTGAGACACTTGCCAAATTGGAATTCTTGTCAGAATATTGCGAGTCTGTGAATGCCGCAACAGGTTCAAAGTATGATGCTAATGCAAACGTAGAGCATAAGAATATTGCAACTTTGATAGGTGAGTTGCCTAAATCCAACTTCATTCGCTTGAACCGTCGTCTGTTGACAGACCGCATCAAGAAAATGTATGGCAAGCAACTTGCTGATGAATATATTGACAAACTAACTCACCATTTTATATATAAAAATGACGAGACAAGTCTTGCCAACTATTGTGCTTCCATTACAATGTATCCCTGGCTGATTGGTGGTACCATTTCCATTGGTGGTAACTCCACAGCACCCACGAACCTAAAGAGTTTCTGTGGTGGTTTCGTGAACATGGTGTTCATGGTTTCCAGTATGCTGAGTGGTGCTTGTGCAACCCCTGAATTCCTGATGTACATGAACTATTTTTTAGGAAAGGAATATGGACAGGACTATTATAAGCACTCTGACGAACTGGCTGACCTCAGTTTGAAGAAGCGCACACTCGACAAAGTGATAACAGATTATTTCGAGCAGATAGTCTACACCTTGAACCAACCAACTGGTGCCCGCAACTATCAGGCTGTGTTCTGGAATGTAGCCTATTATGACAAATACTATTTTGAGAGTATCTTTGGTGAGTTCTATTTCCCCGATGGCTCCAAGCCAGACTGGGAGGGTCTGTCATGGTTGCAGAAGCGTTTCATGAAGTGGTTTAACCAAGAGCGCACCAAGACCCTGCTGACCTTCCCTGTAGAGACCATGGCTTTGTTGACCGATAAGAACGGTGAGTGTCTGGATAAGGAGTGGGGCGATTTCACGGCAGAGATGTATGCTGAGGGACATTCGTTCTTTACCTATATGAGTGATAATGCCGACTCCTTGAGTTCTTGCTGCCGTCTGCGCAACGAAATCACGGACAATGGTTTCAGTTATACACTGGGTGCTGGTGGTGTGTCCACTGGCTCGAAGAGTGTATTGACTATCAACTTGAACCGTTGTATCCAGTATGCCGTCAATCACAAGATAGACTATTTGGAGTACTTGGGTGGTGTTATTGACCTCTGTCATAAGGTGCAGACAGCATATAATGAGAATTTGAAGGAATTACAGGCTCATGGTATGTTGCCACTTTTCGATGCCGGCTATATCAATATCAGTCGTCAGTATCTTACCATCGGTATCAACGGACTGGTAGAGGCAGCCGAGTTCATGGGACTGAAGATTACCCCTAATGATGACTATCTGCATTTCGTACAGGGTATCCTCGGTTTGGTTGAGAAGTATAATAAGCAGTATCGCACTAAAGAGGTAATGTTCAATTGCGAGATGATTCCTGCAGAGAACGTAGGTGTGAAGCATGCTAAGTGGGATCGTGAGGACGGCTATTTCGTACCCCGCGACTGCTACAACAGTTATTTCTATGTTGTTGAGGACGACTCACTGACCATCATTGATAAGTTCAAACTGCATGGTGCTCCCTATATCGAGCATCTCACTGGTGGCTCTGCACTCCACATGAACTTAGAGGAACACCTCAGCAAACAACAATATGCCCATCTCTTGAAAGTCGCTGCACAGGAAGGTTGCAACTACTTCACATTCAATATTCCAAACACTGTTTGCAACGACTGCGGACATATCGACAAGCGTTATCTGAAGGAATGCCCCCACTGCCATTCTAAGAATGTGGACTATATGACACGTATCATCGGTTACCTGAAACGTGTCAGCAACTTCTCACAGCCACGTCAGGAAGAGGCCGCTCGTCGTTTCTATGCGCATGCTAAGAATTAATCATGCTTAAATACGTCAACACTGGCATCGTATTCCAAGAGATACCCGATGAGGTAACATTGGCGATCAATATCTCGAATTGCCCTTGTCGCTGCCCTGGCTGCCACAGCCACTATCTCTGGGAGGACATCGGACTTCCCTTGGATACCGATGCCATTGATGGCTTTGTCAAAAAGTTCGGTAGCGACATCACTTGTATCGCTTTCATGGGAGGTGACGCCGATCCGAAAAGTGTCAACCAACTGGCGCAGTATATTCATGAGGCGCATCCTATGTTCAAGGTCGCATGGTATAGTGGGCGCATCCGCATCTCTTCCTCTATTTGTAAGACCGATTTCGATTATATCAAGATCGGTCCTTTCATCAAGCATCTGGGCCCCCTCAAGCAACCTACCACCAATCAACGCCTCTACCGCCAGACGGAGAACGGGGAGTTTGAGGATATCACCAGTCGTTTCTGGAAAAAATAAACTATCATCATGAGAATTTGTGTTTTCTGCTCTGCGAATGCCGATATTGACTCCGATTTCTTCCGGATGACGGAGGAACTGGGGCGTTGGATAGGGGAAAACGGGCACTCCCTGGTGTACGGAGGTGTCAACCAAGGCTTGATGGAGTGCGTGGCGAAGGCTACCCATGAGGCTGGTGGACAAGTCATCGGTGTCATACCCACCATTATTGAACAGTCGGGACGCATCAGCCCCTATGTGGATGTCGAGATGTTCTGCGACAACCTAAGTGACCGCAAGCAACTGATGCAAGATCAGGCAGATGTATTCATCGCCCTGCCAGGTGGCATTGGCACCCTTGACGAGGTTTTCACCATTGCCGCCTCCGCTACCATCGGCTACCATAGCAAGAAAATCATCCTTTATAACATGAAAGGGTTTTGGAACTCCCTGCAAGCCCTCCTTGACGACCTCCAGTCAAAAGGTTTCACCAGAAAAGACTGGCATCACCAAATCCTGATAGCGAACTCACCGGATGACCTCCGCCAACTCCTTAACTGAAATAAATGTTTAAGACGCTCTATCAACAGATTCGGCAATACCGTACAGCATCACTCCTAACCCCCACCTTTACGGCTATGGAAGTAGTGATGGATGTACTGATACCCTACGTCACGGCCTCACTCATCGACAAGGGCATCAATGCCGGGAATATCGAGAATGTCTACCGCTATGGAGCCGTGATGTTAGGCATGGCGTTCCTCAGTCTGGGCTTTGGTATTCTGGCTGGACGTTTCTCCGCCTATGCCGCCACTGGGTTTGCCGCCAACCTGCGGAGTGCGATGTATCGGAACATCCAGCGCTTTGCCTTCTCAGACATCGACAAATACTCCACCAGTGGACTGATCACCCGCATGACGACAGATGTCAACTCATTGCAGAATGCCTACCAACAGATCTTGAGGGTCACAGTGAGGGCACCTTTCCGCCTAATTCTCAGCATCCTAATGTGCCTGGTCATCGACGCCCGCTTGTCTGTCATCTTCGTAGTGGCACTCGTTATCCTGAGTTTCTCCTTATACCATATTATCTCAAGAGTGGCGAGACTGTTTCAGCAGGTGTTCGTGAAATACGACGAGTTGAACCAGAGCGTACAGGAGAATGTCACTGGCATCCGACTCGTCAAGGCGTTTGTCCGTGAGAGATACGAGAACGAGAAATTCGCCCGCGCCGCTGAGAACCTCTATAAACTTTACGTCAAGGCGGAGAGTCTGATGGCTTGGAACCATCCTATCATGAATATGGTGGTCTATGGCTGCATCATCGCCCTCTCGTGGTTTGGTGCCCATTATATTGTGGGCGGCACGTTGACGACAGGAGAACTGACCTCGCTCTTCACCTATGTCATGTCCATCCTCATGTCGCTCATGATGCTCTCCATGGTCTTCGTCATGCTCACCCAGAGCGCCGCCTCCGCCAAGCGTGTGGCGGAGGTCATCGAGGAGGAGCCCGATATCGTGAACCCAGCCAACGGAATTATGGAGGTACCCGATGGCAGCATTGAGTTCAAGCGTGTGAGATTCGACTACACTTCGTCCCCTAAGTTAGGGGGCATCGGCCACAAACGCTCTGCTCTCTACAACATCAACTTCTCCGTCAAGAGCGGAGAGACGATTGGTGTGATAGGCGGCACCGGCTCTGGTAAGTCGACCCTCGTCAATTTAGTGAGCCGTCTCTACGACCCTACCCAAGGAGAGGTATTGGTAGGGGGACATGACGTGAAGGAGTACGACCTGACGACATTACGCACAGCCGTCTCTGTCGTATTACAACAGAACATCCTGTTCAGCGGCACCATCCTCGAAAACCTCCGCTGGGGTAATCCCCATGCCACCATAGAGGAATGCCAGAGAGCCTGCCAAATGGCACAGGCAGAGGAGTTCATCAGTCAGATGCCTGACGGCTACCAGACCCATATCGAGCAAGGTGGCACGAATATCAGCGGTGGACAGAAGCAACGCCTCTGTATCGCCCGTGCCCTGCTGAAGCACCCGAAGGTACTGGTGCTCGACGACTCTACCTCCGCCTGTGATACGGCAACAGACGCCAAGATACGGGAGGCGTTCCATACCCAGTTGCCAGAGATGACGAAGGTCATCATTGCCCAGCGCATCCTCAGTGTCAAGGACTGTGACCGCATCCTTGTCATGGACAATGGCGTGGTGACAGGTTACGATACCCACGAGAACCTATTAAAGACAAACCAGTTATATCAAGAGATCTATGCAATTCAGACAGAGAACATCGGCGATTTCGATGCCTAAGGGAGAGATTAAGCGTGACGTGCTGTTGCGTATGACGACCTTTGTTTGGCAGCATTACAAATGGGCCATGCTGCTGGTTCTCATCTGCATCCTCGTCTCGTCGCTCACCTCATTAGTGTCTTCCCTCTTTACCAAGACCCTCATCGACGACTATATCGTGCCGCTCACACAGACTGACAACCCAGAATATGCCTCCTTAGCGCAAACCTTGTTTAAGTTAGGGCTGATCCTGTTCTTTGGTACCATCTGCTCCTATACCTACAATCGACTCATGATTTCCATCAGCCAAGGGACGATGCTGCGACTGCGCAAACATATCTTCGAGAAGATGCAGCGACTGCCCATCAGTTATTTCGACCAGCGTTCCCATGGCGATATCATGTCCGTCTATACCAATGATGTCGACTCCCTGCGCCAGATGATATCCACAGCGATGGCACAGGTGTTCTCGTCCATCATCACCATTGTGGCAACATTCACATCCATGGTGGTACTGAGCATTCCCCTGACACTGGTCAGCATCCTCATTGCCGTGGTCATGATGATTGCCACGACCCAATTAGGCAAGCGGTCACGAGCCTTCTTCCGCACCCAGCAGCAGAGCCTCGCCAAGGTCAATGGGTTCATAGAGGAGATGATGACAGGACAAAAGGTCGTGAAGGTCTTTTGCCATGAGGCGCAGACGATACAGGACTTCGAGGCTATCAACGAGCAACTGCGCTCCTCTGCCTATCATGCTAACAGGATTGCCAATATCGTGATGCCTGTCAATGGCAACCTCGGTAACCTTGGCTATGTCCTCCTTGCCGTTGTCGGTGCCACCCTCGCCATCGACTCTACTCTCCCAACGTTCAGTTCTGCACTTACCGTGTCATTAGGAACTGTGGTTGCTTTCCTACAACTCAACAAGAGTTTCACACAACCTGTCTCACACGTCAGTCAGCAGATCAACAGCGTGCTTAACGCCTCCGTGGGAGCCGAGCGTGTCTTCGCCTTAGGTGATGCTGAGCCTGAGGTGGACCATGGGCACACAGAACTGACAGAGCCAAAGGGCGATGTCGATTTCAAAGACGTGGACTTCGGCTATACCAAGGACAAGCAGGTTCTCTTCAATATCGACATCAACACCAATCCTGGGCAGAAGATCGCCTTTGTCGGAGGCACGGGAGCAGGCAAGACCACCATCATCAACCTCATCAACCGCTTTTACGAGATACAAGGCGGTCAGATTCTCTACGACGGCATTCCCATCACCAATATCCGCAAGGACTCCCTCCGCAAGAGCATGAGCATCGTCCTGCAGGAGACCCACCTCTTCACAGGCACCGTCCTCGACAACATCCGCTATGGTAAACTCGATGCCACCGACGAGGAGTGTATCGAGGCGGCACGACTGGTCGGTGCCGACGACTTCATCCGCCGTCTCGCTGGTGGCTATCACACCATGCTCAGTGGCGATGGAGGCAACCTCAGCCAAGGTGAGCGCCAACTGCTTGCCATTGCCCGTGCCGCTGTCGCCAATCCCCCTGTCCTGATCCTCGACGAGGCGACTTCCTCTATCGACACCCGCACAGAGCAGTTGGTACAGCGTGGCATGGACTCCATCATGCAGGGACGCACCACCTTCGTCATCGCCCATCGCCTCAGTACGGTTCGTAATGCTGACCAGATCATCGTCCTCGACCACGGTCGCATCATCGAGCAGGGCACCCACGACGAACTCCTACAACAAAAGGGGAAATACTATCAACTGTATACCGGAAACGAAATATAACCGTTCTGAATGCTGGTCCCGTTGAATCCCCCAAAGGTGCCTTCCCCTTGCCACGAAGCCAGCACCTTCGAGGGCAGGAGGCGGCACTTCCTCGGGTCGAAGGTACGGGCTTCGAGGGGAGGATGTAGGGGCTTCGTAATTAACAGGCTATGAAAGCGGTTTAAAAGTAATGCGAATTTTCTGTAAAAAACTTGCACATTTACAATGCAATTTATTACCTTTGCAAAGAATATACCTACTATTTATAAAAACAGATGGAGCAACTATTGCATTATGTGTGGAAGCATAAGATGTTTCCGTTAGGCGAACTGAAGACGACAGACGGCAGAACCGTCGAGGTGATCGACCCAGGATTGCACAACCATAACAGCGGACCCGATTTCTTCAACGCCAAAGTAAAGATCAACAACACCCTCTGGGTGGGTAACGTGGAGATACACGTCAAATCGAGCGACTGGTATCTGCACGGTCATGACAAGGACAAGGCATACGACAACGTCATACTCCATGTCACAGGACTTGCTGACACGGAGGTGACGAATACCGCGGGGCAGTTTCTGCCACAGATGCTCCTTAACGTGCCAACAACAGTGAGGGAGAACTACGAGGAACTTTTGCGGACAGACCAATACCCACCCTGTTACCGGATCATCCCTGACCTGACCTCATTGACTGTCCACTCATGGATGGCGGCATTACAGACAGAGCGTCTGGAGCAAAAGACAGAGGCTATCCGAAAGCGTGCAGAGCGGATGAACGGCTCATGGGAGGATGCCTATTTCCTGACACTTGCCCGCAACTACGGCTTCGGCATCAATGGAGAAACCTTTGAGGAATGGGCTGCAAACGTACCCCTATCCGCTGTAGGGCATCACCGTAACGACCTCTTCCAAATAGAGGCAATCTTTATGGGGCAGGCGGGACTCCTTGACATAGAGGCCGTGCCCGAGCGTTACCAGCAGGAGGCTCTGAACGAGGGTTATTTCGCCAAACTACGGAATGAGTATCTGTATCTTGCCCATAAGTTCTCGTTGAGACCCATGGACTACAAACGATGGAAATTCCTAAGGCTTCGCCCCCAGAACTTCCCACATATCCGATTGTCACAACTCGCCAGCCTCTACTATGAGCGGAAAGCGGGATTATCGCAATTGATGGAGTGCAAGAATATCTTTGCGCTGCAAGACTTGATGAGTACGAAAGTAACTCCCTACTGGGAGACCCACTATACCTTCGGCTCGGCAAGTGATCCTAACGAGAAAAATCTCTCCCCTTTCTCTATTAATCTGTTGCTGATCAACACTTGCATCCCCATGCTCTTTGCCTATGGTAGACATACGGCTAATGAGGCACTATGCGACCGTGCCTTTGATCTGTTGGAGCATCTCAAAGCGGAGAACAACTATATCACACGCCTTTGGAAAGAATGCGGACTGGAGGCAAGGAACGCAGGTGACTCCCAGGCATTGATACAACTGAAAAAAGAATATTGCGACAAGAAGGAATGTCTGCGCTGTCGCATTGGCTATGAATATCTCAAGAAGAAAACCCATTAAACTTACAAGTCCTATGAAATATATTTTTGAGACCAGAATGGAGGTGCGCGACTATGAGTGCGACATCGAGGGAATCGTGAATAACGCAAACTACATACACTATTGCGAGCATACCCGACACCTGTTCCTGCAACAGTGCGGACTAAGTTTTGCAGAGATGCACCAGAAAGGAGTGGATGCCGTGGTGGCCCGTATGAACCTGCGGTATAAAGTGCCACTGCGACCAGACGACATCATCGTGTCTCGCCTGTGGTTAGAGAAAGTGGGCATCAAATACGTGTTCCACCAGGATCTGTTCCGTGCCTCGGACGAGACACTTTGCTTCCGTGGAGAGATCACATTGGTGTGCCTGGTCAATGGACGTCTGTCAGGCAGTGAGGACTATGACCGTGCGTTTGCATCCTACTTATGAACGAGCAAGAGATATACTATACCATGGCACTGACCCGACTGACGGGGGTAAGCCATAGCATGACACTGCAATTGTATCGGGAACAAGGCAGTGGGCAGGCGGTGTACGAGCAGTATCAGAACCGTTTCCATTGGGATGAGGCGTTGCGTCGTGCCGCTGCCGAGATGGAGTTCTGCACAAAGAATAACATTCGGGTATTGACCCTAAATGACGCCGACTTCCCCCGTCGACTCAGCGAATGCCCTGACGCACCTATCACATTATATTATAAAGGGACTGCCGATCTGAACCAACAGCGAGTGATTGACATCGTAGGTACAAGACAATGTACTACCTACGGACAGGATATCATTCGACGCTTCGTCAGCGACCTGCGCAAACAATGCCCTGACGTGCTGATTGTCAGCGGACTTGCCTATGGCGTAGATATCCACGCCCACCGCCATGCGCTGCAGAACGGCTATGAGACGGTGGGGGTACTGGCGCACGGACTGGACCAGATATACCCACACCACCATCGGGACACAGCAGCAGTGATGGTGGAACAGGGAGGACTCCTGACAGAGTATATGACACAGACACAGGCACTGCCTAACAATTTCCGACAGCGTAACCGTATCGTGGCCGGAATGTCGGATGCCACCATACTGGTGGAGAGCGCATACAAAGGCGGTGGACTGATTACCTGTCGTATCGCCCAGGAGTACGGACGTGACGTGTTCGCTTTCCCTGGTGCCGTGGGGATGCCTTACTCTGAGGGCTGTAACAAGATGATCCGTGACAATACGGCAGCACTCATCACGTCGGTGCAGGACTTCGTGGAAGCAATGGGATGGGGACAAAGACCTCCCCAAAGTCCTGCTGTAGAAGGGGAACTATTTACTGACCTCACGGTAGAGGAACAGCGGGTGATGACATTGTTGCAAAAGACAAACGACTTGCAACAAAATATGCTTAGTGTACAGACGGACATTCCCATTGGGCAATTGACAGCACTGCTGTTTCAGTTGGAGATGAAAGGAGCCGTCAGGATCATGGCAGGAGGAATGGTACATCTTTTAAGTTAGAGTTATGAGAATAGGAAATATTGAATTAGGAGAGTGTCCCATCTTCCTCGCTCCGATGGAGGATGTGACGGACATCGGGTTCCGACTACTGTGCAAGCGGTTTGGCGCCTCGATGGTGTATACAGAGTTCGTATCGGCAGAAGCACTAGTAAGGGATGTGAAGTCGACCATCCAGAAACTGACCATCGCAGAGGAGGAGCGTCCTGTGGGTATTCAGATATACGGCAGGGATGTGGAGGCGATGGTGGAGGCTGCGAGGATTGTCGAGCAGGCAGACCCCGACGTGATAGACCTGAACTTCGGCTGTCCTGTGAAAAAGGTGGCTGGCAAGGGTGCTGGTGCGGGGATGCTGCAAAATATTCCGAAGATGCTGGAGATTACCCGTAAGGTGGTGAATGCCGTGAAACTACCTGTGACTGCGAAGACCCGACTGGGGTGGAATGCCGAGCAACTGATCATCACCGACCTTGCCGAGCAGTTGCAGGACTGTGGCATTCAGGCACTGACCATCCATGGACGCACCCGAGCCCAGATGTATACGGGGAATGCCGACTGGACACTGATAGGGGAGGTGAGGCGTAACCCCCGCATCCATATCCCCATCATCGGCAATGGAGATATCAAGTCGCTGGGCGATGCCGACCGTGCCTTCGAGCAGTATGGTGTCGATGCCGTGATGATCGGGCGTGCCACCTTCGGCTGTCCGTGGATATTCAGCCGTCGTGAACTGACGCTCGACGAGAAAATCGACGTGCTGGAGGAACAGTTGCGTATCAATGTGGAACGCATTGACGAAAGGCGAGGCATCCTGCACACTCGTCGCCATCTTGCCGCCAGTCCCGTCTTCAAAGGCATCCCTGATTTCCGCCAGACCCGCATCGCCATGCTCCGTGCCGAGACGGTTGACAATATCCTTGCCATTTTGGAGGAGTGCAGGGAGCGGTTAAGAGATATTAGATAAGAGATAATAGATAAAATAATCCCTGCGAGTCGCACGACCCACAGGGATTTCTTTATTCTCTCAATTTTTCAACCTTTCTAAAAAATGCTCGCAGGCTTATTTCTTTATCATTGAAATTGCCTTGGAAGCGAGCGAAACTACTACGTAATTCAAAATAATCATAACCTTCTTCCTTTTAAATTTATACCTGAAACAATCTCTCAATATGTTCCTGAAACAATCTCTATTTGTCTTTTGACGATGCAAAGTTACATATTGTGTGCGAACACAACAAGGTTTCTTTCACTTTTTATTCAATCTTCTATCTCTTCTTGACTTATATCAAAAGAAAAAGAGGGATACTCTCTGCGAATACCCCTCTTCGATTATGATAGCCCAATACTTATTTCAGTTTCTTGTAACCGTATACAGAGCGACCATCGAGTTGCTCCTCAATGCGGATCAGTTGGTTGTACTTAGCCATACGGTCAGTACGAGAGAGTGAACCAGTCTTAATCTGACCACTGTTGGTAGCAACTGCGATGTCAGCAATAGTGGTGTCCTCTGTCTCACCTGAGCGGTGAGAAGTAACGGTGGTATAGCCATGACGATGAGCCATCTCGATAGCATCGAGTGTCTCTGTCAGAGAACCAATCTGGTTTACCTTGATCAAGATAGAGTTGGCAGCACCCATCTTGATACCCTTCTCCAAGAACTTCACGTTAGTAACGAAGAGGTCGTCACCGACGAGTTGGCAGCGGTCTCCGATACGGTCTGTCAGTTTTACCCAGTTGTCCCAGTCGTTCTCATCAAGACCGTCCTCAATAGAGTCGATAGGATACTTCGTGATCAGTTGCTCCAGATAAGCAATCTGCTCCTCAGCAGAGAGTTTCTTGCCATTAGGATCCTTCTTCTTGCCATTCTTCAACTGACGATAGTCATAGAACCACTCACCGTTCTCCTGTACTGCGAACTCAGAAGCGGCGCAGTCCATAGCAATCTTTACGTCCTTGCCTGGCTCATAGCCTGCAGCCTTGATAGCCTCCATGATAGTGTCGAGAGCATCCTCAATACCATCGAAGTTAGGAGCGAAACCACCCTCATCACCAACGGCTGTAGAAAGACCACGAGCCTTCAGCAATTTAGCAAGGTTGTGGAACACCTCAGCACCCATACGGATACCCTCCTTCTCGTTGGCAGCACCAACAGGACGGATCATGAACTCTTGGAAGGCGATAGGAGCATCAGAGTGAGCACCACCGTTTACGATATTCATCATAGGAACAGGCAGCACATAGGTGTTAGTACCACCGATATAACGATAGAGAGGAATCTGCAGATAGTTGGCAGCAGCGTGAGCAACAGCCAGAGAGACACCGAGGATGGCATTGGCACCGAGGTTCTTCTTGGTAGGAGTACCATCGAGTTCCAGCATCTTCTCGTCGATGGCGCGCTGGTCAAGTACGCTCATACCCTCAATGGCGGGAGCGATCTTGGTGTTTACATTCTCAACTGCTTTCTGGACACCCTTACCCAGGTAGCGACCTTTGTCACCGTCACGGAGTTCCAAAGCCTCATTCTCACCAGTAGAAGCACCAGAAGGAACACTGGCACGACCCATGTCGCCAGTCTCCAAAGTCACCTCAACCTCAACAGTAGGATTACCACGTGAATCCAGAATCTCTCTTGCGTGAATTTTCTCAATAATCATAATACTAAAATAATTAAAACGTTTTTATGTGAATCTTTCAACCTGCAAAATTAAACAATATTTCTCAATTTTCAATTCACAATATCCAATTTTCGGTCCCCTTTAACCTTATTTATTATTAAAGAGGGTAGTATTGCCATATTGAAATGGCAAAACAAAGTGCATGGGTTCACCACTCACCGGATGGTGAAACCATATCTGCTCCGCATGAAGATAAAGTCGGTCGCTTTTCGTCCCGTAAAGTTCATCACCCTTGATAGGACGACCAAGCCCCTCCGGATGAGCACAATGGATGCGCAACTGGTGGGTACGCCCTGTCTGGGGATAGAGAGCGACAATATCCTCACTCAGGAACTCATAATCCGTAACAGCACATTTGCCATGCTCATAATCCACAACTTGACGAGGGCGATTCACTGGGTCAGGCCGCAGAGGGAGGGAGATGGTGCCTTTTCCAAGGACTCCAACATGTTCCATATTATCTAAAGGCTCCAGGACTGCAAGATAGCGTTTTCGCACCTGATGTTTGATAAACTGCTGCTGTAAGGCACGATAGACCTCCAAGTTTTTCGCCACAACCAATAATCCTGAGGTCCACATATCCAGCCGATGAGCGACATGACTATCAGGGTAGCGCTGTTGCATGACACGCTCGACGGAATACTGTTCGATACGTCCTGGTGTGCTCAATAGTCCTGACGGCTTGTTGACGACCAGTAGAGCCTCATCCTCATAGACCGTCTCTATCGCCAGATGGGGGAAGCCCAACGTCTCTGGGTCCGGATCGACCTCCAACCCTTGCAACATCCATGTGAGGATCGGTTTGCATTTCCCACGACAGGCAGGGTAGTATTGCAGATGATGGCGTATCTCCTGACGAGGGGAGGCTCCCCACCAGAACTCCGCCATGCATATCGGTTTCAGTCTCTGCTGATAGGCATATTGCAAAAGTTTTGGAGCGCAGCAGTCGCCCGTCCCACCAGGAGGCAGGGGGAACTTACGGCGCACTTTCTCCTTGTGATAGTCCTGCCAGATGTCAACCAAGCCCTTTGTCTCACCTTGCGCATTCAAGAACTGATACTGATGGAAGAGCCACAACTGCAATTCCTGTGAGCGTTGCTTGCGAGTCTCCTTATGCTCCTCGTCCGTCATGGCGGAGATGGCACGCTCCTCCTGCTTGAAATGACCGTCAGGCTGTTGCGCGTCAAAGACAGGAGGAACGAAATAGTCCCAGTCGTTCCTGCCTGCCAGTAAGCCACTATAGGCGGCAAGGAAATAACATGGGGCTGATGGGCTTAATGGGGTTGATGGGGTGACGATGAGAACTCCAAACATTTTCCCTCGATCGGCATCCTCCTTGATGTCCGCATGGCTATCAATATACCCCTGCACCTCCTTCGCCGCCAACTGGCATAGAGGGTGCGGCTCATAACAGAATGGATACGTGAACCTCTCTGGCTTGGGGATATCTGTATGTATTAGATGTAACCTCATCACCTTGCAAAGGTACGAAATAATGAGAGAAATAGCAAATTAATTTGAGCATTTCCGAATGCAGAGTAAGTTAGGCGAAGCCAAAGTTACAGAATATAATTGATAATTAAAAATTATTTCGTAATTTTGCAACTCAAATGGCTCAACAGACATCGCCAATACAGGCATTAGAACAACAACGGTTGCTACTTCAACTGGAGTATCAGACCGAGAAAGAGGCTTTCCGCAAACAGACCGAGGAGATGGGTGTGCAACGGAAAGTCAAGCGGGGTGATGCATGGTATCCACTGAAGGCGGGCAAGAGTTACTATAACTCCTTGAACCAACTTGCCATTGAGGTGTTTCGTACCTCCGACCAGGAGATTGAGCATACCTTCGAGTTTGGCAAGACGGTGATGTTCTTCTCCTGCGAGGACAATAAAATCAAATACCTCTCGTTTACCGCTACCGTCAGTTATGTGGATGGTGACCGCATGGTGTGTATCATTCCCAACAACGGTTATCTAGTCACCCTACAAAACACCCAGAACCTGGGCGTACAACTCTCTTTCGACGAGACGAGTTATCGCCTGATGCTGGAGGCTCTCGACCGTGCCATCAAAGGGAAAGGACGCATCGGTTATCTGCGTGACCTTTTCTATTCCCACCAGAAAGCAGAGACCTTTGTCTTCCCACCTATGCAATTCCCTTATCTGAATCCCACACAGGAGGAGGCTGTCAATAGGGTGCTACGGGCAAAAGATGTGGCTATTGTGCATGGACCTCCAGGTACCGGTAAGACAACGACGTTGGTAGAGGCCATCCGAGAGACCTTGATGCGAGAGAGTCAGGTGTTGGTATGTGCCCAGAGCAATATGGCGGTCGACTGGATATCAGAGAAACTGGTGGACAGAGGCATCAATGTATTACGCATCGGCAACCCAACCCGAGTGAATGACAAGATGCTGTCGTTCACCTACGAAAGACGTTTCGAGGCACATCCCGACTATCCCCATCTGTGGGCGATCCGCAAGGCGATTCGGGAGTTGCGTGCTCATCGGAAAAGAGGAGACGAGAAATACCATCAGCGATTAGAGAGTCTGAAAGGTAGAGCCACTGAACTGGAGATTCGTATCAACAACGAACTGTTCGGGGAGGCTCGTGTCATTGCCTGCACACTGGTAGGAGCCGCTAACCGTTTGTTGGACGGACAGAAATTCGGCACGCTGTTTATCGATGAGGCGGCACAGGCGCTGGAGGCGGCATGCTGGATTCCGATTCGGCGAGTCAGCCGTGTCATTCTCGCTGGTGACCATTGCCAACTACCACCTACCGTCAAGAGTATTGCTGCCTTGAAGGCAGGTTTAGGGAAAACTCTCATGGAGCGTCTCGTGGAAAACAAGCCCGAGGTGGTCACCCTGTTGAAGATACAATACCGCATGAACGATGATATCATGCGCTTCTCGTCCAACTATTTCTATGACGGACAGGTAGAGAGTGCGCCCAATGTGAGATATCGTGGCATCCTCGATTTAGACATCCCGATGGAATGGGTGGACACCTCGGCGTATGAGTTCAAAGAAGAGTTCATCGGTGAGTCGTTCGGACGTATCAACAAAGAGGAGGCGGACCTGACCCTGAACACCCTACAACAGTATTTCGAGCGCATTGGCAAGCAACGTCTGTTGGACGAGCGTATTGATGTGGGTATCATATCTCCCTACCGTGCCCAAGTACAGTATCTCCGTAGATTGCTGATGAAACGGGAGTTCTTCAAACCTTTCCGTCGTCAGATCAGTGTCAACACCGTTGACGGTTTCCAAGGACAGGAACGTGACATCATCGTCATCTCGATGGTTCGCAGCAATGACGAGGGACAGATTGGTTTCCTGCGTGACCTCCGTCGTATGAATGTCGCCATCACCAGAGCCCGCATGAAACTGATCATTCTCGGCGATGCCCCCACTATGACACGCCATCCCTTCTACCGCCAACTATGGCAGTATATCCATGCCTTATCTAATGAGAACACTTCGACTAAATCATAAATAAATGCCTTTTCTTTTCGGAGAATCGATTTTTTCTACTATCTTTGTACGCAAATTCATAAAAATAGATAAAATGAGAAAGTATCTGATAACTGCCATTGCTGTATTGGCTTTGGCTTCGTGTAGCGAGAAAAAGTTTCATGTGGAAGGCAATATCACCAATGCCAAGGACTCTGTGCTCTATTTCGAGAACGTAGGACTGGAGGAGATTGCCGTGCTCGACTCTGTGAAACTGGATGAGGATGGTGCCTTCGCCTTTGCGGAGGAACAGACTGAGGCACCCGAGTTCTACCGTCTGCGCATCAGTGACCAGATTATCAATGTGAGCATCGACTCTACGGAGACGGTTACCATCAAGGCACAATATCCACAGATGGCAACCCAATATGAGGTGAGCGGCTCTGACAACTGCTCGAAGATCAAGGAGTTGACACTCAAGCAGATAGACCTGACACAACGTGCGATGGCTGTACAGCAGAACGACAACCTCAGTGTCGATGAGTCGAACGACAGTATTCTGAAGATGATTCAGGACTACAAGCAGGAGGTGAAGATGAACTACATCCTGAAAGAGCCCAACCGCTCGTACTCCTATTTCGCTCTCTTCCAAGCACTTGGAAATATGCTTATCTTCAACTCCCGCTCAGACAAAGACGACATCAAAGTGTTTGCTGCCGTTGCCACCAGTTGGGATACTTACTATCCGGGCTCAGAGCGTGGTGCCAACCTACATAATATCGCCATAGAGGGCATGAATAACATCCGTATCTCCGAGGCTAATGCGGCAAAGGCTATCGATGTCAACCAAATAGGCGCAACAGGTCTGATAGATATTGCCCTCACCGACAACAAGGGACAGCAACGCCGCCTGTCAGAACTGAAAGGTAAGGTCGTACTCCTTGACTTCCACCTCTTCGGACTGGAGAAATCGCCAGAGCGTATCCTGCTCCTAAGAGAGTTATATAATAAGTACCATGCGCAAGGTTTGGAGATCTATCAGGTGTCACTCGATACCGACGAGCACTTCTGGAAGCAGCAGACTGCGGCACTGCCCTGGATCAATGTACGTGACCCAGAGGGTGTGGACTCACAGTTGCTGATTACCTATAATATACAAGGGCTGCCCAACTACTTCCTGATCACTCGTGACAACGCTCTCTACAAGAGGAGTATGCAGGTAAAGGATCTGGAGGCAGAACTTAGAAGTCTGCTGTAAGAGTGAAGGGCGATTTTTGGCTGTTGGCTATTGTCAAGTACACCTGCTGCCAGCCAAGAGATGAAGAACGGAGGTTTTTCATTGATACAGCGAAACGACTCTTTGTATGCGTTGACCCTGCAGACCGACTCCACCAATGACCAATGGATGTTGCCCTACCCTGTCTATCACTTTTGCACAGGTGACGTGGACAGCGACGGGAGTATCGATGCGATGGTGGGCGTGGAGATAGATGGCTATCTCTATCCCCCTCAACAGCAAGGCTTGCATGGTGAAAGTCACCATAACAAAAGAATCGTCCCACGTGGAGACGATTCCGATTATGATTCGCAAATGTGTGCCTGGGAGACCTTAAAAACTCCTCAACCACGCACGCAATTCCAACATCATCTCATAATGATAGGGGAATGACTGCAGACTGCCGAAACCATGTCCACCCGTAGGATAGATATGCAAAGTGGCAGGGACCTTACACTGACAGAGTTCCTCGTAATAACTGATGCTATTGATGGGTGACACCGCCTTGTCGTCGTGGGCAAGAGCGATGAAGGCACGAGGAGTGGAACCGCTGACATGCTGTTCATTACAATATTCATTCAAATGTTTTCGTTTCGGCTTCTTGCCCAACAGGTTATCACGGGAACCCTGGTGGGTCACACCCTGCTCCATCGTAATCACAGGATAGAACAATATCTGGAAATTAGGACGTGCATCACCCTTGGAATGCGTCGCTATCGTAGAGGCAAGATGACCTCCTGCGGAGAATCCCATGATACCCACATCCTCTGTGTTGATATTCCAGGCGACAGACATCCTCCGTACCAGCCGCATTGCCTCCTCGGCATCCTCGATAGGCACTTGTGCCACTCCATGAGGCATACGGTATTTCAATACGACGACGGCGATACCCTGTGCGTTGAAGAAGGGAGCCCACGAGGTCCCCTCCTTCTCGAAAGCAAGGTGCGTATATCCGCCTCCAGGACAAATCACAATAGCACGACCTGTGGCAACATCCTTGTTGGGCAGGAATACCGTCACCTTTGCCAAATCATTAGGATCCCCATTCGACGTGTTAGGAGCAGAGGGCCACAAATCCATCTCCGCCCCTTGCTGTGCATGAGCCATAGTAGACATTAATAACATAGAAATAGCGATTAGAGTCTTAAGCATTTTCATAATTTCTTACCTTTCTTGCTTGCAAAGATACAAAAAATCATTATCTTTGCAACGTATTTCGACTAAAAACATGAAACAATGTATAAGAGAATCCTATCATTAGCAGTTCTTGCTACCCTTGCCTGGGGGACACAGGCGAAAGTCAAGTTGTCACACCTCGTGGGCGACAATATGGTCATTCAACAACAAACCGACGTACGTCTATGGGGGTGGGCTAAGCCCAACAGCACCGTCACGGCAACCACCTCATGGAGTCAGGACAAGAGTGAGGTGAAAGCGGGAAAGGACGGTCAGTTCCTTTTGACGGTGAGATCGCCCAAAGCCTCCTACACCCCATTGAGCATCACTTTCAATGACGGTGAAGGAGCAGTCACTATTAATAATGTACTCGCGGGCGAGGTATGGGTTTGTGCGGGACAATCGAACATGGAGATGCCTGTCAAGGGGTTCGGCATGTGTCCTGTGAAAGACTATAACCACCATGTCCTGGATGCCGCCAACTCGAAAGGGGTACGCAGTATCAAGATTCCCAGTGTGATGTCAGCAAAGCCCCTCAACGACGCCCAGTGTGAGTGGCGTGTATGCAGTCCTAAGACCGTCAGCGAGTTCTCTGCCACTGGATATTTCTTCGCCCGTCTGCTGAGTCGCACCCTTGATATCCCCGTAGGTATCATCGAGGCTAACAAAGGCGGCTCCCGTGTGGAGAGTTGGCTCACCAAGGAGAATCTGGAGAAATATACCAATGACCCTACCGACTCTGTGGCTATCTGCAAGAAATGGGCACAATGGGACTACCATCGTTCACTGCTATGGGGTAACGGTACTTTCAACCCTATCCTGAAGGCAACGGTAAAAGGCATCCTCTACTATCAGGGATGCTCAAACGTAGGAGACCCGGGAGACCAGTATTCCCAGCGCATGAAACTACTTGTGGAGCAATGGCGCTCACAATTCGGACTGGGTGAGATTCCGTTCTACTTCGTCGAGATTGCCCCATACGCCTATGAGGATAATGTCAATGGCACTGATGGCGCACTCCTACGTGAGCAACAATACAAGGCAAGTCAGATAATCCCTAACAGTTCATTGGTATCTACTAACGACCTCGCCTATCCTTACGAGACCACCCAGATACATCCTACCCAGAAACAACCTGTAGGAGAACGTCTTGCCTTCACGGCGCTGAATCGTGACTATGGCTATGAGACCATCCAATATAAGAGTTCATCGTATAAGGACATGACGATTAAGAACGACACCATCTTCATCCATACACAGGACAACTACTGGTGTGATGCTCCCTTCGAGGAGATGGTTGGTTTTGAGATCGCAGGAGAGGACAAAGTCTTCTACCCTGCCGAGGCTAAACATTTCTGGCAGTCTGGCGGTGGCTATTGGGACGAGGCTATTAGCATCACCTCACCTAAGGTGAAAAAGCCTGTCGCCGTCCGCTATTGTTTCAAGAATTTCCAGATAGGTAATGTGAAAAATGGTGGCAATCTGCCATTGTTCCCTTTCAGAACTGACAAGTGGGAAAAATAGAAAAGATGGAGCATCCCTTAGAGAAATTTGCTTACTGCCCAATCTGTGGCAGTAAGCATTTTATAATTCATAACTTCAAGAGCAAGAAGTGCGAGGACTGCGGTTTTGTATACTATGCCAATCCTTGTGCCGCTACTGCTGCCTTTATCGTCAACGACCGTCAGGAGATACTGGTGGTACGTCGGGCAAAAGAGCCGGCAAAAGGAACGCTCGACCTCCCCGGAGGTTTTGTGGATATGTATGAGACGGCTGAGGAAGGTATGCGCCGTGAGATTAAAGAAGAAACTGGTTTAGATGTTGACAAGATAGAATATCTTTTCTCCAGTCCTAATGTCTATCTGTATAGTGGACTAGGTGTCCATACCCTTGACATGGACTACCTGGCTCATGTCCCCGCCGATGTCTCCGTCAAGGCTGATGACGACGCGGAAGCATGCTTATGGATTCCCATCACCGACCTCCATCCCGAGGAGTTCGGACTGCTCAGTATCCGTCATGCTGTAGAAAAATTCTTAGCACTCAATCGTTAAGAAAAGCAAAAAACTACTATATATATAAGGTGTAACCAAAACTTTTCTCTACTTTTGCAGCCCGAAACTTAATATAAGAGTATATGCAAAAGAATTTAGTGATTGTAGAGTCGCCTGCCAAGGCAAAGACAATCGAGAAATTTCTGGGTAACGACTTCAAAGTGATGTCCAGTTACGGACACATCCGTGACTTAAAGAAAAAGGAGATGAGTATCGACGCCAAGACACTCGAACCTGAATATGAGATTCCAGAAGAAAAAGAGAAACTGGTCAAAGAACTGAAGTCCAACGCCAAGAAAGCAGAGAAAGTCTGGCTCGCATCCGATGAGGACCGTGAGGGAGAAGCCATCTCATGGCATCTTTGCGAGGTCTTAGGACTTGATGAGGAAAAGACCAACCGCATTGTTTTCCATGAGATTACCAAGCCTGCCATCTTAGAGGCTATCGAGCATCCGCGTCATCTGGATATGAATCTGGTAAATGCCCAACAGGCACGTCGTGTCCTTGACCGCCTTGTGGGCTTTAAACTCTCACCTGTTCTTTGGCGTAAGGTAAAACCTGCCCTTTCCGCTGGACGCGTACAGAGTGTTGCTGTCCGTCTGATCGTAGAGCGTGAGCGTGAGATACAGAATTTCAAGAGTGAGCCTTTCTATAGTGTGAACGGCATTTTCGCTATTACAAATCCTGACGGCTCACAGACAGAGGTCAGGGCACTGCTGGGAACTCGCTTCAAGACCCACGAGGAGGTAGAGCAGTTCCTGGAGAAATGCAAAGAGGCAACCTTTGTCGTCGACAATGTCAGCAAGAAACCGCTGAAGCGCACCCCTGCTCCTCCTTTCACTACCTCTACCCTCCAACAGGAGGCTGCCCGCAAACTGGGATTCACTGTTAGCCAGACGATGATGGTTGCCCAGCACTTGTATGAGAACGGACGTATCACCTATATGCGTACTGACTCTGTCAACCTCTCTGCTCTCTGTATCAATGCGAGCAAAGAGGAGATCAAGAGTCTCTATGGTGAGGAATACAGCAAGCCCCGCCAATATCATACCAGTTCCAAGGGTGCACAGGAGGCTCACGAGGCTATCCGTCCCACCTATATGAACCAGACGGAGATAGAGGGTACGGCACAGGAGAAGAAACTCTATGAACTTATCTGGAAGCGTACTGCCGCCAGTCAGATGGCTGACGCAGAGATTGAGAAGACGGTCGCAGAGATAGGGCTAACGGCTAATGGCGAATTGCTTACGGCAAAATTTATCGCCCAAGGTGAGGTTGTGAAATTCGATGGCTTCATCAAGGTCTACCGTGAGTCCATTGATGACGAGGAGTTACAGGAGGAGGAGTTTGGACATATCCTGCCCCCACTGAAGAAAGGACAAGAACTCACTCGTCGTGAGATACAGGCAACGGAGCGTTTCAGCCAAGGTCCCGTCCGCTATACGGAGGCCTCGTTGGTACATAAGTTGGAGGAACTGGGCATTGGTCGTCCTTCCACCTATGCGCCCACCATCTCCACCATCCAACAGCGTGACTACGTACACAAAGGCGACAAGAAGGGCGAGGAGCGCACCTACACCATCGACACGCTGAAAGGCAAACAAGTCAAGCAGTCGATCCGTAAGGAGATGGCTGGCTCTGACAAAGGAAAACTGTTGCCCACCGATATTGGCATCGTTGTCAACGACTTCCTGATGGACCATTTCAAGGATATCATGGACTATAACTTCACAGCAAAGGTGGAGCGTGACTTCGATAAGATCGCAGAAGGCAAAGAGAAATGGACGAGTATGATGAAGAGTTTCTATAAGAACTTTGAGCCTACTGTCGAAAAGACCATCAACGCCCGTCAGGAGCATAAGGCAGGTGAGCGTCAACTAGGTGTTGACCCCAAGAGTGGTCGTCCTGTCTTCGCCAAGATCGGGCGTTTCGGACCTGTCATCCAGATTGGTACTGCCGACGACAATGAGAAACCCCAATTTGCGCAACTGCCCAGCGAGTTAAGTCTGGAGACATTGACTCTGGAGGAGGCTCTGGAACTCTTTAAATTGCCTCGCACCGTAGGAGAGTACGAGGGAGGAGATGTCATCATCGGTACTGGTCGCTTCGGACCTTACATCCTACATCAGAAGAAATATACCTCCCTACCCAAGGGGACCGACCCAATGACTATCACGCTGGATGAGGCTATAAGCCTGATCAACGAGAAACGCCAGCAGGAGGAGAAACGTCATCTGAAGACTTTCACGGAAGACAGTAAATTGGAGGTCATCAACGGACGCTATGGTCCCTATATCGCATATGACGGCAAGAACTTCCGCATACCCAAGAATATGCACCAGCGTGCCACGGAACTCTCTTACGAGGAGTGCATGAATATTGTCCAAGCACTAGCCAAGAAGAAATGAGACGCATTATCCTCATAGGCTATATGGGCTCCGGCAAGACCACCGTGGGCAAGGCACTCTCCAAGGAGACAGGCATGATGTTCTATGACCTTGACTGGTATATCGAGAGCCGGATGCGCAAGACGGTGGCGCAGATTTTCGCTGAGCGTGGAGAAGAGGGATTCCGCCAGATAGAGTATAATATGTTGCATGAGGTCGCTGAGTTTGAGAATGTCATCATCAGTTGTGGAGGCGGTACTCCCTGCTTTTTCGACAATATCGATTATCTGAACCAACAGGGTGACGTATGCTACCTGAAAGCGAGTCCTGAGGTTCTCTACAATCACCTGCTGATGGGAAAGGTGGAACGCCCGTTGATTAAAGACAAAAGCCCTGAGGAACTGATTACCTATATCACAGAGCAGGTCGCTAAGCGTGAGGAGTTCTATAACAAGGCACGCTATACCCTTGATGTCAGCCTGATGGACAACTACGAGAAAATCCAGATTAGCGTAGAGGCACTACGTAAACTATTAAACCTATAAACCCACAAAGATGAAGAAATGGACGATTGAGGATTCCAAGGAACTCTACAACATCAACGGCTGGGGAACCAGTTATTTTGGTATCAACGACAAGGGTAATGTCTATGTGACTCCTTGCAAGGATGGTACCCAAATTGATATCCGTGAGGTGATGGATGAACTGTCACTGCGTGATGTCCAGTCTCCCGTATTACTTCGCTTTCCTGACATTCTCGACAACCGTATCGAGAAGACATGGAGTTGTTTCAAGAAGGCGGCGAAGGAATATGACTATAAAGGCGAGAACTATGTGGTGTATCCTATCAAGGTCAACCAGATGCAGCCTGTCGTCGAGGAGATTATCTCCCACGGACGCAAGTTCAACCTGGGTCTGGAGGCTGGCTCCAAACCAGAGTTGCATGCCGTCATCGCCATGCAGTGCCAAAGCGATTCCATCATCATCTGTAATGGTTATAAGGACGAGAGTTATATTGAACTGGCCCTATTAGCACAGAAGATGGGCAAGCAAATCTTCATCGTCGTGGAGAAAATGAACGAGTTGGAGATCATCGCCCGTGAGGCTAAGAAACTGAACGTGCGTCCCAATATCGGAATCCGCATCAAACTTGCCTCCAGCGGTAGCGGCAAATGGGAGGAGAGTGGCGGCGATGCCTCAAAGTTCGGACTGACAAGCGCAGAACTCTTGGAGGCACTGGAACTCCTGAATAAGAAGGATATGCGCGACTGCCTGCGCCTCATCCATTTCCATATCGGTAGCCAGATTACTAAAATCCGCCGTATTCAGACAGCACTGCGCGAGGCTTCCCAGTTCTATATCCAACTGCATAAGATGGGCTATAACGTAGACTTCGTAGACTGCGGTGGCGGACTGGGTGTCGACTATGACGGTACACGCTCCCCATCCAGCGAGAGTTCTGTCAACTACTCGATCCAGGAGTATGTCAACGACTGTATCTACACTTTCGTGGATGCCGCCAACAAGAACGAACTGCCCCACCCCAATATCATCACGGAAAGCGGACGTTCCCTTGCTGCCCACCATTCTATCTTGGTGATGGATGTGCTGGAAACCGCCTCACTGCCAGAGATGCCCGAGGAGTTCGAGCCTGATGAGAACAGCCATCAGTTGGTAAAAGACCTTTATGAGATATGGGACAACCTCTCTCCTCGCAACGTACTGGAGGACTGGCACGATGCGGAGCAAATCCGTGAGGAGGTGCTCGACCTCTTCTCACATGGTATTGTCGACCTGAAGACTCGTGCCGAGATTGAGGCAATGTACTGGAGCGTATGCCATGAGATCCATGCGCTCGCCAAGAGCCTGAAGCATATCCCTGAGGAACTGATGAAAATCGACAAACTCCTTGCGGACAAGTATTTCTGCAATTTCTCTCTGTTCCAGAGCCTCAGCGACTCTTGGGCTATCGATCAGGTGTTCCCCATCATGCCCATCCAGCGTCTTGACGAGCGCCCCACCCGTAATGCCACTATTCAGGACATCACTTGCGACAGTGACGGTAAGATCGCCAATTTCACGACCAATCTCCATAATACGCACTCACTGCCCGTGCATGCCTTAAAGAAGAACGAGACCTATTACCTGGGTGTCTTCCTCGTAGGAGCCTACCAGGAGATTCTTGGAGATATGCATAACCTGTTTGGTGATACTACCGCAGTACATATCTCTGTGAAAGACGGCAGTTACCACATCGACCAGATTATCGATGGTGAGACGGTGGCAGAGGTGTTGGAGTACGTACAGTACCAGCCCAAGAAACTCGTCCGCCAACTGGAAATATGGGTGGCAAAAAGTGTCAAGCAAGGTAAGATTTCCTTAGAAGAAGGTAAAGAGTTCCTTAGCAACTACCGCTCAGGACTCTATGGATACACTTATTTGGAGTAACGATATGTCGTTATATCGATATCTCGAAATATCGAAAAAATGAAAGAAAGAATCACAATCATAAAAGTAGGAGGGGCTGTCGTCGAGGACGAGCAGCAACTCTCCCAACTATTGAAGGACTTCTGTGCCATTGAGGGACGTAAAGTGCTTGTTCATGGCGGAGGTCGCAGAGCCACACAAGTGGCAAGTAAACTGGGCATCGAGACGCAGATGGTCAATGGCAGGCGTATCACGGACGCCGCGATGCTGGAGGTTGTCACGATGGTCTACGGCGGACTGGTGAACAAGAATCTGGTGGCACAGTTGCAGGCAAACGGTGTCAACGCCCTCGGACTGACTGGTGCTGACGCTGACGTGATTCGTAGTCATAAGCGTCCCCTCAAAGATGGGGTTGACTATGGCTTCGTAGGCGATGTTGACAACGTAGCCCACAAAACACTCGGTCATCTGATCGAGGCAGGCATCACTCCCGTGATGGCACCCTTGACACACGATGGTGAGGGACATATCCTCAACACCAATGCCGATACCATTGCCTCAGAGACGGCAAAGGCTTTAGCAAAGGACTATGACGTGACTCTGATTTTCTCGTTTGAGAAGAAAGGAGTACTCAGCAACCCTGACGATGACGAGTCCGTTATTCCTGTCATTACCCGCGAGGATTTTGAGAGATACAAGGCTGACGGCACCATCTCTGGCGGCATGCTCCCCAAGATAGAGAATGCCCTGAAGGCCGTAGATGCTGGCGTAAGTAAAGTTATTATCACTTTGGCGACTGCTATCGATGGTGAACATGGTACTGTGATTAAAAATAAATAAGGTGAAACAGGTCAGTTTCCGAAACGACATCCTGCCTTTGAAGGACAAACTCTACAGGCTTGCCCTCCGTATCACGCTCAATCCTGCGGAGGCAGAGGATGTCGTGCAGGAAACGATGATCAAGGTCTGGAACCGCCGTGACAATTGGGGAACCATTGACAATATCGAGACGTTTTGTCTCACCGCCTGCCGTAACCTTGCCATTGACAAGACCCGCCACATGGCAAACCAGACCATCTCTCTCGAAACAGAGATGGAGCCTTCTGACAACAGCCACCATGCCAACCCGGAGGAGCAAACTATCCAACAGGACCGCATCCAAATGGTCAGACAACTCATCGACCAACTACCAGAGAAACAACGCAGTTGTATGCAACTACGAGACATCGAAGGGAAAAGTTATAAGGATATCGCCACCATCCTTGCCATCACGGAGGAACAGGTAAAAATCAATATCTTCCGAGCCCGTCAGACTATCCGAGAACAGTTCAAAAAGATAGATACCTAAAAAATTTTTTCCTTTTCCTGTAACTTTTCTTTTTATCATTCGTCATTTATTATAGAGGGACAAAAATCCCACACATCAAAAATGGATTATAAGTACATCGAACAACTCTTAGACCGCTACTGGGCAGTAGAGACCACGCTTGAGGAGGAAGGTATCCTGCGTGCTTTCTTCAGCCAGAAGGACATTCCTGCTGAACTGGAGCAGTACCGTGCCTTGTTCACCTATGAGGCTGCGGAGGCAGATTCCCATCTATTGAGCGAGGATTTCGATGCACGTATTCTTGCCATGATTGAGGAAGAGGCGCAAACGACTGTCAAGGCACGTGAGATTCCGTTCAAACAGCGACTCATGCCGTTCTTCAAGGCAGCCGCCGTAGTGGCAATCATCCTCACCATTGGTGGAGCCCTGCAGCGTCCTTGGGATGCCAGTTGGAATGATCCACGAGCAGAGTATGCCAACAGTTACTCCCTGTCTGTCGACTCTGCCGATGTGACTCCGATGCAGGCTGAGAATATCACTGAGATGCCTGCTGACACGGCTCAAGTGATGCCTGCTGTCGCTAAGGATTGATAATTTTTCTATGCTTTCTCTATAATAATATCATGTTTAGTTAAAACAAAACAGAAACTGTGAAGTTTCTATTCTCTCAAATTTTTCATAACATACTAACGATAGCGGGCTGCCAATCAATATTCGATGAGCAGCCCGCTGAATTTTTTCTATATATACGACTTCTTATTCTGCCCTTCGCATCCTGAGATAGAGTTGGTAGAAAGCAGGCAGACAGATAAGGAGTGAGAAGAAGACGGCAAGATAGACGTGTAGTTCAGAGCCCTTGAAAAGGTCGATGAGTTTCATGTCTTTGTCCGGATAGGCACGATAAAGGATATAGGCAACAGAGTTGTTTGCCCAGTGATACGCCATACCGGGAAGGATGGAGCCTGTACGCCAGTACATCCAACCTAACAACAGTCCAGCGAGGAAAGCATAAGGCATCTGGGCTGGGTTCATGTGGATGAACGAGAAGAGCAAGGCGGAAATGATAATTGCGATAAAGGGGCGGGTGTTAGATGATTGGGTATCATTCCATCCTAATAATGTACGCAGGATAGTACCACGGAAGACGACCTCCTCCGCCAAGGGTGCCAATAAGCCGATGACGACATAGCCCCAATAGTTACCTAATAACTGTTCCTGCTGGTCTTCTATCCAGTTGGGTAGTTCTGGCATATTCTCTTCTAACCACGTGAAGGGAATCACCATTCCCAATGCCGCTATGACCGCCCAAACCAATACTGACCACTGCTTGGTGAGTAGCCAGCGTGGCGATACCTCCGCCCACCGTGCCGAGAGGAAGATGATAAGGGTCAATAGACTGAAGACCGCCATCGTCACCACCAACTCCATCACGGTGATGTCCGTACCACCTACTATTTGTTGCCAGATGGCATGAACTCCTAATCCTGCCATTGCCTGAATGGCGACAAAGATCAAAGCATATACAAATGCGTTAACTATCGATTTTATCATAACTTCAATTCTTCAATCCTTCTTTTGTCCACTTTCAGTTGCGATATCAGTTCCTCCTCATTATCAAAACGACGCTCATCACGCAACCGCTCCATGAAACTGACTGTAACGGTCTGCCCATAGAGGTCACCCTCATAATCGAGGATATGCGCCTCCAACGTCTGTGCGTGTGCCCCAAAGGTCGGACGAGTACCAATGTTCATCATACCTTTGTACATCTTACTTCTTCCATCATCCATCATACATCTTACCGCATAGACTCCTGCGGCAGGAATCATCTTATGGGGATCATCCACTTGCAGGTTTGCAGTGGGGAAGCCCAAGCGAGTACCAACATGCTCCCCTTTCACTACCCTTCCCGTGATACTATAGGGATAGGTAAGGCATCGTGCAGCCTCCTTGGCATCGCCTTTCTCTAAAAGTCTGCGTACCATCGAGGAACTTACATGGTTTCCTCTCTCTTCAGAGGGAGTCGGGGGGAGTCCCTTTACCTCCATTCCTAACTCATTTCCATAGCGCATATAGTCGTCAAAGGTCTCACTACGGTTATGCCCGAAGCGATTGTCATAGCCTGTCAACAAGACCTTCACGCCCAACCGTTCCACCATCATCTGCATGAAGTCACGTGCGGAAAGTGCCGCCATCTCTTTAGTAAACGGCAAGACGACACAACGATCGACACCAGTTTCCTCCAACAGTCGCATCCGCTCCTCAAAGGTCGTCAGCAACTGGAGGCTCCACCCCGTCTGCACCACCTCACGAGGATGACGGTCGAAAGTGATCACTGTAGAGGCTATTTGGTGTGCCTTGGCATAGTCGCAGACATGGCGAAGCACAAAACGATGCCCCCCGTGCACCCCATCGAACATACCGATAGTGGCGACACTGGGTGTCACCTCCATTTTTTCTCCGCTCAATACCAATGTCTCCATTTGCGAATGCAAAGATAGTGCAAATCAAGAGAAAAGCCAAAAAAAGTTTGGATAATTCGATTATTTAGTGTACCTTTGCACACGCTTTGAAAAGCATCGGACTTGTAGCTCAGTTGGTTAGAGCAACAGACTCATAATCTGGAGGTCCCAGGTTCAAGCCCTGGCTGGTCCACAAACAAAAGCCCTTGAAAACAAAGCAGTTAGGCCACAACCTAACTGCTTTTGTTATATACCCCTCCGATAGCCTTGCACAAAAATTGCACTCAACTTGCATTTTGGCGTGATAAAACTACACACCAGAAGAAAACGGCCATATCCTTAGCCGGTTAGGATTTCGGAGATTTCTCTACTACCGATGTATTTCTCTGCTATTTTCCGTATATTAGAATATTCAGTTGGATAGCCATGTTCTTCTATAAAGTCATATAGTTGGTTTGTTTCTTCCGGAGTATAGGTAGGATAGAATTGACTGACTTTGTGAAACTGTTCTCTGCCATTCTTTCCATATACCTGTTTTATGACAAGTCCTATTTTTCTCCATGCCCTATAGCCATTAGTTATATCTATTCTTCTGTTGATAACGTATTGCACTATACGCTTTACTTCATCAGTGGGGCTTATGTAGAATATATTTACGGCATCCAAATTTGACGGTTGCAACAACATATCTTCTACTGACAAGCCATCATTAGTTTTTGCCTCTCTTTCTATCTTGCTTTCTACCATTTGCAAAGACTGTTCTGGAGTTTTCTGCGTTTTATTCACTTTTGACAATCTCTTTGATGTCTTTGAGTAAATCTCTGCCTTCTTATTGACATAAGGTTTGGGGTCATAGGAATAGAAACGAAGACGACAAATATCACTACAACTTGAATCGACAACTACTCCCATCTGCCTAAAATCTTCTTCCAAAGCATAAAAATGCTCTTTGTGATGATGCCAGTCAGCATAACGGATAATGCAAAACACGCCTTTCCCACTTGCAGACAAACTACAATACATAACATAAGGTAATTGTCCCAATGTCACTTTGAGTTGTTCCATATTTGATATTGACGGGTTGTCTTTCCCGTCAATATCAATACAGATTAAGTTCGTATAGCTAATAATTTTTTCTCTTTGCCGATTTGAGCATACACAACTAATAGTTACTCCTGGCAGCAACTCTTTTAAACGATTTCTTTCAGATTCGGCACGAGCATTACGTAAATCTTTCACTATATCAGCATACATATTGGAAGGAGACAGCCAATCAAGTAATTCAACTCTTCCTGTTGAAGAGTAGGCTTTTATGCTTTTAAATAATGAAACTTCAATCATAGTTCTTCTACAACATTATTTTCAAATGAATCAAATGGATGTCTTCCCTTTACATAAGTCCACCACTGTTTGCCACCGTTAGTCATTGTCACTGTATATTTGTGCAGTTTCAAACGATTCCTAAATTCTTTTGGTTTAACAACAATATCTTCCATATCCTCCTTCCTACAATATGATTTATATTCTTTATAAATATCTGCACAAGTTACTTTATGCTTGTCTTTGTGTGAGGGTGAATATTCCTTTGCTGTGAGAAACATAGCAACGCTATCAGATTCAGTCTTCAAACTTTCTAACAATTCTATGGATTTGGGAGATTCTGTAAATTTTTCATTCTGCAGTAATCGTTCTAAACCCTCTAAAACCCAATTGAAAATGCCGCTCAATTCTGTAGATATAATCCTATCAGCAAGCCCTTTTTCTTGGTCCTTTTCTTCAATAGTGACATCAAAATTCAAAAATATGAATCTTCTCCAAAAAGCATTGGTGAATTCTATTCCATAAGGCAACTTATTAGCATTGAACATAAATTTCCCATACTCTCTAAGAATGAATGGCTTCCCATAGGGTGAACGAGCATCTATAGGCTCGTTGCTAACCAGTTTTTTGAACATGTCAGCATTATTCTTATTACCTCCTAACTCGGATGAATAGTTTAAGAGATAATTTCCTAATTGAGCTCTAAAATATCCATTCTCGTTACACAGGTTACTGAGGGTATATGTACAAACATTATCACTGCCTAATAAGGCGTGTACTATGTCAAATATCACTGATTTTCCATTACTTCCTGTTCCATACAAAATTAGGCATTTCTCCAATTTCAGGCCTTTGACAAATATATATGCCAGATATTCGGATAAAACCATTTGGGATTCCACCTCTGGTAAAACCTTATCCAAGAATTTATGGAATTCTTGACATTTCGCATGGCTGTCGTATTTAAATGGTAATTGGTATTTGAAATAGTCTTCTTTTCTAAACTCCCTTAATCCTTTTTCTGCTTTTTTAACTACATAAGTTCCATTTAGCAAATTAATCTTTGCCTCATTCTTAGCATGTTTATGTGTAGGAAGTATGGCGATAGAAGAAAATTGGTCATGCAATTTGTTGAGATTCTTTGTTATGCGCATTTTATAATAATTAAAGCCTGACTTTGTCGCAACCTCGGCAAGAAATTCTTTCAGCAGCGGTAAGGTCATTTGCTCCCAAAAACATCCATTATAATACAGAGGCTGCAATGACTCTTCTTCTAAACCTATTCCGAATTCGTGATTTTCGGAATTTGATATTAGTTTCTCTATTAGAACAAGATATTTCACTTCTTCTTCGGGGTCAAGATTTTTTATTTCACCTAATATTTCATCTCTCCGCTTTTCGCTAACACTTGTTTCTAATTCGTCATATAGCATTGATATTCTTTTTAATGTTCCATCATCCTCGTCACGTAAATGAGACTCAACAACATAGTTAATAGGTGTAGTTAGAGTAAGAATATTTTTTAAGGCAGGGATTGAATACACTTTTTTCAGAATGTCACGTTTAAAGAGCTTTGCTTGTTCCGCAGCGACAGCAAATCTATGACTTTGTTTTTCCATTTTTTTTAATTTTATTTTGAGCAGACTTTGTTATGTTTTGGATTGAATGGGCTCTGCCCGTTTTCTCATTCGCTCCAATTTGATTGTTTAACCATTCATCCAGTTCTGATGGGATGAAATATAGGCGTGTCCCCGACCTGTGGCAAGGAATCTTATCCTGTCGCGTCAGTTTGTAGAGTTTTGACGAACTTATACAATATCCTTGCTCTTTAAAGTACCGAAGAACTTCTTTTTGATTTAAGAACTTCGGAATCTCCTTTGGTAATTTTTGATGAAGCAGAATAGCCTTTATCTGCGCCACCTCTGAAATCAGGTAATCAATCTGTTCAGAAAGACCTGTTGATTTTGTTTTTTTTGTCATTTCTTGTCTTTTTTTTTAAGATGGTGCAAAGGTAAACCGATTTCAACGGGGCACAAAAGGCATAAAAAGGCATGATTAGACATGATTCCAGCATATTTGGGCACGATTAAAACAAAGTTTGAAGAATTCTTTGTAATTTTGCACCCAAGTAATAGAAATATGGCAAACATTAAAAAGCAAATAGACAGAAATGCGTTTGAGCATTTGAAAATCCAGATATTAAATGTTTCTGGAATTGATGTCAGTTGGAGGACTGGTTTTCAAGATTTAGCCGAATATATCAAAAAGCGTAGCGAAGAAAACTATCCAGAAAAGCAGTATAACGGCAAAGCAATACAGCAGAAAGAAACCATTAGTCCCGACACATTAAGACGGTATTGGGGTGTCAAGGACGGCGATAAAGACATTACGCCAGACGTAGGAAAACTATCCCTTATAGCACAAGCAATAGGTTTTCCAAATTGGGGGGATTTTGTCTATAAATATAACAATGGCATAGTATCTATTGACAGTGGCAACAACAAGCCAATAGTCTTTTCTAATCCAAAAGAAATTTCCATGTGTTGGGACAAAGGGGAAATTAAATACTTTGGCACATACGAGAAATATATTGGATTAAAAGCTATTGACGATTTTAAATTTGAAGTTACCAAAAGTTTTAATACACTAATGACAGAAGGTGAGATTATTATGCTTAAAGACATTGAGGTAGAGCAAGACTCTCGCTCGTCTGTTCCTGTTATTCACCTCATTACTTTCTATGACGACGAGAAAGACAAAACATTATAAAATATGGGGTGAGAAAAGTGAAGAAAGTGAATAATAAATCTCTATTATTCTTTATGCTATAAGGAGTAGAATAGATTTAAAAAAGTTCTATTAAAAAAATCACTTTCTTCACTTTTCTCACTCCATATTTTAACCATATCGCTTTATTTCTCTTGCGTCTTAGGTGGGGCAAGGGGTTGGGGCGTAGATGCGATACGGGAGACCGTAGGCGTGTTCTGGAGAGCCTTTGTGTAGTGCTTGCGGGTGGGTATAGTGGAATATAGGTTATATCATCGTACCTGAGTGCAGATATTGAGGCATGAAAAAATCCTCTTAGTCGGCACTCAGTCCGATTAAGAGGATTCATATTGGTGGGGGCTCATATTATTCTGTTTCGTCAGATTCTTCACTTTCTTCTGTTATTTCTTCTTGTTCATCATTCGTTTCTTCTGTTGGGGCATTATCTTCCAAATCATCATCAGCAGGCTCTACGCTATCATCTTCAAACAGCATTGCATCAATAGCAAGATTCCTTTCCGTACGTTGGTGTTCATACTCTTTGTTTTCAGAATCAATAAGAGATAAAGTCTCATCATCTAATCCAGCAGCTTCCAACTGTGCGTTAAAGTCGATAAGAATCTCATCAGTCACTTCTATAACCTCATCAGTGCCTTCGGGTAGTTCGTCTGTGGGTATCGTTTCTTCGAGTTCTTTAAACTCTTGTTCAATATCCAAAACACTTTCTTCCCAATTATCATCGACATTGCTATTGTCAATAATCATTCCGTCCTCGTCTATTGTTTCTGATTCGTTGTCGAGGTAGTCCATAAGTTCTCCTAACAATTCATTTGAAACTGGAGTGGCAGCAGCTTCATTTTGCACCTCTGGAGTAGTCTCTATGGCCGTTTGTTCTGCGGTCATTGTCTGGTTGTCTTTTTTCTTTGCCATAATCAAAAAGTATATTAAGTTTGATACCTGATGCTTATTATATCCCCGAAATAACGGAAATATAGGAATCCCAAAGACTTTTTTCTACAAAGAATATCCAAAACGCACCCGAAAAGACACCACATAAGGGAACATTCCTATCAAAACAGGAACATTCCCTTATGTGGTGTAGTATGATGAACTTATAAGAATGAAGTCAATAGAGCGGCATTCTTGTCACGTTCTTTCTTTTCAAAACTTGCCAAATAGGCATCAGTTGTCCTCACATCCGTATGTCCTAATGATTCACTGATGGATGCAATGGCAACACCGCTACGTTTAAGAATCGTTGCGAATGTGTGTCTGGCCGTATAGGTTGTTATACTTCCTATTCCAAGTTCTTCACCTATCTTTTTCATCCGCTTGTTAATCCGTTTAACCACGTCACGGGTTAATGCTTTCCGTTGTTCGGCTGTTTCATCACCTTTCAGATAGGGAAATATATAATTCTCTGATTGTGGTGGGTTTCCCCATTCCTTTATGATTGATTCCATTATTGGAGTGACTGATACTCTGATTTCTTTTCTGTTTCTTGTTGTCCGCTCGGTTTTCTGTCTGACAAAACGGATTTCATTGTCTGTAATGTCTGAATATTTGAGTTTCAGCATATCTGTTGGATTGATACCATTGCATAGATAAATGAAAATCCACAAGTCTTTATACCTATTGGTGGTCTGATTGTCGCTCGTATAGTTGAAAATCTCCTTTAGTTGCTCCTGTGTCAGTCCTTTTTTGATACTTTCACCCGTCTTTATCTCAAATTTATCTTTACCGAATGGATATTGAGCTTCACGGATAGTCCCTGCTCGCTTTGCTTCATTCATTAAGGCACGTATATTACGGAAGTGCATACCAACAGTAGAGACTTTCCGAGTTTTGAGCCAGTATCTTTCGCAACGTTTCAGCCAATCGACAGTAATGGCACTAAATTCAATATGTTTGCCTGCAAATTCTTCAACCATCATAAGTGTGCATTGATAGAATTGCATTGTGCCGATGCGTTCTTCGTTCCGTAGTTCTTCTATCTTGGCCCGAATAGCATCATTCAATGTGCTACCAGTTGCACGGCCTAAGCGCAGATTGAGCGTGTCGAATGAAAACGAGCCTCTATCAATCAGTTCATCTACATTCTGTTTCACGAATGAGAAACTTTTCTCTATTTCCGCTTTAATTTCTCGGCAGTCTCTTGATTTGCTATTCTCCAGCCGTTCCCATTCCTCGGCAGTTAAACAAATGCCAGTAGAATAGTATTTGGGTATCTTCTGGAAATAAACTTTGACCTTCACGGGAAATTTCCCGTCTTTGTTGGGTGTCCGTTTGTCAAGTACGGAAGAAACTGTCACCCCATCTCTTTGCTTCTTGTTCATATTTCGAATGATTAGCACAGGGACTTAATTGTTCCTGATACTGATTATATCCTCGAAATATGTTATATATAAGATGAACGGGAGTTTCAAGCAATTTTTAGCATTGCTTCAAAAGGCGTTTGATAATGCTGCATTTATCGCTTATCATGATTTATTCTAAAGCTCTTTTATTTCAACATTGAGCGTGAAACTATGATTTTCAACATCAGCACCAGGGACATTTGCAACAATCCACGCCCTTTTTGCTTCTTTCCTTGATTTCAATGGAATATACTTTTTGCTTGCCTGTCTTGAACAAACAAACCGTTCATTAATGATATATGTTCCATTGCAATAACAAGTTCCTTTTATTATGATACCTACTTCGTCACCAAAATCCATGTGGCGATAACTCTTGCTTTCACCTTTTGAATGGGTTGTTGGCGAACTGCGAAACGGATTACGTCCTCGAAAAAGCCTATAGAAGAAACGTAAAATGTAGAAACCAACCACAACAAAGAATCCATAGTAGATAATATATGCACCAACATCAAAGATTCTATCCAATGTGTTATGAACATCTGCATTTGTTATTTCTAAAATGATATTTGCGGCCATATTATTAGTTCTATTGGAGTGTTGCTTGTTTGATAATGATTTCTTTTCCCGTATTTGAATAAAAAGAGGTTAGCAATGATTTTGCCTGTTCAAAAGCCAAATCTTGATATTCCGCTGTCAATCGTTCACGAATCTTTTCTTTCAAATCATCCAAGACTTTTTTGTCCTGTTCGTCTTTTACGTTGTTGTCAAGCAAGAATGAGAGTAATTTTTCTTCTTCGTAGTATAGAGTTGGAGCACCCTTAGAAGTTACTTCCGCTTCACATAGAGGCAAAGTAATGGTAATGGCCGATTCGGTTTGGCTCATTTCCACTTTCTCCAAATCATATTTAAACTCACAATGAGCAGGAATCTTGTATATCAAAGTATTACCTTCAACTTTTTCAATATAGGCATCTTCCAAATCAACATCTAATACAGAAAGTTTAAGAATCTCACGGAAGTCTCCGATTTGAGTTGAAAGTGTTTCGGTGGTATATCCGTTTCTATTTGATATTGTGAAATACACTCCTGCCACTATAGCTATTATGACAACAGCCAGAATAATACTGTTCCTAATTGTTTTCATCGTTTCCTAATCTTTGAATTTAACAATAGTGGATAATGAGTTGTCAAAAGTCAGAAGTCTGGGCAGTAACAACGTTGCACTCAAATGGGCTTTTTCTATCAAAGCATTTCGGAATACTTCATTATTGCTTAAAGAATCTTGCAATTCTTTCAGTTTCTGCATTTCTACGTCATGTTTCTCTGTTTGAGTTATTCGGTCACGAAGCATCCCTTGATTCTGATAAATCGTTGCCATTTCGTCAAAGTGATATTTGGGCTCCTTGAATAATACTTTTGGGCAATAAATGATGAGACTTCCTTTGATGGAGTCGGCATTCCAAGTAATTTCTTCCATATTAATATAAGCAGTAAATTCGCATCGCCCACTTCGATATATTCCAAACCTGTCGCCTGTGATTCCAGAATTGTCAATCTTGAACGTTGTTTGGGCACATACAGATGCTAATTCAACACGTCCCGTTTTTGTGACTTTAATGTCATACTGCGAAGAACTCCCATTCCCACATGCGACAAAAGCAACAGCGGTCACTATCAATAGCAGTTTCTTCATAATCTGTTCCGTTTTATTGATTTCTGAGAAATAAGCAGTAACAATATGAGCAAGATTCTTGCTTATATCATTACTGCCTAACTTTCTCACTTCGCATGTTTACGAGTGTTCTCCTTGCGGTCCATCAGTTCAAGATTGATACTGTTCTGAATAAACACCAAATCTTGTTTCAACTCTGGAATAAGTGTTACAAGTTCATCTTCTTTCTGTTTGAAAATCTCCGTGCTAATAACCGAAGCACTACGTTCTGGCTGTTCTATCTTGTTCGCCTTGATGTAATCCTTGATAATAGCAGTCAGTTTAGCCAGGCCGTGGAGTTTATCAGCCTTATTGACTAATATGTTATGAATGGCTGGCGAATGGTCGATACTAATTTCTTGGAGTTTCTTGACATTCATCGGTACAATTTCACCCTCGGCAGTACGTGTCAGCAGAGTTGCTGAATAGCCATCATCCACTATCACAAATGCTTCTCCACTCTGGGTGTCAATATCAAGTGTTTCAATATCCCTGAACTTAAATTTCCCTTCGTCTGTTAAGACATCGATATAGTTGAGCGACCGGGTAAACCAATCATCCATAAACTGCCAGTCTTCATCATTAACTGCAAAGATTCTCGATAGTAAGCGGATGGGATAGAACACCTTGCCATCACCACCAGTCAAACGGTCTTGTGTGGCCAGACGCAGACGGAAGTTTGAAAACAATGTGTCATAGTCAAAAGATACGTGACCATCTTCAAACAATGGAACTTCGTCGGCTTCATCACCTTGGGAAGCATCAGCAGTCTTTCTAATATCAGCGTCAATCAGGAGGTTGATAAACTCCATATACTTCACAAATGCACTATGGCAGTCGTTAAATGCTCTTGACGGCATTACGGGATTCCCCTTTTTCTGCTCCTGTCTGATAGCACTTTGAACACGCTCCATGAGTTCAATGGCCTTATCTGGCGCCTTTGCCAAATACTCTTTCAGCAGATAGAAAAAGTCCCCGTCCATAATCTCTGGAAAGAGGTCTTTATCCAGTCTCTTGATGTTAGAGAGATAGGAACTGGCTGTACGCTCGGCAAGTCCCTCTTGTATCAGCCACTCTTTGAACATCTTGCCCCCTAATGGAGCATCTACTTCGAACACGTCACGCTCGATTTCTTTCTGGATTTCATCCCATCCAGCAATGATGTAATCTGCAAAACCTTTCATAATTTTAAAACATTTAAATTGATATTGTTGTGAAACACTTAATTTAGTTGTCGAAAGTTTGGGTTCCAGTGTTGTCGAGTTCTTCCATTTCCTGTGCAATGAAAACGGAATCCACCAGTTCCATTGATAAAACATTCTCAATGAGAATCAACTCCCTTTTCAATTCGGGAATCAACTCCGCTATTTGTTCTTCATCTTCTTTGTTGACAATGATTTGAGCCACTTTCATTAGGGCAGTCATCTTATCCGCATTGTCAGCAATTATTTTGCTGATGGCTGGAGTTTTCTCCACATTGATGTGCCAAGTATCTTCTACCTGCATAGGAGCAAATTCGTCATTACTTCTTCTGGAGTACAAAACAACCTCTTTCTTGTTGTTGAGTTTCGCTGAAGCAATGCCAGTCGATTTATCTACTTTGATTTGGCGAATATTGCCTAAACGATGTTTACCCTCGTCGGTTAGCACAGTAATATTGTCGGCAATTCTTCTTCGCCAACTGCTGTAAAAATCTGGTTCATCATATTTGGGGAACAATCGTCCTATATGATTCAGGCTCAAACAGACATTCCCAAAGTAAACATTGTTTTGGCTAAATGGGAAATGCCTATATTGAAAGTTCCTTTTGGGCACAATGTTATTATGCTCAGGGGTATCTAATGCAGCCAATAATTCATTAATGGTAAATGGGTCGCTTTTCTGTTCCCATTCCTCTAACTGCTGAGGTGATAACTTCTCTTTCTTCATAACCTTTTCAAATTGTTTGTATTCGTTTTGATACTTTAACTAATTTCGCTGGATAACTTTTGTACGGTTTTTGACTGATGTTGCAGCGTGATGGGTTGCAAACATCGGTGTTTTACCCTTAAATCTCCAACTATGCTTAAAGTTACGAAAAATCGGTGAGACCCCCAAAAATCGCAGTTAATTAAGAATAAACCTGCTATTGAGCCTTTATTCTTAATTAACGCTTTTCTGCCTGTTTGGTTAGTACCTGTTGCCATTTGCATTCAGTTTTAATTCAACCTTATCCGCACTAACCCTTTTGACAAGAAGCGAGCGCAGACCTGCCATACGTCACTCAGGCTCACCACAAGCCCCTATACCTTTATGGAAGTCTACGCTCGTTAAGCGCATACTCCTAAGGTATAGGTCTTTGCTCATTTTCATTTTTTCGAGGTGGTGATTCGAGTGACGAATTGAGCAAATATGTCTTGTGTTACGAGAACACGCTGCAAAATTACTCATTTTTTGGCAGAATAAATAATCCTCTAACAAAAAAACATCAAAAAGAGCCGAAAACAAACAAAAACAGTCAGCGAAGGGGGGGGCTTATATATAATAAGGTGGGGAAATTATGTGCCAAAATGCAATGGGGGCAACGAAAACTATGAGACGCTGAATAAAATGGCCTTGCACAAAAATTGCACACGATTCGGGATAAGGAATGATAAAAAATGATTCAGCTTGCCACGAGTTTGCATCTTTTGACTAAAAAAGTTTGGTAGTCTCACAAAATCTAATTACCTTTGCAGCCGATATTCCAACGAATGGAATAATCATATATAGGACCTGTTGCAAGTTGGTTGCACTGCCCGGACTCATAATCTGGAGGTCCCAGGTTCAAGCCCTGGCTGGTCCACTCCATGTAAGACAGTTGCGATTTCTCGTAACTGTCTGTTTTATGAAATGTTAAAAGTTATAAGTTTATCGACAAAAACTTTGTGATTAACAAAATTTATTACTACTTTTGCAGCGACTATTAACTCTATATATAATAATGTTCGTAAGGACATTTCCAGATAAGCGGATAGGAAAGAAGAGAATAAACATGTTTAATATTAATATCTAATTACATTTATGAACAAAAAGTATTTGATGAAAGGCTTCGCCGCTTTGGCTCTGATTGCTGGCTTCAGCAGTTGTGTCAAGGACGTTGAGGGTGTAGACCCTGTTGAGCGAGAGGCCGCAGGTAAGGAAAATGCCGAACTGCAACTCGGTTTGACAATTCCCGATGGACAGAGTTGGGACATGGCTACTCAGGTAAGTACTGATGTTACTGTTAACTTGGGCTTAGACCAAGAGTACACTGTTGCTATTTATGACGTAAATCCTCTGTACAATAGCAATGCTAAATTCTATACTATGGATAAAGTGAAAGAGGGCAAATCTCTTAATGTTTCTTTCACTCTTCCTACTGCTACAAAAACTGTATATGTTGCAACTTACGACAGCAAGAATCGTAGTGTTGTGAATGCTGTGAATGTGGAGAACGGACAGATTGTTGCTAATATTGGTGGCGCAACTGCTTCTGCTTCAAGACGTGCCGCTGAGGATGCCAGTGTTTATCCTAACTATGTGAAGACACTGAATGACTATCTGAATCCAGAATCATTCGTTTTGTATGGTAATACATTCAGGGTAACTGAGATTTCGCTTAATGACATGGCATCTTATACCGAAATCACAGATGACATTATCACAGATGACACATCTCAAGGTAACCATACCCTAAGTGATGCTAATTCTAATCCTTCTCAGCATTTCCCTGGTAATGGTGACGGTAAGCATTATCGTGTCGCTGCAGGAACAGAGATTACAGAAGTTTTCAACATCAATGCTACTTATGGTGTAATAAATGACGCTGTTATCTATATCGAAGGAACTGTTCATTTAAACGGCAACACTTTAAATGGTCCAACGCTCGTTGTGGCTCCTGGTGGTAAAATCATTCTTGATGGAAACACTAATATGAGTAATGCAGGACGTGTGATAGTGATGGCTGGCGGTTCTATAGAGGCTGCAGAGGGCGTTACCCCAGAGTTCAATGTTAATAATGGTGCCGCATGCTATAATGCAGGAACTATTCAGTATGACGGTCAGTTGAACGTAAATGGCTCAGACACATATAACAATGGTACTATAATTGTTGACGTGCTCCGCAATACAAGTGGTGGTAAGTTTACGAACTTTGGACACATCACTGCTCGCACTAATATGCAGGCTGCAGATGCATATAACTCTACTATTATTAATGGTTGCTACATGCACTTCACAGAGAATGCAGGTATTGGAACCCTGACTCTGCTTGACAATAGCCGCTTGGATGTTGATGGACGTGCAGAATTTAATCAGGCTACTCAGACTCTTTACAATCTAAGTGAGATTAATGCTGGTGAAATGTACCTTAACTCCACCACATTCGCTGGTCCTACAACAGAAGGGTCCTTTGCTATTATCAGAACCGAAACCGTATGGGCTAACCAAGGTGCTGACCTTGGTGCTTCTGGTAATGTTTATTTCGACTGGAATCCGTTTGGCACAGGTGCATTAGTTGACCATAATGGTTCTGCAAGTTACAACTGCGTCACAGATAATGGTTATACTACTCTAAGTTATATCAAAAACCTGAACTTAAACTACACCAGCGAAAACACCTCTGCTCTGATTATCCCAGAGGGCGACTGCACAGGTATGGGTAATAACTCTGGTGGTGGCGGTGGTCAGATTATTGGTGAACCTGCTGTTTACACCTTCGCTTTCGAGGACCAGATTTATGCTGGCGACTATGATTTGAACGATGTCGTGCTAAAGATTACTCCACACGTAGTTAGAAGTGGTAGCAAGATTACTGCTATCGACTACGACCAACTCGACGTGAAACTCGTGGCTTCTGGTGCTACCTTTAAGATTCATGCTTTCATTGGTCAGAGAGATGAAGATGGAAAACCAGTAGACGGCGCTGTTGCTCTCTTCGATGGCAAGGAAATTCACGATGCATTTGGCAAGTATAATGCTGCTTCAGGTGCTACACAGTCTATGATCAACACTGGTAATGGCAAGGCTATCACTGCTGAGCCTGTGACTTGCACAATAGCAACACCTGCTAACATCAAGTCTACCGATGCTGACGGCAATACCACTCTTGATTTCTCACAACTGGATATTTGGATTTGGGTAAACAAGGGAACAGGTTCTCAGTCTGAGGCTGTCATCGCCTACAAGGACGAGAAGAAATGGCCGTATGCCGTGATGATTCCTAACGACTGGGCATGGCCTACAGAGCGTACTTGTGTCACTGAGGCTTATGCTGGTACCGAGGACGCTGAAACCATCTCTATCGCTTCTGGTGCTACCTCTGCTGAATACAAGGAGAATAGTTTCGGTGCTTGGGCAGCCACAGAGGACGCACAGCGTACCACTACCATGAAGAGTTGGTTCAACTATCCTGTCAGTGGCAAGACCATGAGGAATCAGTAATTGAATACATCAAATACTTAATATACTATAATTGAAAGTCGGGGTGGCTATGTGAATAGCCACCCCGTTTTCTTTATAGTCCTGTGTTCAGGAATTGAAAAAGTCCCATAAATCGGATGCCCTTATTGTCAGTATATTCAGCAATATCCTGCCCAACAATGACTATTTTCTGAAAACTATCGTCTATCTTTAGCAGGGAATTCAACTCTTGTCGATGTTTCTCTTCGCTTCCAAGGGCATAGGCAGACTGGATATAATATTTATCTGTGCCATTGTTGGCTATGAAGTCTACCTCGTATTGGATATATTCTGATTTTCCGTTACGAGACTCACGAGCCTCGACCACACCGACATCAACAGCGAAACCGCGCATTCTAAGTTCATTATAAAGAACATTCTCCATGATATGGGTTATCTCTTGCTGGCGGAAATTGAGTTTCGCATTTCTCAATCCAACATCCACAGCATAATATTTCTTGATACTCGCAAAATATTTGTTGCCTTTGATATTATACCGCTTAGAACCCTCAAATAGAAAAGCGTTCTCTAGATAGTCTATGTAATTAGATACTGTATCAGCATTTATCTTCACCTGCTGTACACTCTGTAAGATATTACTGATGCGGTTGGGATTGGTCAGTGAACCGACAGAAGAGCAGAGGGCATCAACAAGAGAGGATAGTGCCTCACGATTCTTGATGTGATGACGCTCTATCACATCGTCTATATAAGTCTTTGACCATAGTCGCTGCAGATAAGCGACTTTCTGTTCTGGAGTACGTTGCCTTAACAATCCTGGCATACCGCCATAGGTGTAGTATTCCTTCCATAAATCACTGAGGGGCTCTTGTCGATTGGAACAGAATTCCTTAAAGGAGAAAGGAAATATCCTTACCTCGTCGCCTCGCCCTCTGAAAATAGTCTTGATATCAGAAGAGAGGAAATGTGAGTTACTGCCTGTGATGTAAACATCGACATTCTCTTTTGCATTGAGCCCGTTAACTATCTTCTCGAAGCCGTCGACTTCCTGCACCTCATCAAGAATAATATAATAAGGTGAGGTCGTAGAGGTAATCTGACTATATAGATAAGATTTTAAAGCCTCCTTGTTGGTCAAATCCTCATGCTCCTCATCATCTATGTCAAATGACACGATAATGATGTTCTCCTCTGGAACGCCAGTTGACAATAGATAGTCTTTAAAGATTCTATTCAACAACCACGACTTACCGCATCGTCTTGGACCTGTAATAATCTTAACTTCCCCATTGTCTTTCCTGTCAATAAGTTGCTTCAAATAAGTTTCTCTTTGGACGTATTGCATCATTCTATTCGGAATTTTCTGCAAAATTACAATAAATTCCGAATAAAACAAAGCGTCTATTCGGAATTTTCTGTAGAATTACAATAAATTCCGAATAGAATGCCTCATTCTTTCTTTGATACTTGACTTAACAGTCCTCGTTCTCCAGCAAAAGATATAGTTAATCGAGACCTCTTTTGTCTATTTCGAAATTCATTATTTCTCAAACCAAATGAAGCGTTCAAACGGGTCGAATGTAAGCCACAAACGACCCGAATGTAAGCCACAAACGGGGTGAATGTAACATTCAAACTCTCTGAAAGTAACAGCGAAGACAAAAGTCATATTAACAAAATTATTTTTTTTTGGTAATTTTATTTGGATAATTTCTGCAAAATCTGTATCTTTGCCTCAAAATCAAGAACTTAGAGCGTATGACGACGTATATAAATCCCTTTGTGGTGTCAGGAAGAATCCCCGAAGAACTCTTCTGTGACAGGAAAGAAGAGGCAAGACAATTACAGATGGCAATGGAGAACCAACTGAATGTGGTGTTGACCTCATCACGTCGTATGGGAAAGACATCGTTAGTGGACTATGTATTCAACAAGTCAGAAATCAATGAGAACCACATCACGATAAGTGTTGACATTTTACATACCACAACCTTCAGAGAGTTCATCTATACCCTTGGGACATCAGTATTCAAGAAAGTGGCATCAAGAAATGAGAAGATGCGTCGTCTGTTTGTCACTACCCTCAAATCACTAAGTGCCAGTTTCGGATATGATCCTGTGCAGAACACACCGACTTTTGACATCAAGTTAGGCGATATCACAAATCCCGACTTTACTATTGAGGAAATCTTTTCTTTCCTGGAACAGGCTGACAAACGGTGCCTTGTGGTTATCGATGAGTTTCAGCAGATTAGCAAATATCCAGAAAAGAATGTCGAGGCGATACTGCGCAGTCAGATTCAGAAAATGCAGAATGCCAATTTCATTTTTGCGGGCAGTCAACGACGGCTGATGGAGGAAATGTTCTTCTCATCACGCCGCCCTTTCTACCAAAGTGCGAAGGCTATCAAACTCGAGCCCATTGAAATGGGTATTTATACGGAATTTGTGCTTTACCACTTTCATCAGGCAAACAAGGACATCAGCACTGAAGCAGTCCAGAAGGTATATCAGGCTTTCAAAGGAGTCACCTTGTATCTGCAACGCATCATGAAAGATGCCTATGCCATGACTGCGGAGGGAGAACGATGTGACGTGGCAACCACAGATATGCTGACAGAATCATTCATTATGGAGAATGACTCGAGAATACGAGAGCAACTCGCCTATATCACAGAACCACAGAAAGAACTACTATATGCGATTCATGATGAACAAGAAGTGATCAGTATTACCTCTGCCTCTTTTACCAAAAAGCATCATCTGAAATCACCAAGTGCCACCCAGTCGGCAGCCCTTAAACTCTTGGACGACGACCTTATCACAAGAATAGAAAAGGTATATCGCCTTGCTGACCCGCTTATGGAACTATGGATGGATAGGAAAAATATGTAACAAATTATAAAGCCCCGACACTTGCAAGGTATCGGGGCTTCTCTTATATGTGGTGATAGAGATTACTGCAAATCTAACAAGAAATCCAGTTCGTCTAACTCACGGCTATCTACTTGGTCTGTTGGATCACCAAATCCAAGGCTGTCGACCAACAAAGGTTGGTTAGCCTTCAACTCCACAACTTCCATTTCAGGATTGATATATGTCTTTTTCATTTTCATGCGTTTAAATGTTATACTTCTTACATCATACATCTTACTTCAGAATGACTTTGAGTTTCACTCAAACTCGTTCACGTTCGGTAGAATTCGAGTTAACTCGATTCTACTCTCACTTAATCACGACTTTCTTACCATTCACGATATACAAGCCCTTCGTTGGATAGAGCACACGACGACCACTCAGGTCATAGTAGATATTATCCTCAGAGCCCACCTTGATGTTCTTAATACCAGTAGAAAGTCCATCAATCACGATTTCGAGGTCACGAGCACCATCAGGGGCAGGAACATAACTTGCTGGCAGATAAGCCTTATGAGCAGGTATCGTAGCACCTGTGAACAAGCAGAACTTGCCATTAGAGAGTATATAGACATCTTCGTTGTCTCCAACTGTTTTGGTAGATTCTCCCGTACCGCTTAAATAATTACCACCAGTAGCAAGAGCATCATCAACAACAGGAATATTATATGTTGCTCCAGCAGTTCCTTCTAAGATAAAACCAAGATTAGAACCGCGAATACCTTTCGTTTCTGCAAGTTCCACGGAAGTCTTAGTTACAGATGAAACAACATAGGCTTTCAATCCGTCAACATCAGTCACATCCAACTGTATGCCACTGCTTGGGCTATATGAAATCAAAGTCTTTCCGTCTCCGAAAGTTACTGGAACACATGATTTTAATATTTCCACTTTCTTACGGGTTGCTGTTGCTTGTCCACTATTAAAATTCCATGTTTTAAACAGTATTCCATCTGGTGTAGCAACAAGTGCAGGTTTTATATCTGCGTAATAGCAAGTATAAGTTAAATCACCCAAAGCAGAGGCCGGTAAGTCAGCAATTTTAACAGAGTGAGGGTCGTCTGTACTCCCAATACTACCTATTCCCCAATTTTCATATCCAGTGAGATCACCTGTTACAGTATAAGTGAACCTAATCTGATCTGTGTCGGCTAATCCATCAAATTCACTGGCAGCAATTAAACCTCCTCCATCATATGTAATCGTCCTTGGTTCTGCGAAAGTGAGTGTTGCATTAACTACTATTTTTGTAATTACAGCACCATTATAAAGTCTAATACGTATTCCTACTTCTGTATCGGCTACTTCTTTAATTCGAGCAACGGTATAACTACTCGTCCAAGAAGTTCCATCTCCAGTAAAACTTTCATCCAAAGTAGACCATTCCGAAGATTTAGCAAAACCTCCCATTCCCCAACCCGTATGGTCTGTACCTGAATCATCTTTAAAATAAAACGTTACGATATCAGTATCAATACCACCAGCATCTTTAATCGCTGCGATTTTTAAAGATGCTCCATCATTTACATCTGTCGCAACAATTACCTCTGTCGCACTACTTGCTACTACCCCCCCCACAAGGGCGAATAAAATTAGTAAAGTTTTCTTCATAATAGGTTTCATTTTAAGTTAATATGTAATTAGTATTTGGTTTTAGTCTTTCCTCTCCGCTTATCAACGTAAGAATCGAGGGCAAAAATAGGAAAAAGAATTAAAACTTGCAACAATTTTTGCGAAAAAATTACGATTTTGCATAATAGTATCAGCATTGGTCAATAAAATATGTGCCATTGAGAAGAGTTGGTTCTAACAGAGAAAAAGAGGAGTTACGATTTCTCGTAACTCCTCTTTATGCGCTTCAGGATGGGCTTGAACCAACGACCCCCTGATTAACAGTTCGATTTGACCGATTTTTGATGACATTCTGTGATACTTAAAATATTGATTATTAGGCAGATACGACAGATGCTAAATTTTGTGATAGCCCATAAAACAGCAAGTTTGAAGGGGAGACCGTGCACAAACCGTGCACAGATTTTGCTTCCTTATTTGGCTAAAAGCATGTATTACAAAACGAATTAGCCAAATAAAACAACATCACAAGAAATCTTAATTTTGAATTGTATTTGGCTTTTTGTGTTAATTATTGCAAGTTTTAGCCGAATATAAAAGCATTTTTATTACCTTTGCATCGTCTAATCAAATGTATAGGTTATGCTAATAGGACGAGAACGAGAAATAGGGCAGCTAAAGTCTGCGTATCAGTCAGAATATTCTGAGTTCGTTGCCGTGTATGGACGAAGGCGCATCGGAAAGACATTTCTTGTGCGTGAGACTTTCAACTACAAGTTCACATTCCAGCATTCCGGACTGGCGAAATCAAAGATGCGCAAACAGTTGGAAGCATGGAAGTCGTCTCTAAAAGATTGCGGTGGTACTCCCAGCCGAGTCCCCCGTAGTTGGCTGGAGGCTTTTGACCAACTAAAGGAACTAATAAATAGTTCCCGTGAGAAGAAAAAAGTCATCTTCATCGATGAAATGCCTTGGATGGACACTAAGCGCTCAGACTTCGTTCCCGCCTTGGAACATTTCTGGAATGGGTGGGCATCGGCAAGAAAGGACATCTTGCTGATAGTATGTGGTAGTGCTACCTCATGGATCATTAATAAGATTATCAAAGATCATGGTGGACTTCACAATCGTGTTACTCATAAGATTCACTTGCACCAATTCACTTTGAAGGAGTGTGAGCAGTATTCTCGTCAACTAAAACTTGGCATGACCAAAAAGCAGTTGATGGAGTGCTATATGGTGATGGGTGGAGT
>JAFUFD010000017.1 GCA_017470055.1 Prevotella sp. | reverse complement strand
GTGATTATAACTTATTGATTCGACACCTCTAAGTTACTAAATATCACGGAATTGTGCAACTTTTTCTTGTTAAATAGAATTAAATACGAAGGTTCTCCAAAAAACATCATGGAAAGCCTAAATTAATTCCGCCAACGGGTTGTTTTATTGTTGTTTTATTTTGATGATTCAATAATTATTATTAATTTTGCAGCGGATGTTTAAACATGTTAGGATTATGACGACAGTAGCACTGAACAATTTGTGGACATATATCGATGGTCTTTCGCTCAAGCAGAAAGACCGTGAGTGGCTTGCAAGCAAACTGTTGGAGACAAAGGCTGACGATGCCAAGACTGCTAAGCAGAAGGCATACGTGAAAGAAACCCTGATCCGTGCACTCAACGAGGTAAAAGCCGCTAAGCGTGGTGAGGTAAAAATGATGACAGAAGGAGAGTTCTTAGAAGGGCTAAAAACTGAAGGTGTCCTATGAGCGTAAAGATTATACCTTCTGCCGAATTCGACCGTCAGTTCAAACGACTTGCAAAGAAATACAAGTCGCTGTTGGATGATTACCTTACTCTGAGTAAAGAACTTAAGGAGAATCCTCTACAGGGCAGTGACCTCGGTGGCGGTGTGCGCAAGATTCGCATGGCAATTGCCTCTAAAGGCAAGGGCAAAAGTGGAGGTGCTCGTGTCCTGACACTGACAGTATTGGTCAGCGACGATGCAGACGTGACATTGCTGACCATCTACGATAAGAGCGAGATTGAGAATGTTTCCGATGAGTACATCAAATGGCTCATCAGTGAAACTGGGAAATAACTTCCCATTCATCCCTAACTGCTTAGATATTCTTACTTCTTCCGAATTACTTTACTTTTGGAACAACCAATCTACTTCACCAGAGGGACCGTTGAGACCACAGTCTCGTGGTTTGATGTTGCTAGTGGTGAAACCAGCCACCATGAGAATACCCTTGGGTAGATGTAAGGTATGGCGCCCAGCAGGAAGGGTGTACTGGTGAATGTTCACCTTCGGCATCTGTACGATGCTGATGGCATTGGTGAGTAGGGGCTCTGCCTGTCCGTACTCATTACCAGTGGCGTCAATTTCCAGTTTGGGAGCCTTCGCCCATTTAGGATCATCGTCTTTGAAGAGACCAACGAGTAGTTTTACAGGTTTATCACTTTCAAATTCTATAGTGGTACCAACGATGCGTGTCGTGTCACGGTTCAATACTAGAGCCTGCATCCCTTCTAATTCCGGAGCAATGGAGTCGACTGGGGTGTCAGGACGATTCTCGAAGACGATGGCTCCTTTCTGGAGGGTAGTCGTTTGTTGCTGTGGCATAGCAACAAACTGAACGTTGGCGGGGGTAGCAGGCTGTATCTTGACATCGGACTGTGCCACGGGGTTCTTCAGTTTCTCAATATTCTCTTTCAGCGCATCCAGTTCTTCCTGATAGACAACGGCAAGTTCACTCCATGTCTTCATCTTACCTCCATCACCACCGACAGGGATACGACGCTGGGCGGTCTGCATGGAATTAGCATAGAGGTAGGTGTCTTGTGTGGACATGCTCAGTATGTTCCACCAGTTCTGACTTTGCTCCAGATAGTCCACGGCTTTCTCCAAATACTTAATATCTTGTGTCCATTTATAGTTCAAAACCTGTTGTGCTGCCATTACCTTCCAACGGAAGGCAGCGGCAAACATCCGGTAGTACTTTATATCCTGCCTTACACGCTCGAATTCATCAGCATGACGGGTTGGCGTCGCCGTGAGAAGGTCAACGGCATGTTCGGCTTCGATACCATGTTGCACACATTGGTCAACAATATCTAATGGAAGTTCGCCCACATGTTGCTCACCCTTCCATTTTTTCTCTACATACTCGATGAGTTTCTCACCCTCTGGTCCACAACTTTCATAGAAGCCTGGGTAGATCGTGTATTTGTAGGGATTTACTAATTCGCCCATCGTCATACCAAGTAATAAGGTCTGGCGATTGCCTTCCGTGATGCCAAAACGACGCAGGAGTTTGGGAGCAATCTCACCGACCTCGTCATAGGCGGTTATCAGGGCATCGGCAGCAATAGTGTCGATGCCAAAGTAGTCGGAGAGTTGTCGTTTCCAATAACTCCGATCTTCCCCTCGCTCGCTGTTCCATGCATAGCGTCCCCAGACTTTATACCACATCCAGTCACGGTCAATCTGCAACAATCGTTCCCCGTTAGGCAACTTATCTGCGGTATAGGGCCAATCCCAGTAGGAAGCCTGTGGGTAGAGGTGTAACCCCTTGGAGTGATGAACACGGTGCATCGCCTGGACGGCTTTCTGGGTAAAGGCTGGCGATGACCATCGCCATGGTTCCAGATTGGCGAGGATATGCACATTGTCGATATGGATGGGAGCCGCAGCGGCAAGCATCCGATGGGTCTCTCCCCAAGGACCTCCTGGCTCATAGGTAGTCAGACTCTCTCCCGTATATTTGTTCATCGTGTAGATATTCGGGTAGAGTGGGAGGGAGGCTTTCAGTACGGCGGGACCATCTGTGTCATGGTTACGGAGGATAATCGGAGGAGTATCTGTCCTACCGGATGCCTTTAATCCATCCTTGATACCGGGAATCACCGTCTCTGTCATCCATTTGATGTCGTTGTCGATACCGGACATCGCCTCACCGAGACATACCAGGAATCCTACCTTCGGGTATTTCTCCACGAAAGCAGCGATAGACTTGCGGGTATAGTCGGCAATCAGCGGCGTAATAGGACGGTTACGGTCTTGGGTCTTCAGTCCGTAGTGGTCAGCAAAGGGTTTACTGAGGATGATGTTATAGAACATCTGTATCACCCGGATACCACGACGGTCTGCCTCATCAACGAGGAAGCCGAACATCTCTTGGTTTTTCTGCATGGTGGCATCATCTACTTCTGGGGCAAAGGGATAGTCCTTGAGTTTCACCAACGAGGCGAAAGGATGCCCGTTCCATAGGTATACGGTGTTCATATTATTCTCGGCAAGAAGGTCGAGATATCTCACCCATAATGCCTTGTCATAGAACCATGGGAAGTTCTCTGGGGTATAGGGATACTCATAGACACGGTGACCAGGGAGGTAGACGGTCTTCTGTAGACCGACACAGGCACCACGTAGTTTCATCTGTGGTACTTCACTGATGGTGGTCAGCCTTTCTAGTTGAGGGTCTTCCCGCAATAGTTCCAATAGTTTGTTGACACCATAGATGGCACCAGCATTGTCGTTGCCAATTACTCGAACTTTCTTCCCTTTACGGCTGAGGGTGAACCCCTCAGCCTCACCTGTACTGGCAATCTCGATAGAGACACTCAGTTTCCCCTCTTGACCGTTCAATAGGGTGTAGGCATAGGTTGTCTGGGGAGTCACATTCTTCACAACGACCTTACCATAGGCAAGTTGAACAGACACCAAACACAGTGCACAGATTATTTTCTTTATCATAGACTCATCTTTATTTCTTGCTTTGCGGGAATATTGATATGGCGGTCGCCAATGATGAGTGTTCCACGTCCTCCATCACTATATACCGTTACCTCCTTCTGATTCATCGTTATGTGAATCTTACCGAAAGGAGTGGGAACATCGCCCTCCATCCATTCTAAATCCCCCAAAGTCGGTTTCACAAGATATTCCTCATATCCTGGTTGGGCAGGCTCTACTCCAAGGAAATAGCGTCCTATCAGGTAGATAGGGCTTGCTCCCCATGCGTGGCATAGGCTCTTGCCATAGGGTCTTCCATACATGGCGAGGTGTTGGGCACCTTTTTCTTCTGGATTGTATTTCTCCCAGAAGGAGGTGGCTCCCTCACGTAACATACCGCCCCAGTAGTCACGCATCTCCTTTAATACGTCCTTGTGGTATCCCATCTTACAGAGTGCCTCCAGTTCATAGAAACGCATATAGGGGGTAGTGATAGGGTCGATAGCGGGATTGAGCATCACGCTCTGCATGATTTCACGGCGCTCTTCCTCATATGCCAATCCGTAGAGGATGGCAAACATGTTGGGGAATTTGGTGATCTGCTTGTTTATCTTACCGTCCTCGATGGCATGATAGTATGCTTTTTGCTCATAACTCCAGAAAGTCTGCTTAATCTTATTACGCAACTCCTCTGACTTTACGCGGTAGTCTGTCTTGACCCCCAAGAGTTTAGAGCAGACAGCCATCGTCTCCATCGCTTTCATAAGCAGAATCTGCTCAAAACACAAGGTGCCACGTTTGTGCATCGGAAAGTCTACCCAGTCGACGAAGATCCAGTCATCAGGTTGTCCTTCCGCCATTCCGTCCTCGTTCAGGCGACTTTCGACATAATCCATGAGTGTCACCATACGAGGCCACATCTCACGGACGAAATTAATATCGGCAGTATACTGGTAGTAGTCGAGGATAGACTTAAACCAGTAGAACGTATAGTCCATGATGGTGTTGACATGTGCTGTTACAGGGTCTTTCCCTCGTAACTGGCGGATAGTACGCTTGACGCACTCTGTGTCAAAGCGGAGGTAGTAGTTCATGAGATATGACTGGATGGCATCACCGCTCCATGTCCATCGGTCACGTTTGATGCCGTCCATGAAAAACTCACGGGTGGTGAGGTCCATGGTATAGGCTCCCACCTCCCATATCTTGTTCAGCAGGTCGTCAGAGCAATTGAATGAGCCACTATGCTTCAAGTCCTGTGGGGCATACTCATAATCCATCAGCACTTCGCTGTAGTCAGCACCTGTTTCTTTCTCAATATAGACATAGCGGAAAGCCTTGGAGTTTGCAATACAGTCCCATGCCGTTTCACTTTCGAGTCTGTCCAGCGTCTCGCAATGCTCTTTATCCAAAGCCTCCTCACGACTCTCCCCGTAGTAGACGTGGATGGTTCCTCGCAAGTCCTTCACTTTCAAGTAGCCGAAGGTCTCCTTCCCGAAATCGTAGAGCATGCCGTTTGTTATCATGGAATGACAACATACAGGACGGCGCTCCTCGCGCTCTAAATGAAAGCAGGAAGGGGGTGTGCCAAGGCTGTCGAAATACCACGAGGCGGCAGGTACGTAGATGCCGGAGCCGTGGGCAATGCCATTCTCGTCAATCCAAAGTTTGTCTTCGTAGGTAGCCATCCATGAGGAATCGGTATGGATGGTGTCGCCCTCGATATAGAGTGCCGGAGGGGTAGCCTGGTTCCACACTTTCAGATTTAATCGGTGTTCGCCAGCAGGAATCGTGTAGGAATGGGCGGGAAATTGTAACTTTCCGTCGATGGCAAAATTGAATTGTCCTTCGCAGTCAATATTAATAGTCTCTTCTTTTTCTAAATGGAAGGTTTTGGAGAACTCCACGGTGACATAGTGTGAGTCCTGCTTCCAGAATGGCGGGAACATCGCACCACGCTCGGTACGGCGGTTGTTGAAGATGTTACCCAGCCAGACCTCAAAATCACCGGGGTACCATATCCATGTGGCTTTATTTCTTTCCTGCATTGTCTTTGATTTGCTCATTTACTTGTGGACCGTTATTCTCCCAGTGATTGCCAGGTCCGTTGGCGTTCTTCAGGAACTTCTCCTCGGGAGTCCAGTTGTCACGTATCGTGATATTAGACGACCCCTCATCGGTGTAGAGGTAGAACCAGTGGTTAGGGTCATGTACATAACTTGGCTTGGCAATGTCCCGCACCACATTCTCTGAGATAAGGGTGCCAGGCTGGTTGCCAAGGGTGTAGATGCCAGCACAGTCATACATGTGCTGCGCATAGTTATAAATAAGGTTCGCGTGTACCTTATTGTCTTTCATACAGACAAGGTCACGGTTCCAGCCCCATCCGACGGAGATGCCTGTATAACTGACATCGTGAATGGTATTATGCTCGATGCTCATGTCGCTGACATAGCCGGCGGCAATAGCGACACATCCCCAGTCCTCATTCGTCACATCATAGAACTCCGACTGCTCGACCGTCTGCCCTGTACATACTTCTCGGAAGTCCGTAGGCTGATAGGGATGGTGGGTCTCCAGTCCTTCTGGTGAGAAAGAGCCGCAGACGTACCCATTCATGGCAATATCGGTGAAGGTACAATTTGTCGTCGTGCCGAGGCGACATGCAAGAACATAGTCAAGCCCAGAACCGCCAAGGTGCTCAAAACGGCAATCATTGAAGTTGATATCCTCTGAGTAGCGTATCTCCACAGCGGCACGGGCACGTCCCAGCCACCCCTGATTGTCCAGTTTATGGTTGTTGGGACGGTCAATCTGCGGACGTAGTTTGTATGCCTCAGTCAGATACATACCAGCCTGCAAGGGCACATGTCCTTTCTCTGAGGGACGCATCCAGGTAGTATGTGAGAACTGGATGCCTTTCATCGTGATATGGCGTACTGGATGCTCAGCGGTACCGATAAATTCTACCAGTGTCTCCACCACGGGAACAATCGCCTCATGGATGGTCTCACCTTGCCGTGGCATATAGTATAGTTTATGCTCACGGATATCATGATACCATTCCCCAGGCTCATCCAGCAATTCCTTGGCATTCGTCAGGTAGAAAGGGGAGGGATGACCTGTATTGGGAGTCATTGGTGACGGCCAGGGATGCTCGAACTGCAGTTTCGCCTCGGGATTGTGGAAGCGCACAGCGGCAGAGTCGCCTTGTATCGTAATACTCTTGATACGCAGGTTGGAGGTGCACCACATCTCATGCAGCACCATTTCCGCATAGGGAGCCTTCAGAATCTTCTCCACCGCTTTCTTTGGTATCCAAAGTATCTGATTCTTCTTATCGTAGGTGCGGATGCGGAACATCTGTTCAAAGTCACTGACATCACGGGCACGAACAGCCTTCTTGCCGTTGACCCATAAATGTCGGAAGTCAATGGGACGGCCGTTGAAGTCGGGCACATCAGCAACCAAGAACTTTCCCTGTCGTTTCCAACTGGTGATTTTCAAGCCACCGCTGATGATTGCCTTTTCTCCCTCAATAGTAAGCCCACTGTCTTCTGGTCTGAGTCGCAAGGGCTCATAGAGGTGATAAGTACCGGCTCCCAAGTGGATAGTGACTGCTGTTGCTTGTCCCAGTCTTCGCATCTCCCGTGCCTTGCGGATGGCGTCGGTGAGTGATGAGTCAGGGGTGATACGGATTTCTGCTGCATGCACACCCATGCAGCAGAAAAGCGTGATGATTCCGAGTATTCTTCTCATTACCTTAACGCACTAAGTTCAACCACAGGCTCATGTCCTGAATACCACGGTTATCCCAAGCATAGTAGGGAATGAGGCGTATCCGTACTTTCTGATTCTCAGGCTTTGACAACTCACGGTAAAGTGTATGGTTATCCCATGCCTTGTCACTGATGACCTGTGCGTCACCCTCAAGTGCCGTGAAGGAATGACCGCCAATGGTCATTGGCACCTCTTTCAGTTGGATGTCGGAAGCCAAGGCGATGTCGTTGATGCGATAGTCACCCTGAATATCCTGTCCCTCTACGCAATAGACAATAGGACCACGCATGACGGCAACCTGGTTCTTCGCCTCCTCAACCAACGGGTTTGCCTCAACGAGGCGGGGACGCATGTCAAGGTTGAGTTCTATGACATCACCCTTCTTCCACTTGCGGGAAATACGGAGGTCTGCTTCCTCGCCATTCACCTTGACGGTATATTTGTCACACCAGTTGGGCTTATGCAACTGGATTGTCTGTAAGTTCTTTGCTTTCTTGACGGTGAGGGTTATCTTTCCGTCCCACGGGTAATTGGTCGTCTGTTCTATCTCCAAGTCTTTTGTCTCCAGACGGTTCTGTCCGTAAAGATTGACATAGAGTGTCTGTCCATTGACAGCATAGGCATATTCCTGTGCCTGACAGAGTGTACGCAACGTATTGGGCGGACAACAAAAACAGGTGATGTAATGCTGGCGGTGCTTGGGCCAGCGCATGGTGTAGGGGAACTCCTTGGTGCGACGTAGTGTCTCCGTGTAGAAAAAGTCCTTTCCGTCGAGTGAGATACCAGAGAGAATACCGTTATATAGTTCATTCTCGATATTGTCGATATACTTGGCGTCACCTGTTGTCTGGAACATACGCCAGGAGAAGAGCATCATACCAATCTGTGCGCATATCTCATTATGGGCAGCCTCCTGTGGCAACTGGAACTGTCGTCCGTATGCCTGGTGGATTTGCTGGATGGAGGGCTGGTTATAGGTGGTGCCGTCAGGCGACACTCCATCGTATAGCGCACCGCATCCTCCCATGATATAGATCTTATGCTGGATGATATCGTCCCAGATCGCCGAGAGGTTTCTCATCAGTTGTGCCTCTCCCGTCTCCGCATAGAGATCAGCGACACCCGCATAGAGGTAGTTGGCACGGACGGCATGTCCCATCGCCTCATACTGGTCACGGAACTTATGGCGGTCCTGGTTATGGTCCTCGCCGTTGGTCACGCTGTCACGGATTGCGATGAGTCCTTTTGCCAGCGTCAGGTATTTCTCATCGCCCGTCTCCCTGTATATCTCCGCAGCCCCCATATAATGGCTGGGACAGATGGCGTTACGGGAGAGTTCCGCAGCGTCATTGGTCAGGAAGTTATAGAGAAAGTCTGCGGCTTTCTTGCCACACTCGAAAAGGGTAGTCTTGCCAGTGGCACGCTTGTGGATAATACCTGCGGTGATGAGATGCCCGAGGTTGTAGGTCTCGAAGTTCAGACGTGAGGCAAAGGCGTGTTTCTGGTCTTTTCCTATCTCGATGCCTGCTGCGTTCTCCGTGTTGGCATGAGAGTCGATACCCGCATTGCGCTCACTGATGACTACTGGCGTGTGGATATAGCCATCGGCACGCTGGGCGAGCGCCACCTGCTCGATAAACTTGTCCATCAGTGCGTCCAGTTTCGGGTCTTTGGTGATGGCATAGACCGTCGCGCATGCCTCCAGCCATTTGTACATATCACCGTCATGGAAGGGAGGACCATGATGCTTTCCTTTCACCGTCCCTGCGGCAACCTCGAAATTGCGGAAACCATTACTGCCATGCAGTCCCATGTCATCCATCGTCTCGTAGGGCGTGTTCCATGTGTCCCACATTGACCAGATACCTGTTGTTGACAGCATGTGGAAGCGATCCGCCCAGAAACCGCCAGTCCACTTGACAGCCCCCATGGGCGTATTCCTCATTTTAGCCTGCTGACTCTTGCTCATGTCAGTCAGTCCACCTTGCGCCATCGCTGTCGTGGCGCATCCTATCATTGTGGCTATCAATAGTCTTCTCATAATTGTCCTCCTCTTGCCTTTACTCGTTCGTACCATGCCTCACGCTCCTTGGTCAGGTCGTAGCCACGTTTAGTCAGGTAGTTGTTGATACGTCCTTTGTATTTCCCGAACACCTCGTGTTTCTTCTTCGAACTCTCTGCGTCGATGGCGAGTTCACGTGCCTCGATGAGCCAGGCAAGGATCTGCTGCTTCTCCACGTCTTTCAGTGTGGGAATCATGTCACATTGTGCCTCATAGGTCACCTTTACCACGTTGAAGGTCATCACGTCCTTCACCCGATCAATCTCATGTGGTTTCAGATACATCGACAGGTCGGCAAGGAATCCGTAGTGGGAGCGATAGAGTTTGGAGTCACATTGTGCCTCTGCGAGTTTCTTGTCAGTCTTTTTCACCGAGTCACGCTCCGCATAGATGTCGTTGAGTTTGAAATAGCGGTTAGCGATGATGTTCTGCACGTTCTGTCCTAAGGGGGTCCATGTGATGCCCAACTCATCAGTAGCCTTCTGGGCGCGACCGATAATGGTCTGCACGTATTGGGCATCCCGACCGTCACTGTCGAGTTTGACATCAGCCTCTGGGTAGGTGTTGAAGACTTCCTTCAGATAGCGCACGTTGGCTCCGTAGTTCATCTTCACGTTACGTACCATCTTCACGTCACGGCTTCGCTCCACAAACAACCAGCCTTTCCATCCCATCTCGTCAAGGGTCTGTTTGATAAGTGGCAGATTGACGGCAGGATCCTTGCTGAGCCATACGCTATCAGTGTTCGAGGCATGGATGGCACAGATGTTCTTGGCGCCCAGTTTCCTCATGTCCTTGATGAGGTCCCAATCGTTCTCTATGATAGTCTGCCATTTATAGAAGATGGCAATGCCGTCACTCTTAATCTCTTTGAGCAGTTTCAGGTTGCCTGCGGCATCCAGTGGGGTGTCGATACCTACCACCTTGCCACGAGCCTTCGCAGCCTCGCCGATGGCATGCAGTCGAGAGACAATCTCCTTCCGCTTCGCCTTGTCAGCAGTCCAACCGTTGCCGCATCCTCCCAAGGGCAGGAAAGCGACCTTGGCATCGCCCATCCGGTCCATGGTCTCAAAGCAGTCATCCATCAAGGCGAGATAGTTGTCACGCAGGGTCAGGTCTTGTCCGTAGAACCCGCTCATGGCAATGGCTCCGATGCGGACGCCCAGACTGTCAGCGACATGTTTGAAGAAAGCGGCTTCCTTTGGATCGCGCATCTTGTTGTCAAACAACTCACGCTTGCCCAGTCCTCCCATGTCCATCTCAATTCCGTCACAGCCTAAGTCTTTGGCAAGTTGGAACTCGCCAAGTTTCTGACGCTTCAGCACCATCCAGTCGCAGACACCTACCTGATAGCGCTCTTGTGCCATCAGCGTACCCATCAATGGCAGGCCGAACGTCAGCACAGAAAATAGTAAAATGCGTAGTTTGTTCATATCTGATTTGTTATTCTATTTCAAAACCGCCGCCTGGCAGATAGCGACATAGATACGCATCTCCAACTCTTTCTTTTCTTCTGTGGAAAGAGGTGGGATCGTGGGGATAAAAGAAAAAGTGAGTGCTTTCTTCTTGTTCTTGCCTTTTCCTGCCATGAGCGTCTTTTTCTTTTAAGACGCAATAACGGCGGTGGTGTAACCAATGGCGGCAGGGGGCTTTTATACCACTTGCGTCATTTCTCCTGCATATTCACGGAGGCGGCTGATACTGCGATGCATCAGGTTGCGCACACTCTGATAGTTGATACCCATGATACGGCAGATGTCCTCGTATTTCTTTTGCTCTATATAGTAGAGGTTGATAATCTGACGTTGGCGGGGGGAAAGTTTCTCAAAGTATTTCTCCATATTGTCAGTGAGTTCCTGCTGCCGCTCCATCCGCTCATGGTAGTACTCCTCGTTCTCCGCAACAGCCTGCATATTGGTGTCGTTAATCTCGTCACCAGTCATCTTGCCATTTTTCCTGAACTCGTCATGGATACGGTTTCGCAGGGAGATAAACAGGTAGTTGTCTACATTGTCGATAGGACCCAGGCTCTCCCTTCTGGTGTATAGTTTCACGAACACATCCTGTATGCAATCCTTCAGCATCTCACGATTCGACGTGAATCGGGAACCGAAAGCAAACAGTTGGTCGATATGCTTATTATAAAGTTGCGAAAAATCAATCATTCTTAGTAGTTCGTATTTGAATGTAGTTTGTCATCTGCAAAAATAACAATATATTTTGTAAATCAACCACAAAACGTGTATCTTTTTCTCAATTTTTTATTTTTTAAGACATCTTACCTTTGTGTGGAACGGAGCCAATAGAGCCTGTTCCCGTTGTTGCCGTCAGGGCGGAAGGATTGCTGTAGGCGGACTCCTTTCTGAAGAAGCGTGATGTCGCCTGTCCGCATATCGATGGAGTAGACGTTGTATTTCCCCGTGGCAATCGGCAAGTTAGCCTCTTGCGACTGGGTGTATATCAGGTAGCCGGTCTGTGGGTCTCCCAGGGCGACATATCCCTCTCCGTTCAACGGCTTCATCAGGCACACCTCTTTAAGTAATACCTGTTGGAGGGGTTGTGACGAGGCTATGCTGACAGGGATGTTAGGCAGTGAGCCTCCAGCCATCAGGATTGCCCATCCATAAGTGGGATATTGCTGGGAGTAGAAGGTGACTGCCTTCTCCGGATAGCGGTTACGATATTCTGCGACGGAGCGATATGCCTCCTCGAAGCCCGTCTTTCCCACCTTGATCTTACGCATCCACTGACGGGGTGCCATGTTGCGTCCTCCCTCGGGTGCCCATAGTTCCTTGGTGTTGTAATGCCAGTAGCGGATATCGATGATGTCCACCACCTTGCGCAGTTGAGGATCGGCAAGGATGCTGTCCTGCACGTCCTTGGTACAACTGAGGGCTATCAGCGGATGGTGTCCTGTCTCAGCCTCCCATTCGGCAACGGTCTCCAGCCAGAAACGGGTGAAATGCAGGGGACCTGTGTATTCGGCACTGATAGAGTGGATGATGTTAGGCTGGTCTTTGGTCTGTTCCAGACACATGCGGATATACTGTCGGTGCAGGGGGCGTAGCACGGGGTCCTGCTCGTTATAGAACTGCTCTGCCATGAAGACACGCTTGTCGCCGGCGAAGGGAACTGGCTCCGGGAAGTCCGTGCCGTTGATATTGTTGACAGGTCGCCAAGGACAGTCTACCCAATGGGCTCCCGCCTCCAGGATGTTATGCTGGAAATAGTGCTCGTTATAGAGCAGGATATCTTTGCCTGCTGCCTGATGGGCAAAGTCATTCAGGCGACTCCAATACCAGCGGTTGGGCTTGTTGAGGTCATAGCGTGAGAGACCGTCCCATGCGGTACCTTCCCCAGAGCGTGAGAAAGGCTGCTCATAGAAGGGTGCCCACACATCGCCGTCTGCACGACGGATGCGCTCATGGTCCGTCCTTCGCAGGTCATACCATAGTCCGTAGTGGTGGTATAGGGAACTATAGTGGTTGCTGGCAAGATAGTTGACGACGGAGTCGATGCGGTCTGTCCATCCCGTTCCCTCTCGTCCTGGTACGAAACGGGTGATGGCAGGCTTTGCGTCTTTCTGTACGAAATTGTCCTTCACCCTGCCGCTCCACCAGGGGATAGCGTATTGATTACCCGTCAGCAACATGCCGTCAGCGGCAAGATGTCCGTTGATGATGGAGTAGGAGGGTAGTCGGTCTGCCTGTTCTTTGGTAACCTTTGGTAATCTCGTAGTGACAGGACTGACGGAGGCAAGATAGGGAATGCTGTCCTGCCACATCTCCAAGGTGAGTCTGGGCTGTGTCAGCGACTCTTGTGCCATCTCCATCGCCTGCTCCATAGTCGGAGAACTGGAGGCATTGGTGGGACGGGGGAGGATATAGGGGTTGAAAGGCAGTTTCCCTAATCGCTTCTCTAACTGGTCGTAGAACAGACTGCGGGGTGTCACATGGTCGTTGCTGCTGGTCCATTCCCCATCACCTGTCAAAGTTCCCCAGCATCCATGTCCACTACAACGGTTGTCCTTGTCAGGTGAATAGCACTCGATGGTGGAGGCGGTACACTGCCAGAACATCGAGTTTGCCGTATTCCATCCCGTACCGAACTGGAACTGCTCCAGATTGGTATAGCGTAGGTCGCTGCCGTCGATATTCACGATGTCGAAGAGCAAGCCGGATGCCCACGAGCCGATGCTGCCACTGAAACCTAAGGATTCCTCGCCCTCGCACTGTACGAAGGCATTAGGTCCTGCGGCACAATAGCCTGCGGCGAAGTCGTGGATGCCCTGACGGGAGACGCAACGCTGGAAGAGTGTCTGCTGTCCACGGGTCAGGAATACCTGTCGGCGCCAGCCTCCTATCTCGGAGACGGGTTCTTGGGCGATGCAGTCCTCTATGGTGATTCTACTGGTCTGCTTCTGCAAGTTGACGGCAGAGCCTGCGAGATGCAGGAACACAACTCTGCGGACCCATCCGTCTCGTACATGATTCATGAAGACACCGTCCCAGCAGTGGTCCTCATCCTTCTTGTTCCAAGTGGCATGCTCGGAGTCAATCGTCAGGTTCTCCACACCACATTCTGTGATCTCACCAGTGTGGTGGGCATTGATGACGAAGGCTCCTCCATATTCATGGGAGAGGGTAGTGGTGATGGGAGCGTCGAGCGTGATGGTCGTACCGTTGATGGCGGTGATGGTACGGTCCCAAGTAATATCAATATCCGTAGCCTTCCATCCTGTATAGTCAAGACCCCCGCCAAAGTCATTCATCCTCAATGCCTCAATCCATTCCTTGGTGCTGGGGCGCACAATGGCGATGCGACTGCCAGTCCGCAGCCCCTTCGCCGACGGTAGCGTGAGTTGGGTGCTGCCTGCCATGACTTTCTCGTTGGCAATGGCTATCGTGTCTCCTTTGAGGGATGTTGCCGTACCTTCTATATAGATGGCGGCACCTCGCTCGACACCCGTCTTCAGAATGACCGTCTTCTGTCTGTCGACACCTCGCAATACCACACCAGATGTCGTGATGCGTAGGGGCTTGCTAATCTTGAAAACACCTTCTCCCAACAGGACACAGCCACGAAGTCCGTTCTGGTCGGGTTTCAATGTTGCCACATAGTCCAGCGCTTGTTGGATGCGCACATAGTTATCACCACTCTCCGCTTGGAGGGATATCCTCACTGCGGCATCAGGAATCGGCTGCTCTGAGGCGTGATAGCCGCAGGTGGAGTAGTCCATGGGGATATACACTTCCTTCTTAGGCTTGGGTGCGGCAAGCAGGTTAGCGACCATACAGCATGCCATCAACAGCATGGCGATACGAGAGGTATATAGTTTTCTCATCTTGATATTGTTTTAGCGATAGTAACTGCAAAGATAGGACAAATTAGGGGAATAAGCAAATTTATTAGCATTTTTTCCGAATGCAAGGCAAGCAACGCAGTTGTAAGTGCCATTGTATTCAGTGTAAAGTGCCGTTGTAATCAATCGTTGGAAGCATCCCCTTTATCGGTTGACTCCAGTCAACCGATTGTTTGACTCCAGTCAACCGACCGTTCGACTCCAGTCAACCGATCGTTTGACTCTAAGTCAACCAGCGATTGTCATCATTGGTAACAAACAAACGGATGCACCATAGTGATGCATCCGCTTGTTTATTAGTGTGATAGGGGATTACTCTGCGAGTGGATCGAAGGTACCGTTGGCACCACTGTTGTTGTAGTCAGCCCAACCCACGGTCTGGGGCAGGTCAGCATTGTGGTCCAGTGCGCCCTGCGAGAAGCCCAGGAAGTAGTACTTCGGACGGAAGTTGATGTAAAGCACATTCTTCTGTGAGTCGTAACTGTCACCCGTCGTATAGCGGGTCACAAGGTTGTCGGTATACCATGTGCGGAGGCTCTCCAACTGTGTGGTAAGGTCAGTCTGACGGAAGTCAACACCGTCAGGACGTGTGCCACCACCATTCAGCAAGGGGTCACCATCCCACTGAGTGGTACCTACACCATATTTGTCAGCGGTACGGAATGACACATTCTCACGACGCTGTCCGTTCAACTGCTTGAAGCCGAGCCATGTGCAGGTGTTGCCACCCCAACCTGTCACCTTCCAATTAGAAGGCAACGGCTGAGCCTCAGGATCCACGTCACCAGCACCCTCTACCAGTGTGCCACCGTCGAAGAGCATCCAACGGCGCAAGTCGTCGAAACGCTTGCCCTCATAGGCAAACTCAATCTGACGCTCATACAGGATAGCACTCATACAGGTAGCCTTGTCGCTGGAGAGGTTGGTCTGCAGTCCGTAGTTGTTGTCTGCGGTATAGCCGGCACGGGCACGGATCTGCTGCAGGTAATTGACAGCCTCAGCCATCTCGCCAGCACCGCAGGCAGCCTCTGCAAGGTTCAGCAGCACCTCTGCATAGCGGATCTCGATGAGAGGAGCGGCAGAGTAGAAAGGAGCAGAACCCTTGGAGTCAGCACCTACATACTGGTAGAGGGGTGAGCCGTTCACGTCGAGGTCGTCGCTCTTCTTGCGAACATAGACACCCACCTTACTGGTGAGCAGGTTGTCAGCACCGAACGAGTTTCCACTCTCGATCTTACCCTCATCATTCTTGTCGACAAACCAAACATAGTTCCAGATCACGTAGTCCTTACCACCATTGTAATCAGGATTGTGCGAGTCACGGACGGTAGCGTCACCCTGATAAGCCCAACGGAAACCAGGGAAGGCGAAGGTGCGATAGAAGCGTGGGTCACGATTCATGTAGGGTGCATTCTCGTCATAGGTGTATGAACTGCGCTCCAACTTAGAATAGGTGTCCTTATAGGTACGACCACCTACAATGCTCAGGTCGGCCAGTCCAGAGAGGTCTGGCATCTTACCGTCAGCCATGGGGAACTGCTCGATCATAGCAAGACCGGCGCCCTTACCACCGCCACCCGTGTTAGCAGGACGGATGTCACGCTCCCAGCGGTTGTTTTTCTGGTTGTCCAAACCGTCACCCTCGATGTTGTTGTGCAGGGCAACGAAGACAGCCTCAGGATTAATACCAGAAGTCAGGAACTGACCTGCGAAGTCAGAGCCATTGACATTGGTACTGGTCTGATAGAGACCATAGCCACAGGCGTTAATCGTCGACAGGTCAGCCTTCATCTCGCTGTAAGCCTTCTGCCAACGGCTCTGGTCATCAGCACGGTTGAACAGCGGGCTTGCCCAAAGGAGCAATACACGTCCCTTCAGGGCAAGTGCGGTACCAGTTGTCACACGACCATAGTCCTCACCAGTCCATCCTCCGTGGGCGGTCTGGTCATACAACAGTTCAGCAGACTCCTCCAGGTCGTCGAGAATAAACTCAATGCACTCTTTTGCAGAGGAGCGTGGCGTATAGTTGTCCTTCACAGGGTCGGACACCTCAGTGACGATGGGCACACCACCATACCATTTCACCAGGTTGTAGTAACACCAGGCGCGGAAGAAATATGCCTGACCCAGCATCAAGTCCTTCTGCTCCTCTTTCAGTGTGCTCTCAGAAACACCTTTGATGAAGTCGTTGATGTTACGAATACGTCCATAGATAGAATTCTGGATGTTGTTATGGGCACCCATGAAGTAGTCTGGCACACTATTCGTTGATCCCATAGAACTGAGAGCCTTCTGCGGATCTGTGAAATCGCTGAAACCAGAATACTCCTCTGTAGACTTACCGGCAATATCTGCGGTACCTACGGCGACAGACAAATAGTTCGTTCCTGACGACAGGTCGCCAGTCTGTGGCAGACACCAAGCGTAGATATCGTTAAGGCGGCCGTTAGCACCTTCAATATAGTTGTACATGTCCGTGCTTACGTTGTCGTAGTTCTTCTTGTCCTGCAGGAACTCGTCGCTACAAGCCGTGAAGGTCAGAACAGACATGAGACCAAAACTTAAATATTTAATTGTTCTTTTCATAATCTTAAGTCTTTTAAGTTAGAACGACAGGTTAACACCGATATCCCAGCGACGCAGCGTAGGATAGTTGCCATAGGTACCAGCCATAGGACTGGTGAACTTGTCGGGATACGGATTGTAGAAGTTAATCAAGTTCTGACCCGTAATGTTGATACGGACATTCTTAATACCTACAGCCTTGAACCACTGGTTAGGCAATGTGTAGGCAAGTGTCAGACGGCTCAGACGTACGCTGGCAGCACTGATACGCCAGAAACTGGATGACAAAGCGTTGACGCTCTGGTAGGCGAGGTTAGGATACTCAGCCATGCGGTTCTCCTTCATCACCAGGTTGCCACTTCCATCGTAGATGTCCTGATATACAAACATGTTGTCTGGATTCCAGAAAGAGGGAAGGTTGTAGTACTCGAGATTAGCGCCAGATGCTACGCCAATGGCAGCAGAAGGCAATGTGGTATAGCCACCCCATGAGGCACCTAACTGTGCGGTTAGGGAAATTCCCTTCCAGTCACCATGCAAGTTAAGCGTGAAGCCATAAGGATTAGAGCGGTTAGAGAGTTGAACCTGGTCGTTGTCGCGGTCAACAACACCATCAGGACCGTCATAGGTGCCATCCTCACGCTGGGCACCACGGATATCCTTGTAAATCAACATACCAGGGCGAACCTGGTCTTTCGTCATACCAAGATAAGAAGTGATACCATATTTAGCGAAGTATTCCTCGATGTCCTGGAAGTTACGGAACATACCGATGCACTGCATGCCCCAGCGTCCTATGTCAGTGCGATGACCATAGGTGATCTGGCGATAGAGATACTCTGTTGTCCAGTCCATGAAGAGCACCTCATTGTCGTGGTAACCAGTATTAAGGCCAATACGATACTTGAAGTCCTTGCCAATCTTGTCACGCCAAGTAATGCCAAGTTCCCAACCCCAACTGTTCATCTCACCAACGTTCATAGAGGCAGTCTGTGTACCGATGGTAGTGGGAATCTCTTGTGAGAGGTTCAGCAGCATCTCACGGTTGCGCTCCTTGTAGTAGTCGAGATTGATGGCAAGACGACGGTTCAGCAACTGGAGGTCGAGACCGATGTTGGTCTTGTATGACTTATCCCAGTGTACGTCCTCGTTGACAGCAGAGTTGTTCTTGTTGATGGTGATACGGTTCTTCGAGTCGTTGCTGACACCAGTACCGAAGACAGGACCACGGTTGGCATCCTGTGCGTAGATCTGCATCCACTGCCAAGCGGTGAGGTTGTCACGACCTGTGAGACCCCAACTGACACGTAGTTTCAGGAAGTCAACCCACTTAAGTGCCTTGATGTTCTGGAACCAAGGCTCCTCGCTGATCACCCAACCTGCGGAGATGGCAGGGAAGGTTCCCCAGTAGTTCTCTGGAGCGAACTTGGTAGAGGCATCCGAGCGGAGCAGGAACTCAAACAGATAACGGTCTGCATAAGCGTAGTTCAGTCGTCCGATATAGGATAATGTACCACTCTCAGAACGTGTGAAGACTGTTGTCATCTCACCGTCGGCAGAGTTGTACTGACCTGTGGTGAAGGGATATGGGTTCTCACGCTGTCCCTGCAAGTACTCACTCTCTGCCTCAGATTTCTCAATAGAGAATAGGGCACTGACATGGTGCTTGCCGAAGTCACGGGCATACTGTGCCGTGAAGTTCATCTGGTAGTTGTCCGTACGTGTCATGGTACGATACAGCATGTTACCATTGTTCCAAGTGATGGGGTTGAAGTTTGAGGGATCCAGATAGTCGAAGGTGGGGTCATCACCACTGGTTGGTGTGTAGAGGTGATTGCCGGAGCCATAGCGACGTGTCATCTGGTAGAGTGTGAAGTTAGAGCCATACTGGTTCGTCTTGTCGTTGTTAATACTCTTTGAGTAAGAGAAACGCAGTTTCAGTCCATTCAGGATCTTGTTCCATCCGAAATCATAACTCAGACTGGCATTGATGCTGGAGTTATTGGTCATTTGACGGCTGTAGTCACCATTGTTCTGCAACACATTGAAGTTGTAGTACTGGTTCTGGTTGCGCATACCACCACTGATACCGAAGGCAGGAATGGGGTTGTCGTCTATATACTCAGGAATATAGCGTGGACGGGTCAACAGCAGGTTGTAGTCTTTCTCGTCACCAGATCCACCGACCTTTACCAAAGGCTTGTTCTTCTTTCCATAGTCACCGCTGACGGTCAGGTTGGCAGTCAGCCACTTGCTCAGTTTCACGTCAACACCTGCACGGTAGTTCCAACGGTCATAGTCCAGTTTGCCAAGGTTACCATCCTGCTTGAAATAGGTGACACCAGCGAAGTAACTCACTTTCTCCGTAGCACCGCTGACATTGACAGCGTGACGCATCGTGTAACCTGTCTCCCAGTAGTTGTCCAGCAGATCGTAGTTCAAGTTCTTCATCGCAGCCAACTCATCAGCCTGGAAGAGAGCAGTGGTGTGGTTGAGGCTGGTGTTGGTGGGGTCAGCTGCCGTAACGGCGTTGTACAGACGACCATAGTCATAAGCACTCAGCATCTTCGGACGAGCCACCTCATCCGTGAAACCGATAGAACCACTATAACTGATGCTGGGAGCACCAATCTTACCTTTCTTCGTTGTCACCAAGATGACACCGTTAGCGGCACGGGCACCATAGACAGCGGCCGATGCGTCCTTCAGGACGGAGATGCTCTCTACCTCAGAGGGGTCGAGGTTGTTGAAAGCCTCAGCACCCAGGTTCTGATAGGAGTTACCAACCTTCACGTCATTAGGATAGATATAGCCGTCGATAACGAACAGAGGCTGTTGTGCCGTAGAACCGATGTCACCCATGGAGCCTACGTCACGGATAGACAGACGGGCGTTCTCACCAGGACGGGCATCGCCACCACTGACGGAAAGACCGTTGACCAATCCACTCAGAGAACTGGCAAGTCCACCATTGGCAAGGTCCTGGATGTCGTCCATCTCTACAGTAGCGACAGAACCAGTCAGGTGAGCCTTCTTCTGTGAGCCGTAACCTACTACAACGACTTCCTCCAGGCTCTGCTTGTCCTCTTCCAGTTTCACCGTTCCACCAGGTGTCACAGTCTGAGGCATATAGCCAATATAGGAAATAGTGACTTTTGCGCCCTTGGGTGCCGAGATCTTGTAATTACCATCAAAGTCAGTTATAGTGGCTGTCTTTGTTCCTGCCACCGTAACTGTTGCACCGATAACAGGCTCGCCTTGCTCGTCAAGCACGGTACCTGTCACCGTCTGATTCTGTGCCAAAGCCGATGCCGAGAATGTCAGCATCAGACTGAGACATAAGGTTTTGAGATATCTTTTCATAGTCTTCATTCTTTTATGTTTTACCTTTCATCTGAGATTATGGAAGCCAGCGTGGGTCGCCAGTCTTACGTGCTACCTGTGTGGCACCACTGATGGTGAAGTCGGCAGCATCGGGATTCGCAAACATCGGGTCTTCCTCAATCTGAGAACCAGAAGTATCATAGGAACCAATAGGGTCAAACGAGCCATCGTATGCCATATAAGTATTATTAGCAAAAGTCACATTGCCACTATCAGAAGCGTAAGTCTTACCATGCAAGAAACGACGAGGAACACCGCCCTTAGCACTGCAATCAAAGAAGATGCAGTCAGTCATCGTCCAGAAAGAGTCGGCTTTACCATTCATACCGTTGTAGTTACCCCACTCACCCCAGTCACCACTTGGTTGATGGAAACCTATGCGGTAGAAAGTAGAGTTCTTAAAGGTTACGGTGTTACCAGGTCCACCTTGGTCGGTACCTGCACCTCCCAGACCGATATCCTTGGCGCGATAGTTACCAGTCTGGTAGAAATAGTAGAGGTCGCCATCTGTTAGGTTATAGAAGGTGGAGTTGCTGATGGTAAAGTCATTAATATGTCCTCCGTTGTTAGTCCAAATGACAGCCGCCTTCTGAGCAGTAGACGGAGTCAGTTCTACTACACAGTTATCAATCAGGAACTGGACGGCAGCCACCTTTTGTCCTTTACGGTTGTCCCAGAAGAAATATCCGTTAACCTTGTCAAAGGTGCAGTTTACAATGGTCGTGTTGCCACCGAAGATAACGAAACCTGTTGCTTCGTCACGTGCAGCCGTTGGTGATTTCGAGAAACCAAATACACCATTCTTGTCAGACATGGCAGCACAATCGAAATGCAGATACTTTGCATTGAAAGGAGCCGCAAAATTGATGCAGGAAGCCTCTGTGGTGTACTTGATAGTAGCAGGGTTTGACTTGCTGTTTGCACGCAGTGTTACCCAATAGGCGTCAAAGTCAAGTTCTGCGCTAACAGTATACTCGCCACCAGCCTCCAGGTCATAGTTCAGATTCTCGCCAATAGCCTCTTCGGGGATTGGGTTAGCAGCGAACCACTCGTTCAAATCCGAGCCTGCGGGAATCGTCATGTAGGTTGGGGTGAACGTAGAGAAAGCCTTTGAGGTAACTTCAGGCGAATCGGTATTGTTCTTCTTCGCATTACCCAACGCTTGGATCGTCAACTGGTAGTTGACATCCTCCTCACGCTTACCTGTTACAGTACAACCGTCAACAATCGAGTCGTTGATGATTGGCTCATCAGGATTACTGACGTCAATCAGATTGACGCGATAACCGCCTGCTCCCATAACAACAGGCCATGAGATAGTTTGCGACTTGCCGTCGGCACTGGGTGTAATCGTAATATCCTCAGCAGATATCGATGTTACCTGCGTATTAGATACACCGCCGTCAAACGACTCTTCGTCGAAACCATCCTCAGCGCACGATGTAAGAAAGAGAGCACTGGCTCCAGTCAGAGCCAACGCACAAATCTTACTGTACGTAAATAAATGATTCTTTTTCATAAATTAAGTTTTAAGTTATACATGTATAATTATAATTCTAGTTTGTTTTCTTAAAAGACGTTACTTTTACTAAAAAGTAATCAACGACTATCCGAAATGTACTAAGATGCGGAAGACCTTACCCGGATTTTCCGCCCACTGCTCCATAGCGGCAGTGGCTCCCTCGGGAATTACCTCGTTACTGATCAGACGGTCGACAGGACAGGTACCACGCTCCAAGTAGTGGATGACGGCACGGAAATCAGAGGGCTGCGCATTGCGTGAGCCACGGATGTCCAACTCCTTCTGGACGAAATACTTGGTCTGGAAGGAAACCTCTGTCTTGGCATAGCCTATGCAAACCACACGACCCGTGAAGGCGACCTCGTTGACTGCCATCTGGTAGGTGGGAATGCTGCCTACTGCCTCAATCACCACGTCAGGACCAAATCCAGAGGTCATCTCCAACAGGCGGGCATGCACGTCCTCTGTCTTGGTGTTGACCACATAACTGGCTCCCATCTGTTTGGCGAGGGCAAGTTTCTCATCGTCGATGTCTGCGGCGATGACAGTGGCACCACGCTGGGCGGCACGTACCACGGCACCCATACCAACCATGCCACAGCCAATGACCATCACCACGTCGATATCGGTCACCTGGGCACGGCTGACAGCATGGAAGCCCACACTCATCGGCTCAATCAGGGCACAGGTGCGAGGTGTCAGCAATCCGGCGGGAATCACTTTCTCCCAAGGCAGGGCGAGGTACTCACACATGGCTCCCCAACGTTGTACGCCAAGGGTCTGGTTATGCTCACAGGCGTTGACCCTGTCGTTGCGGCATGCCGCACACTTACCACAGTTGGTGTAGGGGTTGACGGTCACCACCATGCCAGGCCTCAGTCCCTCTGGCACGTTCTTACCGACCTTGACGATCTCGGCTCCTACCTCATGACCAGGCACCACAGGCATCTTCACCATGGGGTTGCCGCCACGGAACGTGTTCAAGTCACTACCGCAAAAGCCCACATACTTCATCTTCAACAGCACATCATCGTCGCCCATCTGGGGCTCGGCGATGTCGATGACCTTCATGACAGAAGGCTCTGTAATCTGAATTGCTTTCATATTTTGTTATTATATCTTATTCATATAGGTGGAACATCCGCTCCATCATCTGCCATTTCTCATCACTGGTGGCTCCCTCACGACATTGCTGGAACAGTGCCATATAGTCTTCCCACTCCTGTTGGCGAGGTAGGGTGGCAAGGCGTGCCATCGCTGTGTCCCAGTCGAAGTCCAGTGGGGTCTCCACAATCATGAACAGATGGTTGCCCAGGATGTATATCTCCATCTCAAGGATACCTACGGAACGGATGCCGTCAAGAATCTCCTTCCATGCCTCTGGCTCACTGTGGCGACGACGATACTCAGCGATCAACTGAGGGTCGTCCTTCAGGTCCATTGTCTGGCAGTATCGCTTGACGGGCTGTTTGTATTCCTTTATCTGATAGCCGTTTGTCATAGACTTCTTTCTCGATGCATTCTGTAACCATAGGCAGTCACGATGATGAAACATACCAGTGGCAATACGAATGACGCATTGGTGGCGGGGAACGACTCGAAGACAGTGCTCTGGTCGATGATCATCGCCTGCAGCGGTGGAAGCACAGAGCCTCCGAGGATTGCCATGATCAGTCCTGCTGCTCCAAACTTCGCATCATCACCCAGTCCGTCAAGGGCAATACCGTAGATGGTGGGGAACATCAGTGACATACAGCCGCTGACACACACCAGACAATAGATACCTAACCTGTTCTGGAACAGGATGACACCTATCGTGAAGATCATGGCAAGTACCCCGAAGATGGCAAGCAACTTGGCGGGCTTCAGCCACTTCATCAGGTAGGTGGCGATAAAGCGGGAACAGATGAAGAACAGCATGGCATAGATATTGAAACGCTGTGACAGCACCTCTGCCGACTGCTCGTCCATGCCCTCAGCCATGAATACCCGTGTGCCATACTGGATGATGAAGGTCCAGCACATGATCTGGGCACCTACGTAAAAGAACTGGGCGATGACTCCCTCCCGATAGTATTTCAGGGAGAAGATGCGCTTTAGGGTCGACAGGAAATGGATGTCATGGCTCTGGTCACCGTTCTTCGGCATCTTGGCGAAGAGGATAATCAAGAACATCGCCACGATGACGAGTCCGATGGTTAAGTAAGGTGAAATAAGTACACTCAGGTCAGCGTCCTTCATCGCCTCAAACTCCGCATCCCCCAACAGGGCACGGTCGTCACTGCTCATCGGGTTGAGTCTCGCCTGAATGAAGTTCATGGCGACAAACATACCGATGATGGAGCCACAGGGGTTGAAGCACTGTGCCATGTTCAGTCGTCGGGTTGCCGTCTCCTCTGGTCCCATCGTGAGGATATAGGGGTTACACGAGGTCTCGAGGAACGACAGTCCGCATGTCATGATGAAGTAGGCAATCAGGAAACAGCCGTATACGCCAATGGCTTTTGAGGGGAAGAACAACAATGCGCCCGTGGCATAGAGTCCCAGCCCCATCAGCACGCCAGCCTTGTAACTGTACTTACGGATGAAGATGGCGGCAGGGAACGCCATACAGAAATACCCTCCGTAGAAGGCGACCTGTACCAGCGTGCCGTCTGTCACGCTCATGCGGAAGATCTTGGAGAACGCCTTCACCATCGGGTTGGTGATATCGTTGGCGAAGCCCCAGAGCGCAAAACAGAACGTGACGAGGATGAAGGGGATGAGATAACTCACCCCGTCCTTCGTTATCAGGGAATTGCTCTTGCTCATACCTTATTAATAATATACCTTATTTATATATAGGACCGAAGTTGGCGCAGGCACGGTAGTCGGCTCCCTCCTTGTCCATGCCGAAGGCGTTCCATGCGGCAGGACGGAAGATGTCCTTGTCGGCGATGTTATGCATGCAGACGGGGATGCGCAGCATGGCGGCAAGGGTGATAAGGTCGGCACCTACATGTCCGTAGCAGATAGCGCCGTGGTTGGCACCCCAGTTGTTCATCACGCTATAGACATCCTTGAAGGCATCCTTTGTGGGGTCGAGACGTGGGGCAAACCATGTGGTGGGCCATGTGGGGTCGGTACGCTTGTCGAGGATATCGTTGGTCTTCGGGTCAAGTTCCACGGTCCATCCCTCCGCGAGTTGCAGCACGGGACCAAGTCCTTGTACCAAGTTGATGCGCAGCATCGTCATCGGCATACCTCCTCTGGTGAGGAAGTGACTTGAATAGCCACCGCCACGGAAATAGTCACGGTCGGCGGGCATCCAACTGGTAGCCTTCAGACAGGCCTCTGTGTCCTCGTTGGTCATCTCCCAGAAGGGCTTGATGGTGGGCTTACCGTCCTTGTCGGACATAGCACCTGTGGCATCAAGGGTTGTCGCACCACTATTAATAAGATGAATGAAACCTTGTGCGGCACCACCCTCAGGACGCTTGCCGGCGACACGCTCCACAGCCTCTGGACTCCAGTAGGTACGGATGTCTGAGAACATCACGCCACGATTGGTCAGGAGGTGTCCGAAGAGCATCGACATACCGTTCAGGAAGTCGTTCTCTGTGGCAAGGGTGTAAGCCTCACGGGGACCGTTCCAGTCGAATGACGTACACATCATGGACTCAGGGAAGTCGAAGTTTGGCTTATAGTCCGTCCATTGTCGCTGTCCCTGTACACCGGCAGCGATGGCGTTATGTCCGATAGCCTCTTCCTTGTAACCCATCTGCAACAGTTTCTCTGAGCCTTGCATCAGGTCACGGATAATCATCATCGTCTTCACGGTAAACTCCCAGTCGGCATCTTTCTCCTCACGGTTCTTACCCTTGCCCTTGCCGTTGAAGGTGGTCATAGGCACACCGGGGAACAACGGACGGTCCTCGTTATAGTCGTGACCCTCGTTGGGCTTGCAGTATTTCTCTACCCATGCCATTGCCTTCTGGAACTCGTCCTTGTCGTAGATACCGAAGTCAACACGGCGGAGAATCTCCACCAGTGACACATACTCGGTACGCATACCCAAGTACTGCTGCAGGAAATCGGCATTGACAATAGAGCCGGCGATACCCATACAGGTATTACCCAGCGACAGGTATGACTTGCCACGCATCGTGGCGACAGCCTGTGCGGCACGGGCGAAGCGCAGGATCTTCTCTGCGACATCAGCGGGAATGGTATTGTCGTTCAGATCCTGAACATCATGACCATAGATGCCATAGGCGGGCAGTCCCTTCTGGGCATGGGCGGCAAGCACGGCGGCAAGGTATACGGCACCAGGCCGCTCCGTACCATTGAAGCCCCATACTGCTTTGGGGTAGTAGGGGTTCATGTCCATCGTCTCAGAACCGTAGCACCAGCAACTGGTGACGGTGATGGTGGAGCCTACACCCTCACGCTCGAACTTCTCGGCGCAAGCGGCAGACTCGCCGACACGACCTATCGTGGTGTCGCTGATAACGCACTCTACCTTAGAGCCGTCACCATTGCGAAGATTACTCTCTATCAGGTTCTTCACTGCATTGGCAAGTGCCATGGTCTTCTCTTCCAGACCTTCGCGGATGCCCCCCTGACGACCGTCGATGGTGGGGCGGATACCGATTTTAGGATAGTTTGTCATATTCTATAATTTGTTTTAGTTCAATCTTCTCACTCACTCATATTCTTGATATAGGGCAGTTCGACCAATTCTCCGAAACGGTAGAAGCGACGGGCGTTCTCACCAAGTATCAGTCGCTTGTCGTCATTTGTCAACTCCTGCGACTTCAACAGGAAGTCATACGACATCCTGTAGGTGATAGCGGTGATGGTACGAGGGTAGTCGCTGCCCCACATGATCTTGTCCATACCCACCAGTGCCGCAGCCTTACGAATCGTGCGGACTGCCGTCGGGTAGGGATAGAACTCACTGTTATAGAGCCATGTGATGCCACCCATCTCCATGGCGACATGCTCGTTTCTTGCCAACAGAATCTGCTCCCGCCAACTCTTATTCTCCCAAGGGTTGGATTGTGGGGGATTCGCCATGCCCATATGTCCGATGGCGATACGGAGACTGGGACACTCACTGATGACCTCTCGTAACTCCGCAACCTGTTGGTCACCGTCAGCGAGGGTAATCGATAAGAGGATGTCTTTCTGCTCCATCATGTGGAACATACGCATCATTTCCGGGGAGGTGAGTTGGCGACCCAGCAGACGGTGCCCAGGGATGGCGATGCCCTCGAAACGACCATCAGTTATCAACTGCTCGGCTTGCTCATAGAAACCGTCGTGCAGGTAGTCGCACATGCCACAGACAAAGAAGCGGTTGGGATAACGACGTTTCACCTCGGCAAGGTAGTCGTTCTGGATACCATCGATGAACTCCTGTACCACGACAGCGGCAGCCACCTGTGCATAGTCCATGTTCGACAGGAAGACCTCAGCGGAGTTCACACCATCGATAATGAAGGGTGGAACCATCTGTACCTCCTCACCCAGAAACATGCTGCGTCCGTTCTTCATAGAGCGGATCTCCAAGCCATTCCAGGTGGTGTCCTGTAGGAGCCATAGGTGACTGTGTGCGTCGATGATCAAGAGTTTCTCCATCTTACAAACATTTGTTTACCGATAATCTCCTGTACCTTCCTCACCAGTTCCTCGTCCATAGGCTCGTTCACGTACTGGATGTTCTTCAGCACATTCTTTGGATTGGCACTACTGAACAGGGTGGTGGCAATGCGGGGATTCATACTGGTAGAGAACTGGATGGCAAGTTTGTCGATGGGGTAGCCTTGTGCCTCACAGTAGGCTGCAGCCTTAGCACAAGCCTCTTTCAGGTCCTTGCTGGCAGGATGCCAGTCGGGGGCACCACGTTGTGACAACAGTCCCATCGAGAAGGGGGAGGCGTTGATGACACCCACACCATAACGCTCGAAGAATCCCAGATAATCTGCCAACAGCGTATCGTTCAGGCTATAGTGGCAGAAGTTTAGAATACTCTCTACCGTCCCTTCTGGTGCATGCTCTATGACCCAGCGCAGGTTCTCTGGCTGCAGGTCTGTGATACCAACATGTCTTACAATGCCTTTGTCACGCAATTCCACCAAGGCAGGCAGTGTCTCGTCCACCACCTTCTGCAAACCACCCTCCATATCACCCTGAAACTCCACGTCATGGACATTGATCAGGTCGATATAGTCAATATTCAGACGTTCCATGCTCTCATACACGCTTTCTGTGGCACGCTTTGCGGAGTAGTCCCAGATGTTCTTTCCGTCCTTGCCGTAGCGTCCCACCTTGGTGGAGAGATAATATTTGTCACGGGGAATGTCCTTCAGAGCCTTACCTAAGACGGTCTCAGCCTTCAGGTGCCCGTAGTAGGGTGACACGTCGATGAAGTTAATACCGTTCTCCACAGCAGTGAACACCGCTTGGATACCCTCTTCTTCCTTGATGCCATGGAACACGCCACCCAGTGAGGATGCGCCGAAGCCTAAGTTCGACACGCGCATTCCTGTCTTTCCTATCTCGTTGTAAACCATGTCTGTTTTAGTAAAAATTAGTAGTTTATCTTGTTTTCAAGTTACAAAGATACACATTATTTTAAAAATAAAAGTATTTTTTATAAAAAATAATAAGTTTATTGAATCTCTCCCCCTCAAAAAGACATAAGTTGATAAAAAACATCCGTGTCAGAACAGACACGGATGTTTGTGATTATTTTACTTCTTAACGCATGTCGCTTTCAGTTCGGCACTGATGTCGCTCTCGATAGTATCCATCTTTTCTGTTGGCTCGTAGCGTTTCAGGACACGTCCGTCACGAGAGACCAGAAATTTGGTGAAATTCCATTTGATGTCTGAACTCTTGTCGTATTCGGCATCCCTCTTGCGTAACATGCCATCCATCATCTTGCCCCTCTGGTCAGCGAGGTCGAAGCCACCAAAGCCTTTCTGCTGTTTCAGGTAGGTGAACAGTGGTGACTCGTTGGCTCCATTGACGTCAATCTTGTCGAACTGTGGAAACTGGATGTCGAAGTTCGCCGTGCAGAACTGGTGTATCTCCTGAATCGTACCAGGAGCCTGTCCGCCAAACTGGTTGCAGGGGAAGTCAAGGATCTCTAAGCCCTCAGCATGATATTTTTCATAGAGTGCCTCCAGTTCCTTGTACTGTGGGGTGAATCCACAACGGGTGGCGGTGTTCACAATCAGCAGCACCTTTCCTTTGTAGTCCGCAAGTGACACGTCTTTGCCCGCATCGTCTTTCACTTCGATGTCGTAGATGTCCTGTTTGGCACATTCGCCACAGCAGGAGTGCTTACCTTGTGCCGAGATCCCCAACACACATACGGTTGCCAATAGGCAGAAAATCATGAGTCGTTTCATAAGTCATTCTTTTTTAGTGAGTCTATTAATGTGTCTAATTCTTGTGCTAACTGTTGGTAGTCCTCCAACATCAGCGGACAGGAAGATAGGCGTTTACCCATGCCAGCGGGAATGAGTTGGTAGGCTTTTTCCTCCATCTCCTTGCCTTTCTTTGTCAGACTGACAATCTGCTGCCGCTTGTCCTCTTTCCCCTTCCTACGGGCGACAAGTCCTTGTTTCTCCATTCGCTGTAGCAATGGGGTGACGGTATTCGTCTCTAAGAGCAGCCGATGGGCTATGTCATTCACGGGCTGGGCATCTTCCTCCCAGAGCACCATCAATACAAGGTACTGCGGATAGGTAATCCCCAATTCGTTGAGCATAGGCGTGTAAGCCTGTGTGATCAGTCGTGCTGCCGTATAAAGACGGAAACAAATCTGATTGTCGAGTTGTAATTCAGCGTGAGCCATTTTAAAGCATCTCCTCCACGTCTTTCTCAAAATCCTTTGGATCTGTGGTGGGCGCATAACGCTTGACGGTCTCACCATCCTTCGAGATCAGGAACTTGGTGAAGTTCCACAGAATGTCGCTGTCTTTCTCCACGCTCTTGCTGATTTTCTTGAGCATGGCGTGTGTAGCCTTTGCCTTCAATCCATGATACTCCTCAGTAGGAACCTGCTCCTTCAAATACTCGAAGATGGGCTCTGCGGCAGGACCGTTCACGTCCGTTTTTTTCATAATCTGGAAAGTCACACCGTAGTTCAACTGGCAGAACTCCTCTATCTGGCTGTCAGAGCCTGGGTCTTGCTCCTTAAACTGGTTGCAAGGGAAGCCAATGACAACCAGTCCCTTGTCCTTGTACTTCTGGTTTAGTTCCTCTAATCCTGCGAACTGGGGAGTAAAACCACACTTGCTTGCGGTATTGACAACCAACAGCACCTTACCTTCAAACTCTTTGAAGTCAATCTCTTTTCCTTTGCTCGTCAGAGCCTTGAAATCATAAATCTTTTTCATACTTAAATATTATTTGTAATCGTTATTTATATCGTTTACGATGCAAAGATAAGGAGAATGTTTTATATCGCAAGCGATTTAGTTTGAACTTTAAGTATGTTTAACATTATATCGCTTGCGACCTATTTAATAAATTGTGTTGTAATTTTTGCCAATATCCAAAGGAAAAAGCGTTCTAAGTGATTGGGGCATCACTTCTTCTTCTTCTTCTTGGCTTGTCTTGCAAACTCGAACAGTGACTGAGGCAGATGACAGTAGCCTGTGGGGTTCTTGTCAAGATAGTCCTGGTGATACTCTTCGGCCGGATAGTAGTTCTCCAAAGGCAACTTCTCTACAGCCAAAGGCTTCTGATACTCCTTCTGCACCTCACCAAAGACCTTCTCGATAATGGGCAGATCCTCGCCATTGGTATAATAGATGCCGGTGCGATAGCGAGTCCCCTCATCATGCCCCTGCTTGTTGAGACTGGTAGGATCGATTGCCTTGAAGAACATCTGCAAAAGGAATTCCAGGCTGACAACATCAGGGTTATACTTTACATGCACTGTCTCTGCATAGCCAGTGGTGTCTGTATAGACTTCCTTGTAAGTCGGGGCTGCTGTATGTCCGTTGGCGAATCCCACTGACGTTTCCACAACACCCTCAATCTGCTTGAAGTAATGCTCTGTTCCCCAGAAACAACCTCCAGCAAGATAAATGTCTTTACTATAGTTCATTTCAACTGCTTACCGTCTGAAAATGCCTTTCCCACAGTTTTCCCTAACTGAATGTAAGTATGGTGTACGGGATCGTAGGTGATAATCTCCATTTTCTCCACATCAGGATTGCCATCAGGTGCAAGGTATTTCTCATCACAGAGTATGTTTACGATTTCTGCAACCAGATAATAGCCTGTCTCACTCTCGTCTATCTTTTCCTTTACACGGCACTCCAACGTCATCGGAAACTCTTTGAATACGGGTGCATTCACATTGGGAGCCTTCTCGACACTCCAACCAGCCTTCTCCATCTTATCGGGCGTATTTCTCCCGCTGACGATGCCAACATAGTCAGACGCTACGATTGTTTCAGTAGTGGCAAAGGCTACAGTGAAATCATCGTTCTCGCTGAGATTGTCTGTTGTCTGATGCGAACCAAGTGAGATCATGATTTCGTGCATATCCCATTGTCCTCCCCAAGCAGCGTTCATGGCGTTGGGCTTGCCTTCTTTGTCATAAGTACCGATAATCAGTACAGGTTGTGGAAGAATCCACGGCTTTGATCCAAAACTTTTCATCATTCGTATTGTTTATTTGATTCCTAATTTCTTTGGCAACTCATAAGTCTAATATGTTTTTGAATGTAAATATCATATTTTGCTTGCAAAGATAGGGATTTTTGCCCAATTTCCCATATTTTTCATCCATTATTAACGATTGTTGAAAGTTTACTCCGATATCTGGAGTCCCTTATTCCGATGCCTCCAGTGCTTGACTCCAATATCTCCAGTGCCTGACCCCGATATCTGGAGTAGGGGTGCTCTAGATATTGGAGTACCCTATTAGAGACTATTGGAGAGGCTTTGCAATATGTGTGATTGAGTAGCATTACATTACAGATTACAGTTTCCCTTTTTCGAAAATACATTTACCTGCATATTTTATGTATATATTTTATTATTATATATATAATAATATCAATTTGTTGAACCTCATCTGAACTTCACATCAACAAACTGTAATCTGTAATGTAATGGTGTATAGGACGAGACACTGTCACAAATATCTTGCTTTTTATACAGGAAAATGTTAAAACTTAGTTAAAATTATGTATATATTGAAAAGCATTGTATATATTTCAAAAATATAGACTATATTTGCAGTTAAATTAACAAAAGTATTGATCTATGGCTGAAAATTCTAGACGTAAAAGATTTACTAAAGTTGCTACTAATCGGGTACAGAAAATCATTGATTATTTGAACCTTTTGCAAAATTGCTCGAATCGTAGAAACTACGAGTATGACGAGGAAGACGTGAACCACATGTTTGAGGAAATCTCAAAGGCTCTCAAAGATGCTAAGGCAGTTTATGCAAACGAACTTAGCAAGGGTAATGGAAAATCTGGTTTTACCTTTAACAAATAGTTACCTATAGAAATGAAAATGTTACAATTGGACCCAACAGCAAACATGGGACAAGTTGGCTCATCCGTACTTCGAGCAATACAAAACAATTCTGATCCATTGATAGATTTGTTTATAAGAGAATCTATACAAAATAGTTTAGATGCAGGTGATAAAGAGATACCAATTCCCTATGTAAGCATTGATTTTATTATCAAAGAGTTTAAAGCGAATAAACTTAATCTTTCCTTGGGTGGTATTACAGATAGATTAAATAATCGGTTTAATAATGAAAGTTATAAGTTTGTTGCTGTAAAAGACACAAACACAACGGGGTTGACGGGACCCTTAAAACGTTCTGAGGTACGAGACAACAAGTACGGGAATTTACAAAAGTTAGTTTATCATGTTGGGAAGCCACAAGAAGAACTTGGTGCAGGTGGATCATGGGGCTATGGTAAGACGTTATATTATCGTATCAGCCAAATTGGTCTTGTTATATATTATAGCCGCATAAAGAAAGAGAATGGTGGATATGAGTCGAGATTGTGTGCGGTAATGTGTGAAAATGAACAATCTAGAGATGCCATATTGCCACCATACGATGATAATAATAATAAAAGTGGCATTGCTTGGTGGGGTGACATTGATAAAAAAAAGAACACATATCCAATAACTGACGAGGTTTGTATAAAAGAATTTTTAAAAATATTTGAGATTGAACCATATGTAAACAATGAAGTCGGTACTATTGTTATTATTCCTTATATAAACGAGCAAGCTCTCCTAAATGAGAATAGCATAGAGTTAAGTCTTGACTTTGAGAATGACTCATTTTTTTATGCTGGAAAATTATCAATAGAAGATGAATTTAGGGTAGCCATTCAGCGCTGGTACTCCCCTAGGCTTAATAATCCACAATATCAAAGCCATTATAAAAGATATGATAAGATAGTTAAGTATTTAAAAGCCTCTATTAATGGTGAGGAAATCACTACAGACCAGATGCTACCTATATTTAAGTACACCCAAGAATTGTATAATAGTGCGCTTAAAAAGATGGACAATGAAGCCATTCTTAATGAAAAAATCTATACAGAGGTTATTCGTTATTATTCCACAGATGTCGGTGTTTTGGCTTATACTCCAATAAAAAAAGAGGATTTGGTACCTAATGCGAAAAGTCCGTATCCTTTCCTTAATATTTATAATGAAAATGGTCAAGAAAATACTCCAATTATTTGCATGACAAGACAACCAGGAATGATAGTTGAGTATAATCCCGCTTCGTGGAGCCCTCTTCCCAAAACTAATGATGAAGATTATATTCTCGCCATTTTTGTATTAAATTCAACACAAAAGTTGTCATTTACAGGCGGCGACATGCGAGAGATAGAATTGGAAGAATATGTTCGACAAAGCGAATGCGCAGATCACCTTGGTTGGCAAGATCACTCTGTTGGGGAAAATCAACGTAAATTATATTGTATAACAAGGATTAAAAACCAATGTTGCGCTATCTTAAATGAGAAATTTTCTACAAAGACAGAAAATGAAGAGACAAAATCATTATCTGGACTTAGTGTGCTATTAGGAAAGATTTTAGCAATTCATCCGTCAAAAAAAGGTACTGGCGGAGGTCATTCTCACAGAGATGATACTATAAAAGAAGATAATGGTATAAATTATATTATGGATGATGATATTATTTATTCGCAAAATAGTATTTCATTCACAGTAAAAGCAATGTCCAAACCAAAGTCCAAAGGAGTGACAAAAGCCACTTTACTTCTTGGAACGACGGTTGACACTCTTTTTGTTGATTGTGATAAATGGGAACAGGAAACAGGGCTTATGTCTCCATTTTCCATAGAAAGTTACAATATTAATGATGATCAAAATATTAATGATTATTTCGATGTTTCTTTAATAAGGACTATCAAACATAGTGAAACCTATGGACTTAAATTTTCTTCAAAAGACAACCAAAAGCATAAGTTCTCAGCCTGTATCACTATTACAATTTCGTTAAAGAGAAAAGATTTACTTCCTATTATCAAATTTTAACAGTACATAATTATGCCTATTAATATTACCACATATCCGTCGTTAAGCGACAGGGTTAAGCAAAAGAATAAAGTATCTATTGATGAGATTTCTTATGAATTGTCCTTTTCTTATGACGTTTTTGAAGACGATGAAACGAAAAACTATCCTTTAGAGAAAACTAGTACGAACTCACTTTTTTATCAGTTATACGACTCTCAAGGGGTTTGGACGCCAGATACCCACAACTTAAAAGTATCAGGTGTATTCATTATTACGAACCCTATTGGCTTATATGGAGAAAATGGTATCGCTCCAAAAGAATCATCAATTGGTTTGGCAGTAAGGTGGTGTAGTGGGAAATCTAAAAAAAGAGGTGTTAAGTTTATTGGAGATATAAATAAAAGTTTAGAAAGACAGGAAATCAAATTCTGTATTGTTTTTGATAAGGCAGAATTGAGAGGCTCTGTAACATTTTATTACGAATTATACATTAACAGCGATGTTGTAGGTTCTCTAGTTGAGCGGCATTTGCCAAACACAAAAGGGACTATTATAGGTGAAGATCAAATATGTATACTGGACATTGACGCTAAGGAGGAAAACTTTCCAATTGAACTTTTTGACGATCCTGATGCGCCCCTGTGGAAATTATCTGTTTCAGAAAAAGATCCTCGATTTACACCATGGGGGTCAGATGCCGTGAAGATTCAATTAAATAAAGCACATAAGGATTACAAATATATAAATCAAGATGTGAAGACTAAGTTCTCTCCTGTTTTATTAAAGGAAATACTTGCAAGTGCACTGTCACTATACATTAATACGCTACAAAATTGGCAAAATAAAAATGAGTCAGAATATACTAACCTACAAGATTTCCTTAATGATGAAGAAGGTTGGGAATCTGGTTGTGTAGCTGAAGTCGTGAAAGGATTCCAGAAAGAGCCTATGAACATCGACCTCACATCACCTATTGAAACTTCTATATCCGTACATAAGTATTTTGATTTAAAACTTGGCAATCTATGAACATACAAACATTATCAAGAGCACAATCAAAGAGTGCGTATGAACGCATTAAGGAAGGTTGTGATTTTTTGTCAATTGATTGGTCTAACCGACTCGATAGTGATTACTTAGACATTAGAAATTATTTGGTAGAGAAATATCACGAGCTGAAACAATCTGGTTATAAAGACTATCAACTGGATTATAGATTCTCTTTATTATTTTATAATTACTTTCATAGAAAAGAATGGATGACTGATAGGATTGCTGCTGATTATGAATTTTGGAGCTATATTGCTTTGATAGTAATACCAGATTTGGTGTTTGATAGATTTGGAGCAGAAGATGATAGACACTATTATGCAAAAGGCTTACGAATTTGGCCATATACATTATATTGGTATGCTCACTTATCTTGGCAGGGGGATATTGAGCCAACAAATAAAATTCTGTCGTCTTCTCGTTGCTGCTCTGATACAATTTTGAATCTAGTTGAACGACCAGGAAGAAATGGTACGTACATAGATTTGTATAGAAGTATAATGTACCATTTCGTTAACTGCAACCCGACAAAGGCTGTTGATAATATAAAACTGTTTAGAAGTATTATGAAACTGGCCCTTGCTAAGCCACAAGTAATAGATCCTGATTTGTGTTCTGGCGGTGCAAGTGAGTATGCGAAAGAAATAGTACAAGAATGTGTTGATAAAATTGATTTTACATTAGAAGAATAATAGTGTTTATGCAAGAATTAAGAGTTGCCACCGTATTTAGTGGCATTGGAGCATTGGAAGAATCTTTGAAGCAATTAAAGATTAATCATGTAATAAAATTTGCTTGTGATAATGGTGAAAGAGAGCCAAAAACAGATTTAAAAACAATATATAAAGTTGCAAAGAGTGTTTTGTCAGATGATAAAGCAGAAGAATTGATAAGATTTTATGTTAATTATATTTTTACAAAAAGAAAAATTAGAAATGCGGTCTTAGAGGAAGATGTTCACAATCTATATAATGAGATAAGACCGTTAGATACAAAAGCTGCTATAAAGAAAATAGACTCTTTGGATGATATGTTTTTTGAGGAAGAGTGTTTCAAATTTAAGTTAAGATATGAAGAAATGGCAGAAGCCAAGAATATCTTAACCAAGGAAGAAGTACATAATTTCGTAGAAGAGTGGTATGCGACAACTAGAATGCCAAACTTTGTTAAGAAATCGTATTTGGCAAACTATCAAATAGAAAACAATGCATGGTATGAAGATGTCCGTTTTTTGGATGGAAAGCAATACAATGGCTTAGTTGATCTTTTTTGTGGTGGTAGCCCATGTCAAAGTTTTTCAACTTACGGAAAGAAAAAAGGACTTGAAGACGCACGAGGAACTTTGTTTTATGATTACGCTAGGTTGATTAAAGAAATTAGCCCTAAAGTTTTTATATATGAAAATGTAAAGGGCCTGTTAACTCACGATAAAGGGCGAACGTGGGAAATAATAAAGAATATTTTTGAGAAACTAAATTATAAGATATACCCCAAAGTTCTTGATGCACAAAATTATGGATTACCACAAATGAGAGAGCGTATTTTCGTGGTTGGCATTAGAAATGATATATCAAAGAAGGAAAGTTTTCAATTTCCTTCCCCAATACCATTGACAAAGACAAGTAGAGAATATTTAGATGCAAATGTAGATAATATTTATTATTTGGGGCAAAAAGGGTTTGAATGGGCGACATTAAAATCAAAAAACAAAAATAAAACGAGAGTAAATAGAGATATCATAGGATGTCAAACAGCTAATCAGCAAGACAATTGGATAGGCGACTTACGGGTGGAATATCCTCTACAGAGACATTATAATGATCCTCGTATTTATATTGGTGAATATGAGGGCCATCCTGCTGTGGTTAGAAAAATGACACCTAATGAATGTGTTCGGCTAATGGGATTTGAACATTTCAAAATAGTTGTTAACGACATTAAGATGTATAGACAAGCAGGGAACTCTATTGCTGTCCCTGTATTAAATGCTATATTAAAAAAACTTCAGCCATTATTGAATTTTAGTTATAATAGAGAGAATGATATGTGTATTATGGAATAATGACTAATCAATCAAAAGAATTGCTTATGTTTTATTTATGAACAAAAGGAAAAAGTATTAACAATTAAGGTGTTTGGGTAAATTTGAGTAACTTTGCAAACAAAAAAGAAAATGGCACTGGCAATAAACATAGAAGACCTGCTGAACAAGCAGAAGATTGAGTCCAATAGGATTGAGTTCAAGAAAGGTTGGAATCCTGCAAGCATTTACCATAGCGTGTGTGCTTTCGCTAATGATTTTGACGATCTTGGAGGTGGGTATATATTGGTTGGCGTAGATAGCGATGATGATACAGGAATGGCTATCCGTCCCGTTGAAGGTGTCCCAATAGAAAAGATTGACGGCATTCTTCAGGATATGGTAAGTTATAACAACAAGATGTCACCGTATTATATGCCGAGGACAAGTGTTGAGGAGGTGGACGGAAAGCAGGTGCTGGTGATTTGGTGTCCTGCTGGCATTAACAGACCATATTTTGTCCCTGAGAATGTGACAGCGAAGAGCGGTAGCAAGGAGTATTTCTATGTCCGTAGTGGTACGAGTAGTATCATTGCCAAGGGCGAAGTGCTGGACGAACTACGTGAATTGGCAAGTCGTGTGCCATTCGATGAACGAGGGAATCCAGATATTAAAGTAGAGGACATTTCCACGCTATTGCTTCGTGAGTATCTGGTTAAGGTGGGCAGCAAGTTGGCCAACGAACTATATGAAAGACCACTGAGCGAGATTCTGGAGCAGATGGATTTGTTTGTTGGCCCATCAGAAAACCGTATGCTGAGGAATGTGGCGGCAATGATGTTCTGTGAGAATCCTGGCAAGTTCTTCAAAAGGACTCAGGTGGAAATCGTATTCTTTCCAGAAGGACGGTTGGTGAATCCCAACAATCTCTACGAGGCTCCTGTCATTATAGGTTCCGTCACACAGATTATTGAGCGGACGCTGGAGTATCTGAATCGTATGGTGGTAATGCAGACCATCATAAAACCCAAGAATGATAACCACAGCATCAAGTTCTACACCTATCCCTACCAGGCATTGGAGGAAAGTATCACGAACTCGCTATATCATCGTGACTATCGGGAATGGGAGCCTGTGGTGATAACAGTGGAGCCCAAGGGTATTACCATCCAGAACGTAGGTGGACCAGACCGGAGCATCCCTGCTGCTGATATCAGTCGTGGTGAATTGCTTATCTCCAAGCGTTATCGTAACCGTCGTTTGGGAGAATATCTGAAGGAATTAGAGATGACAGAAGGACGAAGCACTGGTATTCCCACTATTCAGAATGTGCTGAAAGCCAATGGGTCGCCTCGCGCCATTGTCGTTACAGATGAAGAGCGCACCTTCTTCCGCATCACCATCCCTTGCCATGAGGCGGCTGGCAATATTATAGCCGATATAGCAACAAGAGAAAAAGCACCAGATAGTTCACAGGAAGAAGACAAGATTATCCCTGATGTCCTGAAGAATGTCCTAAAAGATGTCCACAAAGATGTCCTTAAGGAACTTACTGAAAGACAGATTGTTATACTTAAAATGATATGTACTTCACCTGACGTGACTCAACAGGAAATGTCCACAAAGCTGAAAGTGTCTAAAAAGACCATTCAACGTGAATTCGATGCTATTCGAAAGATAGGAATCAACATTGATCGCCAAGATGGTCGCAAGGAAGGTGAATGGGTTATTAAAATAGGGAAATAAAAATGGAGTTTAGCAAGGAACAACTGAAAAAAATATCAGATTTGCTTAAGTCGAGATCCGAAAAGCAGCTAACGATAGAAGAAGTTCAAAAGTTTATTCAATTGGACACAATTAATGATTGCAAGCAATATTTGCGGGTGATTCTTGATTTCTACTTTGATGTCATGAAATCACCTGAAGGACGCAAAGCAACATCTTACATTGAAGACGACCGAAATATTTGGATGCAAACTATGTTTAGCAAGGGATGCCAATTTTTATCTTTGCTTGATGGCGTTGGATATTCTAAAGGTGCTATCCGTCTTAAACCCATAATAGACTTTTCTATTCTATTTACTATCGCAAGGAGTGTATATGAATCTCTTATCGCATTTGAGCTATTGTTTGTCCTTCCAAAAACAGATGATCAACAAACTATTGTTTATAATCTATTCATGGCTCAAGGCTTGTCAGAAAGGCTAAAAGACTTAGATGAAGAGATGCGTAGTCATAATCCAATAAGGGTGCGGGAAGAACAAAATGATATCGATAATTGTAGAAAAGCGATTGAAAACACAGAGTTGTATAAGACTTTAGGCAAGCAAACAAAAGCAACAATTGATTATGCCCTTGGAAATGGGCAGAGATTCCGTTATATTTTTAAAGAAGACAATACTATGGAATTTATTCAATATGAAAAGGCATACACATTGCTAAATGTGAAAGAGAATCTTTTTAATAGTCTTTATTCTTTCTTTAGTCTTCATGGGCATCCATCATATTTATCACTAATCCAATTTCGAGATGCATTTAAAGACGAATATCGTGCAGATAAAGAGATGGCTAAACATGCAACACAATGTGTCCTGTCATTTATGAGCATTTTCATCGTAGATTATGTGAATCTGGTTCCAGAGATTAAAGCAATGTATGATAAACTTGAAGAACCTAGACGATTTGCAATTGGCATGTACGAAGATGCAATGAGAGGTGAGAAGAAGTTTCAATAAAGAAATGATTCTCTGTGCAAGTATGCGAATATTTGTGGAAGTATCCACATTTGAGGTATGATTGTTTGTTAATCTTGGTGGTATCTAAGTTCCAACATTGATGGAACAACTTGAAAATGTTCCATCAATGTTCCATCAAAATTTGATATGATGAAGACTGGAAATCCCTGCAAGTTCTTGGCTTACAGGGATTTGTTTTGAAGGGTGCCCGGTGGGACTCGAACCCACGACATTCAGAACCACAATCTGACGCTCTAACCAACTGAACTACGGGCACCATCGTGCGCTGTTCTTTCGAAAAGCGAGTGCAAAGGTAAGGGAATTATTTGAATTAACCAAATAATTCCCTTGTTTTTTGCTGATTTTCTTTACTTAGCAGGCTGAGTAGGTACCTTTGGAGTCTCTGCAGGTGCTGCGGGAGTAGCACTTTCTGCGGCAGGAGCGGCTGGTGTGGCAGCGTCCTTTGTCTGGCTGGCTCCGAAGCCTGGCAAGTTGTTAGGATTGGTGGCAGGTGCCTGGTAGTTCTCCATTACAGAACTGTCGGCTGTTGCGGTAGGGGCTACCCAAGCGCATACGACACTGAAGAGCACCATGGCAATAGCAAGTCCCCATGTTGCTTTCTCTACGAAGTCGGTAGTCTTGCGGACACCGCCAATCTGGTTGTAGGAGGCGAAACTGGATGACAGACCGCCACCTTTTGACTCTTGAATCAGCACGATACCGATCATTAGTATGGCTGCAATCACGATAAGAATTACAAATAATGTGTACATGTTACTTTTGTTTTTTATTACTGTTTATTATTAATTTCTCTAAGAATCGTATCTGGTCGGCAAAGTAGGCGTTCTTCTCTGGGAAGTTGCTGCTGAGCCGTTGGATGATGTCGAGAGCCTTCTGGTAACGCTCCTGTTTGATGTAGATGCGGGCAAGGGTCTCTGTGAAGTATTCCTCTTCAGCAGGCTCTTCCTCCTCAACAGGAACCTCAGCGGGTTTCTCCTCGTTTCTCTCGTCTTTCAACTCATTGAGCAGGATGCGACCTCGCTCCTCTTGCAGGAAGTGGTCGATGAGGTCTTGTCCTTGCATCTGTGGCGCATCGGCTGTGACATTCGTCCCCTCGCTCTCCAGCAGGTAGGCGACATAGTCGACTGTAGCGTCTTTGGGGGTTGGACGACGCTTTTTCTTCTCTTCTTTCTCCTCTGTCTCTACAGGGATGGAGTCGAGGAAGGTGTCGATGAGTGCCATCGTGCGGCTCTCTGTCTTGCTCATTGGCAGTTGTTTGTTAGCCTGAGGCTGTAACTGGTAGTGTGCCGCCTCGACAAGGTTGAAGAGACTTCTCCTGTCGGTGATATAGATAGCGGCTCGTCGCAATTCCTCATCGAAAGAGGGGTCGTGAAGCAGGTATAGGTTCTGGAGCATCAGCAGCCGTGCTGTCTGGAAGTAGGGATGAAGAGCCAGCATAGAACGCAACTCATAGAGTGTGTCGCGATCCATTCGCTCGGGGTGGTTGATCATCTCTACTATCTCCATTTTCTTTTCTATTACCAGTTGGCCACAGTGGCATTGAATATCTGTTCGCAGAGGTCTTTGACCATCTGGGTCACGAGTTCCTCCTGTACGGAGTTGAGTGATTGTGTCGTCTCGTATGTCGATGTCGCCGTAAACTGGCGCTCAAAGTCTTCCTTGTGGTTGACATTGTTGGTGAAGCGCACGTTGACCGTCATGGAGAGTTCCGTCTGAGCGGAATAGCCCTCTGCTGACACTGACTTGTTACGCTGTTGGTATTGAGTAATCTCACCCTCAATCTTCAGGTCGCCATTGCGTCGCACCTGCTCAAGGCGGGTGTGGTTGGCGAACTCATCCTTCAACTGGTTGTTGAACATAGGCCCCATAGGTCCCCACACATAACTGGAGCGGATCGGGAAGTCGCTGATCTGGATGGTCTTCGTCTTCGTGTAGTCGATACTGGCTCCGTTGAACTTATAACTGACGGAGCATGCCGACAGCAGCAGGGCGGCTGTCAGGCAAAGCCAGATGCGACGTATGTTATTTGTCCAGTCCATATTGTTTCAGTCTTCTGTACAGGGTACGGTCACTGATGCCCAGTTCCTGAGCGGCTTTCTTGCGATTGCCCCCATTGCGATCGAGCGCCTTCTCCAGTGCTTGTCGGCTCCAGGCGTCAAGATTGAGGTTCTCAGGTTCCTTGACAGGCTCCACATACTCCTCAGCCACAGCATCCTCCGCAGTAGCGATGGGTTGGATAGGCTGGATAGGGGCGAGTTGGGTCGTAGCGATGGCGGTAGGTGCTGTCTGTACATCCTCTATCTGTTTTTTCAGTGTACTCATCTCACGGCGCATGTCGTTGACATTGCTACGCAGTTCAAAGAGGATCTTATAGAGTATCTCACGCTCGTTCTCGAATGAATGGTCACCTTCGCTGTGGATGGTGGCGAGTTGCGTTGTCTCCTGGTCCTGTGGAATGAAGTGAGCCAAGATATCAGGAGTAATCTCCCGTTCTGCGGAGAGGATGGAAATCTGCTCTGTGATATTCTTCAACTGTCGTACGTTGCCAGGCCATTTATAGCGTTTGAGCATCAGTTTTGCCTCCTCTGTGAGTACCACTTTGTCCATGCGGTATTTCTCTGCCATCTGCATGGCGAAAAGGCGGAACAGCAGTACGATGTCCTCCCCACGATCACGCAGAGGTGGTATCTGGATGGGGATGGAGTTTAGACGATAGTAGAGGTCCTCACGGAAGCGTCCCTCGCTGATCGCCTGTCGGATATTGACATTGGTGGCAGCGACGATGCGCACATCAGTCTTACGGACCTCAGTGGCTCCTACAGGGATATACTCACCAGTCTCCAAGACACGAAGTAGTCGTGCCTGTGTGGCTAATGGCAGTTCGCCCACCTCATCGAGAAATAGCGTTCCCTTGTTGGCGACACCAAAATAGCCAGGAGAGTCATTGATGGCACCTGTGAATGAGCCTTTCACATGCCCGAACAGTTCGCTGTCGATAGTGCCTTCTGGGATAGAACCACAGTTAATGGCGAAATACTTCTCGCGGCGGCGAGGGGAGTTGTCGTGAATGACACGGGGGATGATCTCCTTACCCACACCGCTCTCTCCTACAATGAGCACACTCAGGTCGGTGGGTGCCACCTGTAAGGCGACATCCAGCGCATGGTTCAATGCCTCGCAGTTGCCCACGATATTGTACCGCTGTTTGATGCTCTGTAATTCCGAACTCTTCATTTAGCCGACAAAGGTACAAAGAAAATCTGACATAATGGCATACTTTTGCTGAAAATTAACTTTCAGTCTTGCCAGCCTGTTCCTCTATAGAGTCAACCAGCAAGTGCAATTTGCCTGCAAAGTTAGGCATAATGTTTGAAAAAGACCTCATTTGGTGTGAGGAAATTTAGTTTTTCCCTCGGTCTTCTGTTGATTTTTGCCT
>JAFUFD010000049.1 GCA_017470055.1 Prevotella sp. | reverse complement strand
TATCCGCTTCGGTGAGACTATCAAGAAGTACATCGCCCGTGGACTGGACATGCAGAACCTCGTGCTCATCCCGCTGACACTGGCTGGCTATGCCCGCTATCTGAAGGGCATCAAGGATGACGGCACACCGTTCGAGCCGTCGCCAGACCCGATGCTGGAGGAGTTGCAGGCAATCGTGGCTCCGCTGGAGATTGGCAAGGCTGAGCAGGATTTCTCATGTCTGAAGAGTCTTTACGGCAGGAAGGACGTGTTCGGACTCGACCTCTATGAGGCTGGGCTGGGTGAGCAGATAGAAGGGATGGTCAAGGAACTGTACGCAGGCAATGGCGCAGTCCGCAAGACCCTACACAAATATGTAATGGCAAGATAAGCATGGCAAGAAAGAAGAAGCCACTACCTATCTTAGAACATATCACTATCACAGACTATGCGGCAGAGGGAAAGTCTCTGGCTCGTGTAGATGATATGGTTGTCTTTGTACCATGGGCTGTTCCTGGTGATGTCTGCGACTTGCAGGTACATCGAAAGAAGCACTCGTTCATGGAAGCAGAGGTCATCCGATATCATAGCATGAGTCCCCGACGTGCACAACCGTTCTGTCAGCACTTCGGAACCTGTGGAGGATGCAAATGGCAACAACTGCCCTACGAGGAGCAGTTGAAGATGAAACAGCAACAGGTGTTCGACCAATTGACGCGCATCGGAAAAGTGGAGTTGCCAACATTCCGCCCTATTCTTGGAAGTGTGAGGACGCAGGAGTATCGTAACAAACTGGATTTCGGATGTGCCAACAAGCGCTACCTGACCAGTGAGGAGATTGCATCCCTACCCCATGATGAGACACAAAGTCTAAAAGACCAGCCAGCCATCGGTTTCCATATCACAGGAGCCTTTGACAAGATTCTACCTATCGAGAAATGCTGGTTGATGGATGACCTGCACAACCAAATCCGCAATGAAGTACATGACTATGCCACAGCCCATGGACTGACCTTCTTCGACCTTCGTCAACAGATTGGACTCCTGCGTGATGTCATTATCCGTAACTCCAACACTGGCGAATGGATGCTCATCATCCAATTCCATTACGATGAGGAGGGCGATGAGCAAAAGGCAAAGGGACTGCTTCAACATCTTGCCGATAAGTTCCCACAGATTACGTCACTGATGTATCTCAACAATCAGAAGTGCAATGACACTATTGGCGATCAGGACATATTGACTTTCAAAGGCAATGACCATATCTACGAGACCATGGAGGATTTGCGTTTCAAGGTGGGTCCTAAGTCGTTCTACCAGACCAATACCGAACAGGCGTACCATCTGTACTCAGTGGCGAGGGAGTTCGCAGGACTGACTGGCGAGGAACTGGTTTACGACCTCTATACTGGCACGGGTACTATTGCCAATTTCGTGGCAAAGAAGGCACGGAAAGTAATCGGTATCGAGTATGTCCCCGAGGCAATAGAGGACGCCAAAATCAACTCACAGGAGAACCATATTGACAACACGCTGTTTTATGCTGGTGACATGAAGGACATCCTGACTGACGATTTTATTGCCGAACACGGACGACCTGATGTGATTATCACAGACCCTCCTCGTGCCGGGATGCACCCAGATGTCGTGAAGACTATCCTCAGAGCGGCTCCACAGCGTATTGTATATGTCTCATGCAATCCTGCCACGCAGGCTCGTGACTTACAGGACTTGAATATTGCCTATCGAGTAGCAGAGGTACAGCCAGTAGATATGTTCCCACATACCCCACATGTAGAGAATGTAGTATTATTAACCAAAAGATAATTATTATGAAGAAACTGATGATCCTTACCCTCGCAATGATGGGTTTCGCATTGGCTTCCAATGCACAAGAAAGCGAAAAGAAAAAGACCGTTATAGAATTGCCCCAATGGGTCAAAGACATTAAAATCAGCGGTTATGGCATGCTCCAATACCAAGGTGATGACAAATACACCAATGAGACGATTACTAATAAGAACGGAGATAAAGAGGTCATTGCCTCCAAGAATCATGAGAATGCTTTTAACCTGCGACTCATGCGTCTGATCTTAGATGGGAAAATTGGTGATTTTGACTGGCGTGCCCAAGCGCAAGGCTCCTTAGGTTCAGGTCCTGGCGCATCCACTTTCTATCTCGTAGACCTCTATGCGGAATGGGTGAAATACAAGGAGTTCCGAGTAAAGGCAGGACAGTTCAAGCGTGCCTTCTCTTTTGAGAACCCCACCCACCCCATCACACAAGGCTGGTACTCCTATGCCATGGTCATCAATAACCTCGTTGGCTTTGGCGACCGTACTGGTGAGAAGTCATCTGGTGGACGTGACATCGGTATCCAAGTACAGGGTGACCTCTTCCCCAATGCCAATGGTCGTCGCTTATTACACTATCAGGTTGGTGTGTACAATGGTGAGGGTATCAATGCCAAAGACAAGGACAACCGAAAGGACATTATCGGAGGTCTATGGGTGATGCCTATTCAAGGGGTGCGTATTGGCGCCTTCGGATGGACTGGTAGTAAAGCTGGCATTGGCGAGAAAAACCGTTATGCGCTCTCTGCTGAGTATGATAAGAACGAATATACTTTCCGTGCAGAGTACATTCACAGCCAAGGTTATGGAGCAGATCTCTCGTTAGGCGACAAGGCAGACGGATTCTATGCTTTCGGCATCGTTCCTGTCATCAAGTCAAAACTGCATGCCAAGGCTCGTTACAACCTGTATCGCAAGGATAAGACATGGGGTAACTCTAAGACCATGTATGAGGTTGGTCTCAACTATTACTTCAACAAGAAACTGCAGATTAACGCAGAATACGCATTAGTCAACGACCGTAGCATTGTCAACCCCGATAAGCACAACTATAACTTCGTTGACGTGCAGTTTGACTTCAGGTTCTGAATTTCCGTTTTAGCGACTCCCATAAATGCGTCTTCTGGCGCAGGATATGAATAGAATAAGCCGTGCTGATAACTATCAGTGCGGCTTCTGCTATCCAGTAATACCAGCCGTCAACCAGACAAGAGACTGCATAGGCGGTGAAGCCTATCAGCATCTGTACCATCACATAACGGACAATTGTCCACGTACAACGATAGTCATACTTCCAATAGGAGTAGCATCCTATCATCAACAATTCCGCCACATGGGCGATGACGATAGCAACACCTGTTCCCCAGATACCCCAAGTACGATAACCGACGACAATGGCCGCTACTAAAACGATGAAATAGGATGTCTCCAACAACAGATAAGACAATGAGTAACTTCGTGCCAGTGTGACATAGGCTATAGGCAAAGACAACACTTTAAAATACATCGCAAGTACTGCGACCTGAGCCATGGTAACCACAGGCAGGAACTCTCTACTGAACAACAGGGGTACCAGAATAGGCAATGCCGTCAGTAATGCGACTAACATCGGCGACAGCAACAACAGTGACACCTCCATTTGCTTATTCACCATCTCATTGGTCTTCGCAATATCCTTGCTGACAGCAGACAGACGAGGGAAATAGTCTGTCTCCATCGACGAGAACACCATTCCCGCATAAGTAATAGTCAGCATATAACCAACGTTATAAAGTCCTACATCATCCAGACTACCTTCCACATTCAGGAAGGCCCGTATCATCATTTCCGCCGCACTCCCGATAGCGGCAGCCAACACAAATGCCAAGCCCAACTTAATCATACCTGCCCCATCCTTGAATTGGCTACGGTTGAAATGCAGGCGTAACGGATAGAGGCGATAGGAATAGAAAATCGTAGTCAACATGCCCATAGCAGCAATCAACACGATGGCAGGAACGACTCCAGAGTGTCCGAAGTAGTAATACAACGGTATCGAGAGAAACACAGAGATGATAGCCGTATACACCTGTATCCGTGCCAATGCGCCCAGACGTCGTGTTGCTTTCAGTATGGCCGTCTCACCACCAGTAATAGCAAGCATAGCCACCGCCAATCCTAATATAGCATAGTGAAGCGTATGATTTCCCCACGCAAATGATAAGTCATTCATCAACGGACTAATAACGACACAGAACACAAAGCCCAACAAGGAAGCCATCAGACTCCACAAACGAATCACCTGTATATAGTATGCCAACTGATCCTGACGTTGTTGCTCATAATAGTCAGAAAGTTTAGGGACAGCACCAAAGGAGATTCCTAAATTGGTACACTGCGACGCAAAGTTCTGCACTGAGGTCAACAAAGAGTTAAAGCCCATACCGCCTGCCCCTAACAACAGCGCCATGAACTTATTGCGCACAAGACCTATCAGAATGACAAAGCCCTGCACACCGCCAAAGATACTGGTGTACTTCAGTATATGCTGATAACTGTTATTTTTATCCTCTAACACTATTATAATAAACGCAAAAGTACCCTATTTATTCTTATTCCCATGTATTTAATTGCAATTTAACTTAAATTGCTAAGTAATTTAGATTAAATTGTAAAGCAATTTAGATTAGATTGCAAAACAATTTAGATTAAATTGCAATCATAAAGATGATACCCAACATATAAAAAAGGCATTTTAGTTTGGTTTTCTAATCATTAAATTGTACCTTTGCAAACATGAACATCAGAGAAGACAAGCCTTTGGTAAGTTTTATCATTACCTACTATAATCTACCCGTGCAGATGCTACAGGAATGTATCGATAGCATCCTTGCCCTCTCCTTACGTCCTTTTGAGCGAGAGATTATCGTGATTGATGACGGCTCCGACCAGAGTCCGATCAATGACCTCATGAAGTATGGGGATGACATCATCTATGTCCGACAAAAGAACGGAGGACTTAGTATGGCTCGTAACAAAGGACTTGATGTCGCTACAGGAGAGTATATTCAGTTTGTGGATGCGGATGACCAACTCATACAAGCCCCTTACGAGCAATGTCTTGACATTATCCGTTACCAGCAAGAGGCGGACATGGTTTTGTTCGACTTCTCCTCGAATCTCCATGTTGAGACTCATTTAGAGAATGTGCAGCCTGTCAGTGGATCTGACTATATGCGCAACAACAATATACATGGTACCGCATGGGGGTATATCTTCCGCCTATCCATTCTTGGAAAGTTACGCTTTACCCCTGCTATCTATCATGAGGATGAGGAGTTCACCCCTCAATTGCTATTAAGGGCAGAAAAGGTGTACCCTACCCATGCCAAGGCATATTATTATGTCAAGAGGGATAACTCCATTACTTCCAGTAAGACTACTACTGACACTGAAAAAAGAATCAACGACCGTGAAGGGGTGATTATCCGTCTGCATGAGTTATGCGACAAACTGCCCCATCAAGACCGTGCCGCATTGGAACGTCGTGTTGCCCAGTTGACAATGGACTATATCTACCAGATTATTATAGAGACACATTCTGGTGAGGTGTTGAGCGAACGATTGTCACGACTCTACGACAAAGGGCTTTTCCCCTTACCTAAAGCCAACTATAGTAAGAAATACGTGTGGTTCAGGAGGATGACAAACAGCAGTGTTGGAAGAACTATCCTGCTGCATTCGCTACCATTATTGAGAAAAGAAAGATAGATAATGGAGAACATGATTTCAGTCGTTGTAGTGACATATAATCAAGAGGACACCATTGGCAGAACCCTTGACTCTATCCTCATGCAACAATGTCACATTCCCTATGAGATAATCATAGGAGAAGACTGCTCCACAGACTCCACCTTATCTATATGTAGGCGATATGCGGAGAAACACCCAGATGTCATCCGCCTAATTGCCAATGAGGAGAACAAAGGGTTTATCAATAACTATTTCGATTGCATCCTTGCTGCTAAGGGGAAGTATATAGCCGACTGCGCTGGTGACGATTTCTGGACTGACCCTTTAAAATTAGAGAAAGAGGTCTGTATCCTTGAAAACCATCCAGAGGTAACACTCGTCCACACTGATTGGAATAAGTATGACGAGAGCACTCAGATTGCCACGGCAAGTGCGAGGAAGCCTTTCACAGACAGCATGACTGACGGAAAACAAATGTTGGAGGCTATCATCACTCAAACCTCCATTCCTGTTGTCCATCTCTGTACATCCTTATACCGTACAGATATCATCCATAAGGCGCTAAAGGAAGACGAGTACCTGTTCCGTAACAAGGAATTCGGATGTGAGGATGTCCAGATTGTCTTTATCATGGCACTACAAGGAAAGATTGCCTACATACCTGATGCCACTTTAAATTATAGCCAAGGGGAGGAGACTGTCTCTACCTCAAAAGACGACAAGAAACAATTCCGATTTGTGCGTCTTGTTTCTGATTTAAGTTATTACCTATCTCAGAAATATGACATAAACAGCGCAAAGGTGGAAGACTATTTTCGCTATCGTATCTTTGCACTCGGCATGCATGCCTTCCGAGCACATGATGACAACTTGTATCATGAGGTACTAAAATGTGAGAAAGCATGGAAGACACAACGCGACTTAAAAAGCAGTTGCCTGTTTTTGGTTATGCGACATGAGTGGCTATGGTCAGCAGGACTACTGATACGAAAGGGATTCGTTACCTTGAAGCGAGGATGTCGTTGAAGACGGTTTCCAGTTTTTTTCCTATAACTTGAGGAGACGCCATCTGACAGATTTGCTCCGACAAAGATTTCCCATCTGGTATAGGGCTATTAACCATATCTTTCATTGCTTGAGCAAATGCGTCCGCATCATCAACGGGAACAATATGACAGTCATCCGAGATACGCAGACTGCGAGGAATACATTCTGTGGATATGACAGGAATACCTGTCGACATCGCCTCCAACAATACTAACGGTTGCACCTCACTCCTACTAGCAAGTACTAGAGCGTCACACTGATATAGCAGATTCCTAACCTCAGACTTGTCCAACAATCCATGGGTAAACATGCTCTCCGAGAGTTGTTGACGACATGCTTGGGAATCTGTACCTCTTCCTGCTATATGCAATTCTGCTTTCACACCCATAGTACGTATTCTCCTAAATGCGTCAAACAATATATCATATCCTTTTAGTGACCAATAATTAGCAAGACAACAGAAACGAAATGGGCGATTCTGAATTGGCAAACGCTGTTGGTAATGGAAAAAGTCCGAATCTATTATATTTGAGATTACCTGCCAACGATAGTCTGTTCCAAAATAACAAGAAAGGCTTCCAACCAATTCTTTAGATACAGGAACAACCAAATTTGCTTTATTATATGCTTTCTTCAATAACGGAATCTGCCATGCCTTACTGGGTACTGCCCCAAACTCCTCTTCAAAAATAAGAAGAGAGAGATGCTCCGTGATGACATAGGGTATATGGTATTCCTCACTGATTTTCATTGCCGCATAACCAGCCCATTTGGCACAATGGGCGTGAAGGATATCAGGAGTGCCGTATTTCGCCACATAGTCTTCAAACATTGAACGTACTATTGACACCCATCGATTGACATTGGGACGAATAACTCTGGGTATTCCACGTTGATACGACTGATACACTGTAATTCCATCCATCACATGCTCATAACGTCTCCAGGGCAATGTCAGAAAACCTCTCCACCCGATTGTGACTCCTAATTGCACATTACTTAATATGCGCACTTCGTGTCCCAATGCCGACAGTGCCTTCGCCTGATCTAAACAGAACAAGCCGCCATAGGGATGAAAGAATGATGGAATCTCCAGTATATGCATAATTCTTTAGAATAAAATAGGGACGGATATCGTTATCCATCCCTATAGTCAATAAGTCAAAGAAGAATTGCTTACTCTGCGGCAGGTGCCTCAGCAGCAGTCTCTTCTGCGGCAGGAGTCTCCTCTGCGGGAGCCTCAGCAGCAGCCTCCTCTGCAGCCTTTGCTGCCTCTTCCTCTGCTTTTGCAGCCTCAGCAGCGGCTTTCTTCTCTGCTACCTTCTTAGCCTGCTCTTCGTTCTGAGCCTTCTCTGCTTTCAACTGAGCAGCGGCAGCGTCCTTCTTAGCCTTTGCATCGTCAGCAGCGACCTTCTCAAGACCCTTCTGCTTGTCTGCCTTCCATGCGTCGAACTTCTTCTGAGCAGCAGCCTCATCGAAAGCGCCCTTCTTCACGCCACCACGGAGGTGCTTCATCAAGTAAACGCCCTCACGGCTGAGGATGTTACGAACAGTGTCTGTAGGCTGTGCGCCTGTCTCTACCCAGTAAAGTGCACGCTCGAAATTCAAATCTACTGTGGCAGGATTGGTGTTAGGATTGTAAGTACCAATCTTCTCAGTAAATTTACCATCACGTGGTGCTCTTGCGTCAGCGATAACGATGCTGTAGAAAGCATAGTTCTTACGACCGCCGCGCTGCAATCTGATTTTTGTTGCCATAATTGAATTTTAATTGTTTAATTTTGATTGAATTTCTTACTACTATCTCGTAATAGCGGCTGCAAAGGTACGAATAAGTAAGCAAAAAACCAAAAGAAAAATCACTTTTCTTTATTTTTGTTTTGTGCTATTACTTTTATTTTGTATTTTTGTCCTTCGTATGATAACAGAACTGTCTATCTTGATTCCATCGTATAATGGTATCGTCTATCCTACCGTCAAGCAATTAGTTGCCTTGTGTGAACGGATAGTCCTCGATGCACCGTCACCTTTCAAATACGAGATTATTGTAGCCGATGACGGTTCTGACCAATTGGACAAGGTAGAGGCCAACAAATCTATCGACACATTGCCTCATTGTCGGTATATTATCAAGGAACAGAATCGCGGCAGTGCAGCCACACGTAACTTCCTTGCCAAACAAAGTCAGTATGAATGGCTGTTATTCATAGACTGCGACATGGAGATACCAGGGATGGACTATATCATGAGATACTTGCCCTGCGACAGAACCGACGTGACTAACGGAGGTATCAAGGCGGGAGCCAGTTGGGATACTCATCGTCATAACCTCAGATACCTTTATGAAAAGGACGCAGAGCCAAGACATACTATCGATAAGCGGCAGGCAGCAGACTTCAAGGAGTTCCGTTCCACGAATTTCCTGATCCGTCGTTCTTGTATTATTGCCCACCCTTTTGACGAACGCTTTATGAAAAGTGGTTACGAGGATGTTTACTTGGGTAAGACCTTACAGGAGGCAGGTGCCACCATTCTGCATATTGACAATCCTCTGATTCTGAATGATTTTGAGAATAATGAGGACTTTATAAGGAAGACGGAGCGTAATATCACGACTTTGTATCGTTTCAGAAAGGAATTAAAGGGATACTCACGGCTGATTGACTATACAATGCCTGTTTCCTTTATCATCAGATTATGGCATCGCCTATTCGGACAACTGGAAAGACGTAACCTGACGAGTAACCACCCATTATTATGGATATACACAATATATCGTTTCGGTTTCTATTGCTCACAAAAAGACTAAGGTACAATAACTCCTACTCGTAATCATCAATCACTGCGTTCATAAAGTCCACCATAGGCTTTGCCGCCTGAAACAATCTCGCCATCTCATCAAGCCATTGGTCACCCTCAAAGAAATCCTCACTGACATGGTGCCATGCACAATAGTCCTTCAGCCGCAGGTAGTTCAAATAAGGATAGTCACGAGGAAAGCCTGCAGGACAACTCTTCAGTTTCTCCAGTCCAAAACCTTGAGGGCTCTCCCAGTTAGCATCCTCAGGAGCCCCATAGTATTTCTTGAACGCTTTAGACTCCACACAACGCAGCCATTCCTCCTCATTCGCCATGATCTCATTACGGCAGGAAGTCAGGATGTTAGTAGGCAACCAATAGTTACCCACTGCGAGCAGACAATGGTCTGGCTCCAAATGGATGTAATAGCCACCACGTAATGCTTTCTTTCCATGCGCATTGATATACGCCCCGAAATGGTTCTTGTAAGGTGACTTGTCTGGAGAGAAACGGGTGTCACGATAGAATCGATAGGTGGCATCCTTCACTGTGACATGGGCTATCGACTCGTCAAACGCAGTAATTCTCGTTATCGCTTTGGCAATACCCTCCTCAAACTCTTTCTTTGCCTCTAAATAATCCTCCTTATGTTCTTGAAACCAAGGACGATTATTGTTCATCATCACCTCCCGCAGGAAGTCTAATATCTTCTTACTGTCCATATCTTTGTTCTTAAAATCAACCTTTTAGATTGCTCTCAATGATATTCAGCATCTTAAAGGTCGCTTTGATGGCGGCTTCTGTCTGGTCGGCATCCAGTCCACGAGTACGAAGCAACCCATCATTATAATGCCATGTGATCACCGTCTGTACAAGGGCATCCGTTCGACCACCAGGAGGAATAGATACCTGATAGTTGGCAAGGATGGGGAATGTGCGGTTGAGATACTTTTTATAGATATAGCGCAAAGCCTTGACGAAAGCGTCATATTGTCCATCGCCTACCGCACTACCGTCATACTGCTGCCCATTGATCTCCACTTTGATATTGGCTCCAGGTTTCAAGCCATAGGCTGTTGACACCACATAACTGACCAGTTTCACCTTATCCTCTGGCGCATCATGCTTCAAGACATCGCTGACGATATAAGGCAAGTCCTCCTGTGTCACAATCTCCTTCTTATCACCCAGTTCGGTGATACGCTGTGTGACACGCTTCGTTTGCTCAGGGGTCAGTTCCAATCCTAACTCCTCAAGGTTCTTAGCGATATTCGCTCTACCGCTGTTCTTTCCCAAGGCATACTCCCGCTTACGTCCGAAACGCTCAGGTATCAGTTCATTATAATAGAGTTTGTCCTTGGAGTCACCATCGGCATGTACACCTGCCACTTGGGTAAAGACATTCTCGCCAACGATAGGCTGATTTGGCGCCACAGCGATACCACTATATCCCTCGACCAGTCGGCTGATACCATTCAGTTTATCCTCCACCAGTCCTGTCTTGGCATGAAACTGGTCTTTCAGTATCGCCTGAACACTTGCCATCGGCGCATTACCACATCGCTCACCAAGTCCATTGACTGTGACATGCAGTCCTTTGGCGCCACTCAGCACGGCAGCAAGCGAGTTGCTGACGGCAAGGTCGTAGTCATTATGGGCATGGAAATCGAAATGCACCTGTGGATAACGCTTGATCATCTTGCGGAAATACTCGATGACCTGCAAGGGATTCATGACCCCCAACGTGTCTGGGAGCATGAATCTCTTAATGGAGATTAGCGGAGTCAGCGCATCCATCAACTGATAGACATAGTCTGGAGAGTCCTTCATACCATTCGACCAATCCTCCAAATAGAGGTTGACGGTAAGTCCTTTGGCAGTGGCATAGTCTACCGTCTCTTTGATATCCGCAACATGCTCCTCTGGGGTCTTATGCAACTGATGGGTACAATGCTTATAGGAACCTTTCGCAAGCAGGTTGATGACCTTTCCGCCACAATCGGCAATCCAGTCGACTGACGAATGACTGTCGACAAAGCCGAGCACCTCCACCCTGTCCTGTTTACCGATTTGTCCAGCATAGCGACAAATCATCCTGACCGCCTCTTTCTCGCCCTCACTGACACGAGCGGATGCCACCTCGATGCGGTCCACATTGACATCATGAAGCAGCATACGCGCAATCATCAGTTTCTCATGCGGAAGAAACGAAACACCGTTGGTTTGCTCACCATCACGGAGTGTGGAGTCCATAATCTCCACATAAGGAAGAGTGCGTTGCGAAGCGTTTATGCGTTCTGCTGTTCCCATTGCTCGATTTTATCCTTGTTCTGAATCAGGAAATCGATATCGTCCAATCCGTTAATCAGACAATGCTTCTTATAGCCGTTAATCTCAAACTTCTCCTGTCTGCCTGTAGCCTTATTAGTAACCGTCTGGTTTGGAAGATCTACCTCGACCTCCATCTTCGGGTCTTGTTTGATGCTCTCAAAAAGTTCTGCAAGGAACTGCTCGCTAACGACTACTGGCAATACGAAGTTGTTTAACTCGTTATTCTTGTGAATATCGGCAAAGAAAGAACTGATAACCACACGGAAACCATAGCCTGCGATAGCCCATGCGGCATGCTCACGACTGGAGCCAGAGCCAAAGTTCTTACCAGCCACAAGGATACATCCGCCATAAGTCGGGTCATTCAGTACAAATTCTTTATTGACCGTTCCATCAGCATTGTAACGCCAGTCACGGAAAAGATTGTCACCAAAGAAACTTTCCTCACGAGTCGTTGCTTTCAGGAAACGGGCGGGAATAATCTGGTCGGTGTCCACGTTCTCTAATGGAAGGGGCACACAAGTGGATGTTATAACGTTGAATTTCTGTTTCATAATAGTTCTCTTGGATCAGTGATTACACCTGTTACGGCAGCGGCGGCGGCAACTAAAGGAGAAGCAAGGATGGTACGTGCACCTGGTCCCTGACGACCCTCAAAGTTACGGTTACTCGTTGATACAGAATACTTTCCTGCGGGAATCTTGTCATCGTTCATGGCAAGACAAGCGGAACAGCCAGGCTGGCGGATCTCAAAGCCAGCAGCCTCTAATACCTTGTCAATACCCTCCTCACGAATCTGGCGGTCGACAGCCCAGGAGCCTGGAACCAGCCATGCTATCACGTGGTCAGCCTTCTTGCGTCCCTTGGCAATAGCGGCAAAAGCACGGAAGTCCTCGATACGTCCATTGGTGCAAGCACCCAAGAACACATAGTCTATCTTCTTGCCCAGCAGTTTCTCACCAGGCTGGAAGCCCATGTAATTGAGAGCCTTCTCAAAGCCAACGCCACCTTCTGCGGGTACAGCCTCCGTAATACCGATGCCCATACCCGGGTTCGTTCCGTAAGTGACACGAGGCTCAATATCCTTGGCTTCGAAGACCAACTCTTTATCAAATACAGCATCATCACCACTCTTCAGCGTCTTCCAATAGGCGACAGCCTTATCCCAGTCGGCTCCCTTTGGAGCAAACTCCTTACCTTTTATATAATTAAAGGTTGTCTCGTCGGGAGCGACAAAACCACCACGGGCACCCATCTCGATAGAGAGATTACAGAGTGTCAGGCGTCCCTCCATCGACATATCCTTCACCACGTCACCACTATACTCCACGAAATAGCCTGTTGCGCCAGAAGTGGTCAGTTGCGACATCAGATAGAGTGCGACATCCTTTGCCGTCACGCCCTTGCCCAGTTTGCCGTTAATGCTGATACGCATCGATTTCGGTTTCTGCTGGAGGATACACTGCGACGCCATCACCATCTCCACCTCACTGGTACCAATACCGAAGGCTACGGCACCCATCGCACCATGGGTAGAGGTATGGGAGTCGCCACAGACAATTGTCATACCAGGCAGACTTAAGCCCTTCTCCGGACCCACGACATGGATGATGCCATTCGATTTGTCCATCATCCCATAGTGAGTCAGTCCGAAGTCCTTGGCATTCTGCGCCAATGTTAACACCTGCTTCGCTGATACAGGGTCCTCAATAGGTTTGTCCTGATCGTGCGTCGGGGTGTTATGGTCGGGCATACAATAG
>JAFUFD010000091.1 GCA_017470055.1 Prevotella sp. | reverse complement strand
GGCTATGGTGGAGGGGATCAACAACAAGATTAAGGTGATGAAGCGTGAGGCTTATGGCTTCACAGATGACCGTTATTTCGAGCTTCGCCTGCTGGCCCTGCACGATGCCGGTATCACGTCATTCATGTGAAGACCCTCATTCCTTATAGAGATAAGTTTCTCTATTGTTGGAATGTTATTTACATTGTCTGTATCCCTAATTACAGAAATGGACTTTATGGTAAGAGAGACGATAGCAGAGGCGATCAATACACTAGTACTATTAATCTTGCTATTTGTTTGTTTTGCAGTCATCTGGTGGCTGATATACATTGCCAAGAATCTTCATAACATAGCAAAGTTCACAATATTATATGAAGAGTTAGAACAATGAAAGGCTGCTTGAATCCTCTATAAAATAGGATATGAATCCAACTGGAGATTATGAAATATGGAGTATTGATAAGGATGGAAATAAATGTTTCTGGAATTCAGGTTCCGTATTGAACATCTTTCCTAAATAATGTCTTATAAACCTCTAATCTGTTTTTTTATGGCGCAGACAAGGTATCAATGGGTAGATAATTGTAAAACAATAGGACTTCTACTGGTCATTCTAGGGCATGGTCGCCTTTCCCCTGAGAGTTGGCAGCAGTTTATTTATTCATTTCACATGCCATTGTTCTTTATCCTGTCGGGACTGCTATATAAGTACAAGTCTCCCAAGGATACGCTCGTGCATGATATAAAGAGACTCATTATACCGTATTTACTGATAAATTGTATTTGTTTTTTCGTTAAAATGGCAATACTGTATTTACAAGGAGGACTGACCTGGGAAGCGTGCTATACTCGTTTTATTGGTGTCTTTGTCGTGGCATGCCACACAGGAGTATATCCTCCAGTTAGCGGACCGACGTGGTTTATTATAACACTGTTCTTCGCTCGTATGCTGTTGTCTATTTATGATAGAAAGGTTTACAGATTTTCACTGACGGTTGTATCTGTCATATGTTTTGTTATGATGAAGAAGATCGAAATAGATACTTGGCTTCCAGTCGACTCCGCGTTGATATCTATTCCTTTTATAGTTCTTGGTATAGAGTTGAGTCCGTTTAAGACTAAAGTATTTGATAAAAGGGGGAGTGTTCTTGTCTTCTGTTTTGTAATTGTGACCTTATCCATCCTTGTAATTAGTAATAAATATAATGGTTTGGTTGATATGGATTGGTCTTCATACGGAAAGAATCTTGCTGTTTATTATTTGAATGGTGTTTTAGGGTCATGTGCTTTGATGGCATTAATTATAATCACCCCCATATCATCAAAAATAGATGAATTTTGCACTATAGTATCAAAGGGATCTTTGTTGGTGATTGGTTTCAACCTGCTATTTGTAATGGCATTCCAAACGTTAGCGGAAAAAATAATATATACGCATACAATTAAGCCTATGGTTGGAATAATCATATCAATCGTGGAATTGTATATTTTCTTTTGGATGACAAAACTATGTCAACGTTACTTTCTTATAATATTAGGGAATAAATAGGATGAATAATGTCCAGAAATTATTATGTGGTGATGCAAGAACGACAGTAAAAGCCAATAAGGATATCGTTGCATCAGGCGTAATCAATAAGCCAGGCACTTTGGTTGAAATCAGAATTTCCAATGGAGATAGAAGATGTTGATATGGCAACGATAAATAATTTTATTGATTTAGATGACATAGTTTCGATTTGTTTTAAAAATTGAAATTATGCGAGTAGTATTGGAAATTATATATTAAGTTCGAATAATGATCCAATCTGATTAGAAAAATTTAAATATCAAATCAAGAGATAGTTATTCAATTATCAAAGATGGAATACTTATTATTATTAGCAATGCCAATATTGGGCTCTTGACATTATATTGAGTCCAAAAAGAGGTCTTTGTTTCTATATTATATTATTATATTACTGATTACAATCCTTTTATTCGGGTTGAGATATAGGGTCGGAATAGACACAATTCGATATAACAGTTTCTTTGACTCATTACCTTCGTTTGATAAGTTGTCTTTATCCTCTTTGTTAGATTATGATTATTCTCCTTTATTCATCATATTTATGAGCCTTTGCAAGTTTGTTATAAACGAGTTTTGGCTTTTTCAATTATTGCATTCTATCATTCTAAATAGTTTTGTTTTTTATTTTTGTTGGAAAAGAGGTTTTAATCCTTTTATAGCCGTTTTCTATTATTTTATAATAGCGGGTGTTACTTTTAATACGGAAATATTACGTGAAAGTATGGCTGTCGGTATTTTTCTTTTAAATTATCGAAATATAGAAAAGAAAAAATGGTTTCATTATTATTTGTTGTCACTATTGTCAATTGGTTTTCATTATTCAGCAATAATTACTCTTATAATCCCTTTGTTTTCAAATATAAAATTCAACATGAAACTAATCATATACATTATATTGTATCTTGTGATAGTATGTCTCCTTGTAAATTATGTGGAAGACATTATCCCGATTGATATACTTGCAAAACGGTATCAGGGTATTACAACCATGAAAGAGGATCGTGATTTTACATTTTTTAGATACATAGCACTTTTTATTAAATCAGTTTTCTTTCCTGCAATGATCCTTTCCTATAATAGGAAACTTAAACTTCATGAGACTTATGAATCTATGTTGTTGTTGTTCTCAATACTATCTATGACGGCATTTGTATATCCTATTTTGTTTGACCGTTTGTCTAATTATTGTCTTGTTTTTTATGTTCTTTGTATATCAAACTGTGTAAGTAAATTACATAGCAAAGGTAACGGATATGTTTTTCTTTTGTTGACTTTGCTATTCTTTATGCACACAAATATTAGAGAAAATAATTTGTATAGATACTATCCGTATCATTCGATTTTTGACAAAGGGAAAGAGCAGAAAAGAGAAAAAATATTCAATGATGAAATAATGTAAGCATCTTTTGTTGTAATATGCGCAAGTCTTTTTTCTCGAATATTGGCTACTCATTCTTTGCTCAAATAGTGCAATTGGCATTGAGCGTAACGGTATCTTTTTTGTTACCTAAAATGCTAGGAATTGAACAGTTTGGATATTGGCAACTATTCATTTTTTACAACTCATTTGCAGGTTTCTTTCATTTAGGATTAGTTGATGGTATTTATCTAAAAGAGGGTGGAAACTCTTATTCAGGGTTAAATTTCAATACTCTTGGTTTTCAATTAAAAGTCATGGCTATATTTAATTGTATATTGATTCTTTTCGGAGTTAGTTATAGTGTTTTATTTGTGGCAGGGTCAAGGCGATTTGTTGTTGTTGCAAGTTGTATATTTATATTAATATCTAATATTAATTCTTTTTTCTCGTTATTATTGCAGAGTGTGAATGAAATAAAGAAATCTTCTTTAGGAAGGCTTTTTTATTCTATACCATTTCTTTTATTCATATTATTGGAATTTTTTGTGGTTAGAAATAATTATTTTCAAATTTTCGTTTTTGTCTATTTTATAGCAAATCTACTTTCTTTGTTATTCTTTATAATTAATACTAGTGATGTATTAAAAAAAGTTTTCGCTGAATATCATCCAGGATACAAGAATGAAATGATTGAAAATTTAAAAAATGGTTTTGTACTGATGCTTGCAAATGTTACTGGGCTGCTGATACTAGGATTTGGTAGATTTATGATAGATAGCACCTGGGGTATAGAAATTTTCAGTGTTGTTTCATTTGCTTTAACGCTTGTTAATTTTGTTCTGATGTTTACTAATCAAATTAGTGTTG
>JAFUFD010000016.1 GCA_017470055.1 Prevotella sp. | reverse complement strand
GTTTTTGGCGTGATAATTTAAAATTGGCGTGATTAGTTCGATAATTGTTAAAATTATATAATTATATAATGCGTTTATTTTCAGAGATTTACAAACATTTGAATTAGACAGAAATCGATAGGATTTAACGCTTTGTTGTCCAAGTATGCCAACATTATGAGATACCTCTGTATATCGACGGCGCTCGTCTGGGCTACGGACTGACGGCAGAGGGTAACGATATCACCCTGCCTTACCTTGCTCGTCATTGTGATGTGTTCTATATCGGTGGCACCAAGATTGGTGCCCTCTGCGGTGAGGCTGTCGTCTTCACTAATCGACGTGCGCATAAGCATTTCTTCTCCATACAAAAGCAACATGGAGCCGTGATAGCCAAAGGTGCCCTGATAGGACTGCAGTTTGAGGCGTTGTTTACTGACGACCTCTACTTCCAACTGGCACGTCATGCCAATGAGATGGCAAAGCGGATGAAAGAATTGTTCAAACGTCTTGGCTTTGAGTTCTACCTCGATTCCCCCACCAACCAGCAGTTTGTCATCCTGCCTAATGCGGTAGTGGAAAGGCTCTCCCAGCAGATAGAGTTCACCCATTGGGGACAGGCGTCTGGACATCGTACCATCTGCCGCTTCGTGACGAGTTGGGCAACGACAGAGGAAGAACTGAGGGAATTGGAGAGAATACTGAATGCGTAAAACCTAAAGTAACGTGAGTTCGACGAACTTTGTTTTCATGTGTGTCAGGACGTTTTCCGTCACTAAAGCCTCCGATAGTAAAGACAAGAGTCTCCCATCCTTGGCGTGAGAGCCTCCCATCAGCCATCGGAGACGGTCCGTTCCTCAATCGGAGGCATGATAGTCTTGTGATAGAGGCTTACTAACACGTGATGGAAGGCATCATTTTTTGAATCTCCGATTGCAAAGATACGAACTTTCTATTTATCTTCCAAACATTCCCATAAAAACTTTGGGAGTGGGAAAACAAAAGGGAGCCACATCATAGTGATGTGACTCCGCTTTCTATTGTTGACTTGATGAAGGTTTCGTACTGACTTTTTTACGCTTATTGTCTAATAGTTTCTGTCTGAATTCATGTGCATCAATCTTTACAGGAATCTTGGTGAAGTCCCAATTCGATGCGATGCAGAGTGACGTTAGGCTTGAGGCTTAATCTTAAAATACGGCAACCTTTCCTTTTAATGCATTACGTAATGACGATGCCCGCCATCCCATCCTGCCAATTAATGTAGAGAAAGTGATACGGTCGTGGACTGGCACTTCTAATTGATAGGTGTCGGTTGGAGAATCTGCTTCGTCTGTCAAGTCGGAGGCATCATAGACGTATCCAGCCTCAGGCAACATTTCTTCAGTTATATCGTTAGGCTGCAAAATCGTCGTTGCTGTCAAGACCTCTTGCTTAGCAGTAACCACATATACGGCATTCTCTACCTCTGGATGAATATAGGCATCACGAAGGTCGAGTTGCCCGCCTATAAATGCCATCAGTCGAGGCTCTGAAATCTGTACACCAAGATAAAGAAATCCACGCTCTGTGTCATTTTTGTATAATGTACAGAGATAGTTGGTACCTGTTGCGTCAGCAGCCACAAGAATCTGTGGCACGTCGTAATATTCAAGCGTGTTTATCAATGTAAGCGGTCTCATAATTGCAGCATTGTTAAGTTTGACATTTGGAAAGATTTTGTCCTCCACCAAGTATAATGAGAAAGATGTACGCCTGTTTGCTTCACCACACCATCAGTAGGATTCAGTGTCAAGACTATGACACCCTTGAACTGACGAAATAAAGGGAGTTTCAAATTTTTGCGGGCTTTTGCTTCATTATCGATAAGAGACAAGCCCACAGCCAATGGAAGCCTTTCGCCCCAGTTCCGTTGAGAGTCTATCTCCGCATATGATTTGAAATCATCTTCAGTATAAGTGGCTGCTTGATAGGCTAAACGGAAAAACGGATGCTCGCTGGGGACTAACACGTCCTCGGGGGGGCATCCCATAGGCATTTCACATGCCCAGTTAGGTCTAAATTTCTCGCAATATGCGTTTATCTTATATGGAATCAGCATTATTCTAAATCTTTATTTTCCTGTGCAAATATACGAACTTTCTATTTATCTTCCAAACATTCCCATAAAAAGTTTGGGAGTGGGAAAACAAATCCGCCCCGCATCGGATTGGGATGCGGGGCGGAATGTTATAGAGGGATTGGGTTAATTACTTTATTGTGCTCTCATCATACTTAGAGTTATTGAGTACTTATCTCTCATTAAAGATTAAATCAAGACCTTGTTTCTTATAGAAAGGGAATCGTGTGTCACTGGAAACCAAAGGTAGTTTTTCTGTGATGGCATGTGATATAATGACATGATCTGAGGGATCCTTATGCCCTTGGGGTAAGTTGATGCGTAAACGAGAGAAAGTTTCCATATGCTCTTTCTTCAAGGGGAGTATTTCCACATAGTATTCCTCAACAATGGATTTCACCATATCTTCTGCAGTTTTCCATCGTTTATGCCCCAGTCCCTTATTATTATATGCCACTATAAGTTCCTTAACAGATTCCGTACTCATACACCATATCGCATCAGGCTCGTTAAGTATGTCATAGACATCGTCATCTAAAGAGTCATTGTCTAAAACTAAAAACACAAAGATATTTGTATCTAAAAGATATCGCATAATTGAAAATAAGTATTAGTTAAAAAAATGATACCATCTCACATCAATAGCGCTGGGTCATAAACTTTCAGTTCTCCCTTATGTGCTCTTGCTGCCTGCATACTCCTGTTCAATGCAGGTTTGGTAGCATTAATTGCTCTGTTCTCCTCTGGAGAAAGTCTCCTTTTTTTTCTTACTAATCTTGTTGGCATTTTCGTTAGATTTATATTTTCATGTTGCAAAGATACGAACTTTCTATTTATCCTCCAAACATTCTCATAAAAACTTTGGAAGTGAGAAAACAAATCCGCCCCGCATCGGATTGGGATGCGGGGCGGATTTTATTTCTTCTATTATTTAAATAAATCGGAATGTGTGCCTGTATCTACAAGAATTAATTGCAATTGTAAATCATTCTGCTTCCATACTAAAAGCCAGTCGGAATTGATATGGCATACCTACTTCTACCCAAGAATTTGCTTGATAAGATCTTCAGAGTTGCTAGCATGGTACACATTGCCTTTGCGGATATCATCCAATCCTTTCTCTATTCCATTTTTACGATGGCGGTGTATCGTCCATCCCATCTTTTTTGACAAGGATCGAAGAAAGTTCAAATCACTATGTGGCAATGAGAGTGTAACATTCTCTGGTATAACTGCAGTCTGCATAATTAACTTCTCCAAATATTTTGTTTTCGGTTGCAAATGTACGAAGAAAAATTGTAAGTCCCAAATAAAGAATGAAAAACTTTGAGAGTGGGAAAACAAAAGAGAGCCACATCTTAGTGATGTGACTCCTCTTTTGTATTTTGCCTATTCGGTATTAGTTATTTCCAAGATAAGCCTCGTTCTGATCACAGAGTGGGTTCTTGATCATCTCATCCTGTGGGATAGGCATATCCATCTTGCGCTCATCAAAGTCAAATCCACGGTAGGTACGCCATTCGTAAATTTGCTCAATACCTTTTTCATGTCCATATCCCTTTGGATAGTTGTGATCCATGTGATCAACAAGGTAGCCAGATTTCTGAAGGTCTGTCTTCAGGCTCCACTCGGCATTGAACTCCTTACGACGCTCCTCGTTGACAGCAACCTGCCATACAGGAGAAGAGAAGCCCTTGTCAGCCTTCACTTGTGCGTAGTAAGTCTGGGCATCAGGAACAGTCACGGTTGTCTCGTTGAATGGGATAGGATACTCATCGGAAACTGTGTATGCGCCAAATCCGTTGTCACCATATTTTGTACCCAGCCATTTGTAATAGTTGGTGAACTTAGCCGTCAACTCGTCCTTCTTACCAACCTCAAGGTTACCGAAAGCACGGTTACGGATTATGTTGACATACTTCCACCCCTCTGCAGAGCCTTCACCTTCTGTGCGGAAGCAACACTCAGCATAGTCGAGCAGTACATTAGCATAACGCTTCATATAGATGTGGTCAGGGAGCCATTGGTCACCAGACCAGTGCGTACCACGACCATTACGCCAGTGCTTGGTAGAGTAAACGGTAGGAGCAATATCACCCTTCTCACGATGGAATGTATTATAGTTGACCCACTCCTGTGAGAAAGGATTGAAACCTATAGGACAATTGGGGTCATACTTGATGGTATTATTTCCCTCATTATCGAAGTCCACAGTTCCAGTTCCAAGATACTTCGCATTGTCGGGGTTTGCAAGCCATGCAGTAGGTTTAAAAGTCTGCTTCCAGTGGCTCTTGATATCACGACCCTCGATAGCACTGATACGGTCAAGTTCAGACTCGGGGAGACAAGCGGTTACAAGAGAGGCATCACGACGCTTGTCACCGTCCTCGTATGCATCATAGAGTTCGTAAGAAACGGCATAGGTACCCCAGGCACCATTAGCAGGTGCTCCATAGTAGAAACCTACCCAACCATGAGCCTCTGACCACTTACCAGAATCCCAGCCACCCCACTGGTCGCCCTCGTTGAGGACTTCCTGCCAGATGGCTTCCTTGCCCCATACCTCATCGGCATCGAACAGGGTAGAGAACGAAGCGTTCAACTCGTATGGACCATCGTCAATAATCTGTTTAAGGGCAGCCTTTGCTAAATTGTAGTTGGAAGTGTCTCCTGTACGGAAAGCCTTCCACATATAGGAGTCAGCAAGATAGGCAAGTGCCATACCCTTGGTGCAACGACCGTATTGCCCGTCCATGGGCTCCCAGTCCAGCAGGTCAGCCGCTTTCTTGAAGTCCTCGATAATGAAGTCCCACATCTCCTCAAAGTCCTTAGCACGAGCCTTGGCAGGAGTATTTGCGTAAGTCTCGCCAGCCTCCAGTAGGGGAACACGTCCGAAGGTCGTGGCTAGCCAGTGGTACTGATAAGAACGCAATGCAAGTGCCTCACCCTGCAAGTGTGTTCTGACGGAAGGAGTCAGAGCGTCGGCAGTCTCAATACCTGCAAGATATTCGTTACAACGAGAAATTGCAGCATAGGCATGACGCCAACCAGAGAGCAACTCTGTGGTCTGGGCATTCCATCCCTGTACACAGAAAGACTTATCCCAACCAGAAGCCTGCGAGTCCATCGTGGGGTGAGAAGTTGTGAAAATGTAGGGCTTGAAGGGGTCTGAATTATGAACGTCATTGCCTGCAAAATCCTGTGTCTGGCTTGGCAGCATCAAGTCATAACAACCAGTAAGCGCAGCAATGGCTGCCTCATCGGTATCAAAGATAGCACCTGATGGAATGATATTGCCATGAGGCACATCCAGGAACTTGTCGTTGTCACAGGAGGCGAAACCAGTTAGTACCAATGCTCCTGCGATTAAACTATATATTGATTTTCTTTTCATAATAAAGTCGTTTATATTTTTCTTTCTTATTCTTTATTATTAATAATGTATTAGAACGTTACGTTCACACCCAGTGTATAGGTACGTGGCATCGGGTAACGACCAGTGTCAAGACCTGTATAGAGCACTGAACCCTGACCAATTTCCGGGTCACCATATTTGTTATATGGAGAAATGGTGAAGAGATTAGAGACTGACAGGTATACGCGAGCACTCTGGAGCAAGAGTTTCTTAGCGATCTCACGTGGCAGTGTGTAACCTACTTGGACGTTGGATACACGGAGGTAATTGCCGTTCTTTACCCAAGCACTTGATGCACGCATATTGTGAGCCTTGTCCTGCATTGACAGACGAGAGAAAGTTCCATTGGGGTTGTCAACAGACCAAGCGTTGTCTGCAACTTCCTGTAAGATACGAGGTGAAGTACCATCGTCAGAGGAGAACATGTTGCTCAGACGCATGGCTGAATAGGAGAAGATATCCTTGCCAAGTTCACCATACATGTAAACAGAGAAATCCCAGTTCTTGTAGGTAGCACCGAGGTTGATACCAAAGTTCAGGGTTGGGAAGCCGTTACCGAGGACTACCATATCCTTCTCATCGAGTGTTCCGTCACCGTTTACATCCTCAAAGATATAGTCACCAAGTTGAGGAGTAGCATCACCACCCTCATGTGGATATTTCAACACTTCAGATGTTGTCCCATCTGCATTTGTGATAGTCTTTGTCTCAGTGAACTGTGAGGCATCAGTGTATATACCGATAACACGATAACCATAGTAAGAGCCTACAGCCTCACCTTCCATACAGATAGAGTGGTTGCCCCAGTAGTAACCAGAAGCGGCTCCTACGGCACCTGTGTTAGAGCCATCACCTGTTCCCTGACCAGAAGAGTCTGAGTTGGTGTTGTAGAGAGGCTCACCCATCTTCTTTACCTTGTTCTTCAAGGTAGAACCTGTCAGTGTAGCATTAATCGTCCAGTCCTTGTTGAGACGCTTGTTGTAAGCGATACTGAACTCAAATCCCTTGTTCTCAATCTCGCCATAGTTGGTGTAGATAGCAGTGTTACCCTGAGATGGACGAATCTGGCGGTTCAGCAACAAATCCTTAGAGGTACGGATGAAGTAGTCCAGTCCTACGTTCAAGTCGCCATTTAGCAAAGTAAAGTCAAGACCGAAGTTCAACTGTTCGTTGGTCTCCCACTTCAGATTGGTGTCAACCAGTGGGGAATAGAAACCAGTAGAGAAATTTAAAGGATTATTTCCACCCATACCCTGTCCTGCGGAATAGAACGAGTACTTTACATTAGTCGTGGACAGACCAGTCACAGCATAGTCAGTGGCACCACCAGAGTTACCTGTCTGACCCCAACCAAGGCGGAGTTTCAGATTGCTGATCCACTTCACATTCTTCATGAAGGGCTCCTCAGAGATACGCCAAGAGGCGGCTGCTGATGGGAAGGTACCCCAACGGTTACCAGAACCGAAGTTGGAACTACCGTCACGACGCAGTGTTGCTGTCAGGTTATAGCGACCCATGAAACTGTAGGCAAGACGTCCGAAGTAAGAAATTCCACGACTTTCCAAGTTCAGAGCACCACCAGCACTCAATGTAGAGGGATCCTTGGTCAAACTGACATTACGGTTCTGTGTGCTCCAGAAGTCACGGGCACCTGCAGATGACCACTGTCCATAATATCGAGAAACCTCATTACCGAGCATCACGGTCAGATCGTGAATGTCGTTCTTCCAGTTATAGGTCAATGTGTTCTGAATATCCAGAGTCTGACCGTCGCTATTTCCTACGCTGAAACTCATTGCATTGTTGTTACTTGGATTCACATAGGCATTACCACCCTGTGTGACATCAATATACTTGCCGTCAACAATGTTGAAGCGAGAAATGGCACCAGAAACATCATTGCTTGATGTACCAGTATAGTCGTAAGAAACCAAAGTCTTCCAAGTCAAACCCTTCAGCGGGGTGATAGCGAGATAGGCACTTGCCAGAGCACGGTTGGTACGGCTACGTCCCGCCTTCTCCATCTGCTTGGCATACATGTTACCAAGAGTGGTTCCCCAGAAACCGTCGTTAGTGTCTTTACCAGCCAACACCTCACCGTATGTTCCGTCAGGATTCACTACGTTCGGAGAAACATAAGTGCCAGAGGGAATGCCGTCATAAGTGGCATCGCCACGGGTTACGAAATCCATGGTAGGACATGCGAAAGCGTAGTCGCGATAGGAAGACAAGTTACCGAAGTTACCTACGGAGTTATTGGAACCATGGGAGTCTGAGTGCACGAAACTGACATCGGCGCCGAATTCCAAGTACTTGTTCACCTGAGTCTTTACGTTTGCACGAGCAGTAATGCGCTGATATTGCGTATTTACAACAACACCATCATTGCGGAGGAAACCTACAGAACCACTATACTGGGTTTTATCGTTACCACCAGAAGCAGAAATATTATAGTCCTGTTTGATGGTGGTACGTGTCATCTCGTCAAGCCAATTAATGTACTTGCGCTTACCATCGTAAGCCTCGCTCCAAATATCATTCCAAATGTTTGTTCCATCGTTGGCACGTGCAGTTCGGATTGTCTGAGCGTAACCATCAACACTTACAACATCCAGATTGCCTGGAGCAGTCTGAATACCCCAGTTTGCAGTGATATTGACATTTGTATGTCCTTTCGTTCCGTGCTTGGTGGTAATCATGACAACACCATTGGCACCTGCGGCACCATAAATAGCGGTAGCGGAGGCATCTTTCAGAATCTCGATGCTCTCAATATCGCTTGGGTTCAGGAAGTTAGCGTTTGTACCAACCTGCACACCGTCAACGACATAAAGAGGAGATGCATTACCGTTGATCGTGGCGACACCACGGATGCGAACGGCTGCGTTAGCGTCAGGAGCACCGTCCTGCATGGTAACCATCACACCAGGAGCAGCACCCTGCAGTCCTTGGGCGATGTTCGTTGGAGCGCGCTTCAACATCTCGGCGGCATTTACAGAAGCAACAGATCCGGAGATGTCGCTCTTCTTCATCGTACCGTAACCGATGACAACCACGTCGTTCAACGTGTTGGTGTCCTCTTTAAGTACAATGCTGATAGTGCTACGACCACCTACTGCTACTTGCTGGGTGATGTAGCCCACGTAAGAAACACTCAGGGTGGCATTGGAAGCAGCCTTCACACTGAAGTTACCATCGAAGTCGGTGATAGCACCCTCGTTGGTTCCTTGCACTTTGACGGTGGCGCCGATAATAGGTTCACCAGTCTCGTCGTTTACAGTTCCTTTGACAACGCTTTGAGCCAAAGTTCCCAGTGGGAACAAACAAAGCAGGAACAGAAAAACCAATGGCTTTTGAAGTGATTTAATTTTTCGATTCATACCTTAGTTGTTTAATACAATTACACTTAAGTATTTTTCTTAGATTGATTGGATAAATACATTATTAGTTATTAGTTAAACGGAGAAAATATCCCCTTCCATGCCAAGTCCCTGGGACCCGCAGTGGCTGTTGTCATATTCTTCTTCCTATGGCATAGTCTTTGGTTTTATTTATATTTTTTATGTTAATAGTTATTATCAGTCTTCTCATGGATAGACAAATTCACTGTGCAAAAATAACAAAATTTCACGAAACAACAATATTTTTTCTTGATAATTTTTGACACTTTCTTGTTTTTTTCTTGTTTTTCGAATGATTTGTTAACAAATTCAGCAGATTTTCGTCAATAAGTGTAAAGCCGACAATATTCTTTTTTTAATAAAATAATGTAATCGTTTGTCCACACTTTTTGAGAATTTGCCATTAAGCCCTTGTTCTAACCGCAGGAAATCGTCGTTCAGTTTCTTCAGCGTGATTTTCGCATATATCTGGGTGGTCTTGATATTAGAGTGTCCTAAGATGCTACTGACACTCTCGATGGGCATGCCTTGGTTCATGGCCATGATGGCAAAGGTGTGGCGAGCGCAATGGTAGTTAAACCCGAAATCAACGGAAGGCAGATGGAAGCAATTAAAAACTTAAAGCGGTAGGAATCAGCGGTTTGAGAGAAATCCGCACTTTGCGGAAAGTGCAAGGGAAAGCGGCTGAAAGCAGTATTTCAGTTACCT
>JAFUFD010000015.1 GCA_017470055.1 Prevotella sp. | reverse complement strand
TTTATTTGCATTGCTGATTGATTTTTCCTCTCCACAGGACTCAGACAACCTCATCGCTACGCTCCGAGAACGTCTGAGTCCTGCGGAGAGGGAGTCTATTTCTACTCCCAAGAAATTGCACTTCTATCTTGAAAGTTTACACAAATTTTTCTCCAAACACATTGTTTATTAGGATATTTTTGTATCTTTGCAGACGAGTTATTAAAGATATGGGCGTAACATACGACGATACAGAAAAGAAGTTCGTGTTCGATTTCGAGCATGATGGTGCTGAAGACATTGGACTTTCCATAAGGAGTGCAGTAGATTTGGCTCACAAGAAGATTAATCTCTATCACTATGATGTTGTTGTTATGCCCGAGAATAGAACGAAGATAAACCAATATATGCTCCGCTATATCTACAGATTTAATCAACCAAGACTTTGTCATGTAGAAGATATATTAACAAATTCGATGGCTGCAGAACTTCGTTCAATGATTAGTAACAAGAATGTGCTGGTAATTGATGATGTAACCACTAGCGGATCAACGATTAACGAAGTTTTGCGTACACTTCGTATTCTTAACGAGGATAACGAAATCACCATTTTCAGTCTTATAGGTAGAAAAGACTTGATGGCAGATTCAATGTAACAACATTTTTGCATCCTATTAGAAAAAGTCCTTTCCAATTGAAAGGTTACTTCACGCTCCGTCTAGGACAAGAGCCCCGTTTGTATCGGCAAGCGACTTGTTAAGACGGAGTTACTTATTTCCTAAGTTCAGATTCTGCCTGTTGCAAAACTTCTGTCCTGAGGCGTTTGCTCTCCTTATAGTATTCTTTATCTGTCCTCATTTTATGATAGTCGAATAGTTGATGTTCCTATTCTCATCTGCGAAGGTACAACCAAATTTCTATATGAAAAAGACTTTTACATCATTTAAGATAACATACCGATCTTCCTTCATTTAAGACTTCATTTCATACAACGAAATGGGGATTTCATACAAATTCCTTATCTTTTTCTTTCTTGTTTCAGAAATAATTCCTATCTTTGCGTTACTAATAACTGATAACCTATGGCACAACAGAAGATATATTTTAATTCAAGGGATAAGTTAATTCGTATTGATATTACGAAAATTGTCTATTTTGAAGGAGACGGTAACTACACCTATATAGTCACCGCCAACAAACAGAAGGTTTGTATTACGATGAACCTAGCCCATGTTGAGGAAGCCTTGGCTGCCCAATTAGGAGACAAAGCCAAACAGTTCATGCGTATTGGCAAGCGCTTCATCGTAAATATGAACTATATCTATCAAGTTGACATACAAAAACAAGTACTGATGCTTTCAGACTATGAGCATTTCTTGTTCCAGATGCCTGTATCCAAAGAAGCGCTTAAGGCAGTGAAAGAACTCGTTATTAAAGCAAAGATTTAAAAGGCTATGGAAATTATTATCGGAAGGAATCAGAATACTCGTCAGTTAACTATTATCAAAAACGGTGTAGAGAGGAACTTTGGTCAGGTAAATAGTGTACCAATGGACGTTAGCCGCCATCATATCAGTCTGCAACCAGTAAACGGTAAGTGGCAAATCAAGAATCTAAACGAGCGAAACGTAACCTTTGTCAACGGTATCGCTGTTGAGAGTAAGATGATTTCTGAAAGTGACAAGATAGAACTTGGTAATTCTCATTATTTGTTTTCATGGTTAGCCTTACAAGAGCCAAAAGAAGAAACAGTAGATATTCGTCCACTTAAAAGAATCTGGACTGATTACGATGAACAACGTTTGGAATTTCAGATTGCAGAACGTAAGTTTAATGCAGCCAGATCAGCCACAGGTATTATCACTATGATTGCGATTGCATGTAGTTTGGTTTTAGGTCATGGACCTATATATTTGATCTTGTATGCTCTTGCTATAGGCATATCCGTTGCTTTCACCTATCAGGCTTATCAGAAATCTTCAGACATTCCTCGTCAACAGCGTGAAATGAACAAGGATTTCCAAAAACACTATGTATGTCCTAAATGTGGTCATTTTATGGGATTTACAGATTATGATATTCTTACTCAAAGTGATGCCTGCCCTTTCTGTAAGACAAAGTATAAGAAGTAATTTCGTACAGCAAACTGGGTATTTCCTACAGGAACCCTCCTGAAACTTTGAACTATCATATAATTATTCTACTTTTGCAGCATAAAACTTAAAACTATCATAATATGAACGAAGAGACTATTATCGAGAAGCGTCCATCTTCTAATGGACAGACTGAGAATAAGAAAGAAGTTAGTGCTTGGAAGCATGTAACCTTAGGTGGTGTATCTGGTATCCTGATGGGAGCAGGCTTACTATATGCAGGACAAGCAGTAGCCCAGAAAGTGAACAACGAAGATAATCCAGAGGAGAAACCTGAAAAAGTGGCGACCCCAGAGCAAGGTGAAACGAGTCATACTCTGGAGAATGGTCTGAAGGTGGCATCGGTAAGTGATGAATTGTCTTTTGGCGAAGCATTCCAGCAGGCACGTGCAGAAGTTGGTCCTGGCGGTGTGTTCCACTGGCATGGTGGTATCTATAATACATATTCTGCTGACGAGTGGAATGCTATGACCGTTAAGCAGAAGCATGATTTCGCAGAGCAGGTACAGCCAGAGGTTCGACCTGACGAACTATCTACGCCTACAGATGCCGATACTCATGTGGTGGTCGTACATCATGTCTATGAGAATGCACCTGCTCCAGAGGATCATCAGGTAGCAGACACTTCAGAAGATGTTCAGGTGGCTAATCAGCAGACAGCAGAAGGTAGCGATCAGGATACAGATGTACATATCGTAGGCTATGGTGAAGTGGAAGGTCATGTGGCAGTGGGTATAGATACTAATAACGACGGACAGGCAGATGTCGCTATTATCGATGTTGACGATTCTGGTAGTTTAAGCGACCCTGATGTCGTTGTTGACACCAATGGAAATATGGCTACTTATGGTCAAATCGTCAATGGGCAAGATCCGAATCTCACAGCATCGATGGAGAATCCTGATGTTGCTCCAGACATGCCCGACTATATGAACGATGCGATGATTGATGCTTAATACTTGATATGATGAAGTGTCTGTTATTGGCATGGATGATGCTATGCGCTATACATCTGCAGGCTAAAACATACCTTGTATGTGTCGGGATTGCAGACTATCCTGGTACAGAGAATGATCTTCGTATCAGTGATAACGATGCAAAGACCATTGCAAAGGTTTTCTCTGTGGCTGAGCATGCAACGGTAAGCCTCCTTCTAAACGAGCAGGCTACTCAATCAGCCTTGTTAAGCACCATGCACACCTTATTTTTAAATGCCAATACAGAAGATATCGTGATGCTCTATTTCAGCGGTCATGGTACCTCAGGAGCATTAGTATGTCATGATGGTCAGCTCACCTACCAGCATATCTTCAAGATGCTGAAAGGATGCAAAGCCAATCGTAAGGTGATTATTGCTGATGCTTGTTACGCAGGTAAGATGCGTACTACTAATCAACAGACCACTAACTACAAAAGCCAGAACGTGATGCTGTTCCTCTCTTCCCGCACCAACGAAACGTCACAAGAGACCCAATACAAGAACAGCCTCTTTACCATATTTCTGGAGCGAGGATTGCGTGGTGGTGCCGATAAGAACAGAGACCGTCAGATTACTGCCCATGAGATATTTGACTTTGTACATGATGGCGTTATAGAAGCCTCTGGCAATAAGCAGCATCCCGTTATGTGGGGAAAGTTCGATAATAATATGCCTATTATAACATGGTAATTTAGAGGATATGCAGACCAAAAGAGTAAAATGCCCCAAATGTGGTGTGGTTCTTGATGTGAAGAACTCAAAGAATGAGACAGTTAAACTAATTAACTGTCCGCAATGCAAGACCGTGCTGCAAGTAAAGTTCGAGCAACAGCAAGAGCCATTAGAGGCACATACGTACTATGCGCCTCAACGACCACCTGCTGATAATGGGGAAACTCAATTGGAGGCGGGGTTATTAGGAGCCACACAATTCTTTTCCCCTTCACAGCAAAAATCCGCTACAGCCAAATTGTTGTTTGGTGGTATAGCCTACCCACTTGAAGAGGGGCAGAATATAGTTGGTCGTAAAGGTAATACGTCAAAAGCAACCGTGCAAATAGAAACTGCGGATCGCTATATGAGTCGCCAACATGCAGCAATTACGGTTTCTATATTACCCAACAACACATTGAAAGCAGTACTCAGCAACTATCAGAACAAGAACCTCACGTCTGTTGATGGACAGCCTATTGAGTCAGGTGATAGCATCCGTCTTACTGATGGCAATACCATTACGATGGGGAGAACAACTATAACCTTTAAACTCTCGTAGCTCTATGAAAATTTCAATATACCCTCCGCTTCCTATTCATGAGATAGGTCAACGACCCAATCAGGAAGACGCCATAGCCCAGTGGGATAATCGCCTCTTTGTATTATGTGATGGCATGGGCGGTCATGAGCGTGGCGAGGTGGCAAGTCAAACGGTTTGCCAGTTATTGGTTAAGTGGTTCAGCGAAAATATCGTAGATGATAGTTTTACGGATGAGCAACTCCATGCAGCCCTCGAATATGCCTACACCGAATTAGACAAGTACGATAATGGTAGTCCAAAGAAGATGGGCACCACCCTGACCTTATTATATATACATAACAAAGGTGTAACTGCCGCCCATATTGGTGACAGCCGTATTTATCATATAGCACTAACAGGAAATATTGTTTATCAGTCTCGTGATCACTCACTCGTCTTTGACCTTTTCCAAGCAGGTGAAATCTCCTACGACGAAATGGCAACCTTCCCACAGAAGAATATTGTTACTTGTGCGATGACTCCTGGCAAAGGCAATCGCATGCGACCTGACATCATCCACATTACGTATATTGCCCCTGAAGATTATTTTTATATGTGCTCTGATGGGATGCTGGAGCAGATGAGTAATGAAGAATTGGTAAACATCCTCTTTTCTGACAAATCAGACGAAGAAAAATGTAACCAACTTATCGCGGCTACTGCAGCCAACCAAGACAACCATTCCGCATGGCTTATTCATGTCAAGAATGCCGATGATATTAGTGGAGAAGATATACTATCCGATGAACAATTAACCGCCCGTTGCAATGCCATCAATATCATCCCTAAAGTCACTGAGGGTAACGAAGATGATGTTGTTATTGTACAAGAAGTAAAGAAAACGAAAACCCTTCTAAAGAAAATGAAGAAAGTCGTAGATGTCATTATGAATAAAAAAAGCCAATAAAATATGAACTATGATTAAAGATGTTATATTGGAAAAAAGTGTATTTCAATTAAAAAGCAAACCAAATTGCCTTGTTGAAATAGTTAAAGCAGAAGATTCTAAAGTCAAAGTCTCTGTATATAATGAAAAAGGGAATGAGTATGATATAGTAGACATCTCTGATTTAAAGGGAATATCATTGTCAACCCCAATTTTGAAAAGTCTTGGATTTGAAGAGAAAGAAGGAAGATTAATGAGCTTGATATACGAACACTATTGGCAAAAACAAGTTAATGAGTATCTTGTATGGATTGTGGATGACAAAGGGATTCTGAAATATGCCACAATAGATGCAAATGCTTTTCATGGAGTGAAGTTTTTACCAGCTCCATTTCTTCATGAATTGCAAAATATTATTGGCACCATTGATGTGCCCAAATTATTCAAGGATTTGAAAAACAACTAGATTGTCAAAATAAGAAGTATATGAAAGGAATAGGATATTCTAACAATTGTTATCGTTTGAGACCTATGAATGATTTGACCATCGACGAGCTCAAGAATCATTACCTATGGTTCTCTAAGAGAAGTGGTTTCAAAGACAAATATGATGCCAATATTGGAGCGTTTATCGAAGACACTCCACAAATAGAACGTGGGCTGCTTTTACGTTATTCGAAAGAGACAATTGATGAGCTCATTAAGCAAATGGATAATATTGGTATATGTTGTTTCACAAAGAAATTACCGCCTAAGAAGAACTTGGAATTATTCCCTAATGGTAAAAAATCAATATGTATTGAGTATAACAAGAAAATAATTGAGGATTATTTCTTAAATAGCAGGTATGCTCTTGCTCATCCATTTAAAAATGTATTATATGACAAAGAGCCCACTAAAATAGAAAGTGATGGTAATTATCATATCCTAACAAAAAAATTTGAAGATGGATTTTTATACCAATCTATCTACGACATCTTCTCAGATATAAGAAAAGTAGATAAACTCTTTGAATTATTGCTAACACGAATAAATATAAAGTATAGGAAACAAAATGAGATAAGAATTATTCTAGGAGGGAGAAATCTTGAACATTTGGATACCTCTTTAGCTGGTTATAAAATTGAAATACCGGAAGATGCTATAAATAAGATCTATTTACTTAATAATCCGGGACTTTCATTTTGTCAGGAACTTGAAAAGATAAGCTCAATAAAGAACAAATTGGAGTATAAATATTAATTGTTAATGCAACACCTACAACCTAACACCACCTTGCAAGGTGGTAAATACAGAATAGAACGAGTGCTGGGGCAAGGAGGCTTTGGCATCACGTATTTGGCTACTCAGTTATCATTACAACGGGAGGTAGCCATCAAGGAGTTCTTCATGAAGGACTTCTGTAGCCGTGATGAAGCGACGCAGACAATGTTAACTCCATCTTTAGGCAGTAGCAGACTTGTTGAGCAATACAGAAAAAAGTTCATTAAAGAGGCGAGGAACTTGGCGAGGCTGAATCATCCTCATATCATCAGCGTAATAGACGTGTTTGAGGAAAACGATACCGTGTATTATGTGATGCCGTATCTATCTGGTGGCTCATTGCAAGATTATGTCAAAACGCATGGTACTTTTTCAGAACAAGAGGCGATGAAGTACGTGAAGCAGATTGCAAGTGCGCTGAAGTATATGCATGAAGAGGAGCATATCTGTCACTATGATGTAAAGCCTGCAAACATTCTGTTGAATGACAAAGGGAATACTGTCCTGATTGATTTTGGTATCTCCAAAAACTATGATGCTCAGGGACAAGAGACAACCACCACACCAATTGGTATGAGTGAGGGTTACGCTCCCATTGAACAGTATCAGCAGAACGTAGAAGAATTCTCTCCAGTAAGTGATGTTTATGCCCTTGGTGCAACGCTCTATTTCCTGCTACATGGGAAAAGACCTGTATCTGCAGTGCATCGAGCCAGTGGAACAGAACTGTTGATGAGCAAACAACTCTCGCAAGGTGTAAAAGACATTATCAATGCCTCCATGAAGGTGTCGAAACGAGAAAGGACAAATAGTGTTGATATATTCTTAGGAAACGTTACCACATCCTCCTATAGAAATAGGTCAACAGTCCATGACTATGATGAAAGCACCATAATAGAGAGACAAGTATCCGAATCCTTAAATACATCCTATACTCAAACTTATGCATCATCTCCAGTAGAAAACACGCCATCAACTCATAATAATTCGATGATAGGATGGATTGTGGGAATTACAATTGTTGTTCTTATAAGTTTCTTTATCTTAAATAATCAGGGAAGCACAGATAAATCAGACTATCAGGAACCAAGCAATATGAATGCTGAAAATGTTCAGGTTTCAACAATACGACCTCAAATAGCGACAATTGACTATAATAAGGAAAAGACTTCTAAACCAGAGAAGTATGACTGGTCAGGAAACTATAGCGCAATAAAAGATGCCGGAAGTACATACGGCGGAACTCCAATTTACTTTGAAACAACATTCGTTCTGAAAAAAGATAGGGACGATTATTATATTGGAACAATGGAAATCAATGGCTATCAAACTATGTACGATGTTGCAAAAATAGAGGGGTATGTCTATAATAATAAAATAAGGATATTCTTTAAATCGAGTAATGATGAAGGTATGAATAAATGGAGTGATATATGCACAACAAATAATGCCCCTTTGCTTACCTTAACCAAAGCAAATGGACAAATTGAGGCAGAATGGTTTGCAACTTTATGTGAAGCAGAAGTTGTTGACCAAACGACATCAGTAACTAAAAATGAATAATTCGGATTAAATGCAACATCTACAACCAAACACCACCTTGCAGGGTGGGAAATATAGACGAGTTGTTGAGGGAAGACGAAAAATAGATCGAGTGCTGGGGCAGGGAGGCTTTGGCATAATGTATCTGAAGACTATTTGAAGCAATTAATGAAACAAACAAAACTATTTGATATAAATATGACTGTTTATAAATATTATTCACCGGCAGATTATAACTTTGATGCAATTGAAAAAGGCTATTTTTATTTTTCAAAAGCAGAGAAACTTAATGATCCATTTGATGTTTCTTTGAAATTGATAAATGCTTCAACAAATTTCAAAGCATTAATAAAAAGACTATTCCCTCATGAATATGAAACCTTTTCGAATAAATATGGTACATGTTCGTTTAGTACTGATGGGCTTAACAAACCAATGTGGGCAAATTATGGTGACAATTATAGGGGATTTGTTGTTGAATATGACGAGGAACAATTTGAGATGATTACTCAAGACCTTTGTATGCCCATTCAATATTTTGATGTTCATTATGTAAATAAATGTCCGAACTTGGATACTAAGGATATGAAGATACCCTATCGTAACATAGGAGAGAAAGAAGATAAATTCTTCTTACTCAATGATAGTAGCATAAGAAATCCTAAGAATTTGGATAGAGTTTTCCAATACTTGTGGAGTATAAAAGAAAAAGAAGGATGGAGCCATGAAAAAGAGAAACGAATGTTTTTAGGGAATGTGCCAACAACGATTCTCAACTCAAAGATAACATATGAAGATGCAGGTTATAAAGTACCGTTTCCAAAGAATTGTTTAAAGCGGATTATTATAGGCTATAATATGGAAGATAAAAATGTTGAGCGAATGAAAAAGATTAGTAATATTTATGGTTTACAGGGTCTTCACTCGATTCATGTCTCAGACAAGCCATTTGATTTAGATATTATATCGTATCAGAAAAAACACTAAGTATATGCAACACCTACAACCTAACGCCACCTTGCAAGGTGGAAAATACAGAATAGAACGAGTGCTGGGGCAGGGAGGTTTCGGTATCACGTATTTAGCGGTACAAACGTCTTTGAATCGCTACGTTGCCATTAAGGAGTTATTCATAGGTGGCAGTGGTCAGGCTATCAATGATCGTAGAGGTAATCAGGTGGTTGTGACCAACTCTGCTAATCAGGCAAGTTTCAATCAACAGAAAGAGAAGTTCAAGAAAGAAGCCTTGCGTCTTGCCAACCTCAATCATCCGAATCTGGTAAAAGTTCATGAGTTCTTTGAGGATAACGGAACCGCTTATTATGTAATGGACTATATTGAAGGTGAGTCGTTGCGTACCAAACTGAATAGAGAGGGATGCTTATCTGAAAGTCTTGTTTTGAAGTATATGCAACAACTCCTTCCAGCTCTTGATACTGCGCATAGGCAAAGTATTTGGCATTTGGATATCAAGCCAGAGAACATACTGGTTGACAGAAATGGTCATATAACCCTCATTGACTTTGGAGCCAGCAAACATATTGAACCCAATAGTACTCTTACGACTTCGTTAGTTTTAGCCTATACTCCTGGATATTGTCCACCGGAGTTGCTTGATTTGTCTAACGAGAATCCAGAATACTATATACAAGCGATTAAAGACATTGGTCCTTGGACGGACATCTATGCTCTTGGTGCCACTATGTACAATCTGTTGTCAGACTATTTACCGCCATCTAAACGTAGACTTGAGAAAGAAGGTCGCAATGCCTTTGTATATCCAAATAATGTATCGTCATCTACCCAAGATTTGATAATCTGGATGATGAAACCAAGTAAGGAAGACAGACCACAAAGCAGTGTAGATATACAAAGACTGCAAAACCAAATTCAGGAAGAGGATGAAAAGACCTTATTTACAAATAATCAAAATGTGAATAATGACTATTTATATCACACAAAAAAACTATTAGAAAGAATCTATTCACATAATTATGATGGAGTGTACGGTTTTTCAGAAGGGTTAGCAAATGTCAAAAGAGAAGGATTAAATGGTTTTATAGACACAGAAGGAAAAGAAGTCATCCCATGTATATATGACAATGTAGATGAGTTTTCGGAAGGGTTGGCTGCTGTTGAGAAAAACGGGGCATGGGGTTTCGTAGACACGGAAGGAAAAGAAGTCATCCCATGTATATATGACAATGTAGATGAATTTTCGGAAGGGTTGGCTGCTATTGAGAAAAATGGGGCATGGGGATACATTAACAAACGAGGAAAAGATGTCATACCATGTATATTTAGTATTGCAGGTAGTTTTAGTGAAGGCTATTCAAGTGTTAGAAAAGATGGATTCTTTGGAGTAATTGATAAAAACGGTAAAGAAATTCTTCCATTTCTTTTTGATAATGTTGGTCCTTTCATAGAAGGTGTTATGTATATATCTAAAGCTTGGAAATATGGTTTTATAAATGGGAAAGGGGATGAAATAATTCCATGTGTATATGATGAAGTAGGATCTTTTAATAATGGATTTGCGCCAGTAAGAAATAGATTTAAATGGGGAATGATTAATAAGAAAGGAAAAGAGATTGTTCCATGTAATTATGAAGAAATAGAATATTGTGTGGAACATCTTGTAAAGGTTAAGAAAGATGGTAAAGTGGGATTAATAAATGATAGGGGCTTGGAAATTGTATCATGTATATACGATTATATTGGAGACTTTTTCGATAATATTGCTGTTGTTAGAAAAGAATGGGAATACGGATATATAGATAAGAGTGGGCATGAAGTTATCACATGTAGATTTGACTTTGCGAATGATTTTAATAACGGTTTCGCTATCATAAAAAAAGGAAAACGGTTTGGTCGTATAGACAAGAACGGGAATACATATTTTGCACGTTAATATGGGAAAGTACACCTACAACCTAACACCACCTTGCAAGGTGGTAAATACAGAGTAGAGCGTGTGTTGGGACAAGGAGGCTTTGGTTATATGCATAAAATTAGAAATAAATTTGGATATTTAAAAAGTTATGCGTATATTTGCGGTGTAATATTAGATATTTCTATAGTTATATGGACTTATATGCGCATACAAATGACGCTATTATGCGGCAGATTGGTTCTAAGTTGAAGGAACTTAGAATTGAAAAGAATATGAAACAGGCTGAACTGGCTGATGCATCTGGTGTGTCAGTGTTTACTATCAGTTCCGTTGAAAACGGAAAAGCGACATCGTTGCTCACTATTGTGCAGTTGCTGAGGGCTCTTGGGCATTTGGACTATCTCAACAGTTTCTTTCAAGAGGAGACCATCAGTCCTATTGCTTATGCGAAACTTCTTAAGAATAATAAAAAGAAGATACGGGTGAAAACATCGAATACAGAAATAAATAAGGGTAATTTGGAATGGTAACATTAGCATACGTAAATATTTGGGGACATCGGGCCGGTGTGGTGATATGGAATGAGAACACGAGGACTGCAATATTTGAATATGACCCCGCATTTGAGAGATTGGGCTTAGACCTTTCACCATTATTAATGCCTTTGAATCCTCATAGACCATATCAATTTACCTCTATTTCCAAGGATACCTATATGGGCTTGCCCGGTTTGTTGGCCGACGCATTGCCTGACGCATATGGTAAGGCTTTGCTTGACAGGTGGCTGGCAACTATCGGCAGGACATTTGCCAATCCAGTAGAACGCTTGTGTTATCAGGGAAAACGAAGTATGGGGGCACTGGAGTTTGAGCCTGCTCAAGACACCTTCCTTGAAAAAGACACCAAGATAGAAATCGATTCACTGGTGGAGGTTGCCCGTGAGGCTTTGAACCAAAAAGCAGAGCTTGACACGAATCTTAGTCAAGACAAGAAAGAAGCTCTTCTTAATATTATTAAGGTGGGAACTTCTGCCGGTGGTCAACGGGCAAAGGCTGTTATAGCTTTTAATGAAAAGACACAGGAGGTGCGCTCTGGGCAGATAGATGCTCCTGAGGGTTATGAGCACTGGTTGTTGAAGTTGGATGGTGTAACTAATCAAGAACTGGGAGACCCTAAGTTTTACGGACTGATAGAGTACGCATATTACCTGATGGCCATTGATGCAGGAATCGACATGATGCCTTGTAGAATCCTTCAGGAAAATGGTCGTTCACACTTTATGACTAAGCGTTTTGATCGTATAGGTGGAAGCGAAAAACTGCATATGCAGACACTCTGCGGAATAGCCCATTACGACTATAAAATGTTAAGGTCGTACTCTTACGAACAGGTTTTTCAGGTAATGCGGCAGATGAGATTGCCCTATAGTCAGGCAGAAGAGATGTTCAGGAGGATGGTTTTCAATGTTGTGGCCAGGAATCAGGATGACCACACCAAGAACATTTCATTCTTAATGGACAAAAAAGGAGTTTGGCGACTATCGCCTGCCTACGATATTTCATGGTCATATAACCCTGAAGGCCAATGGACATCGCAGCACCAGATGTCAATCAACAACAAGTGGACAGACATTACAATGAATGATCTTTTGGCAGTAGCTTCAGCCATGAATATCAGGAAACCTCGTGAGATTATCGAAAAGATAATCGATGTTGTTGCACACTGGACACATTATGCAACACCATTAGGTATCCCCCCAGAAACGATAGACGCAATAGATTCATCGTTAATTATTCGATTATAGCTGTTGAAGAGTGATGCAACATCTACAACCAAACACCACCTTGCAAGGTGGGAAATACAGACGAGTTGTTGAGGGAATACAATACTGAAGGCGATACTAGGAAAGAAGTAACTTCCATTTCATACAACCAAACGGGCATTTCGTACAAATGGCATTCCTAAAAGAATGGCGAATGAAAGAAATTAAGTAAATTTGCAAAGAGAAAATAAAATGTAAGAAGCGTATGGAAAACGTAAAGATGTTAGGGGCACTGGCTGGTGATATCATCGGGTCGGTGTATGAGTTTGCAAATACTAAATCAACGGACTTCGAGTTATTTCCTGTTGGGGCGACTTTTACTGATGACTCTGTAATGACATTAGCCGTAGCCAAGTGGTTGTTGGAGGATGAGAGCCGCTCACCATGGGGGCTGATAGTCGCCATGCAGGAGTTGGGACGACGGCATCCTGGTGCTGGCTATGGTGGACATTTCTACAGGTGGCTGTTTGCTGAAGAGCCTCAGCCATACAATAGTTGGGGCAATGGTGCTGGTATGCGAGTCAGTCCTGTGGGCTTGTATGCCAAGACTCTTGATGAGGCTTTGGCCTTGGCAGCCGTTACGGCTTCTGTCAGCCATAATCATCCGGAGGGCGTAAAGGGAGCCCAAGCCATAGCGGCTTCCGTGTTCTTATGCAAAGAGGGTAAATCGAAGCAGGAGATAAAGTCGTATGTAGAGCGCACCTTTGGCTACAACCTCAGCAGGACGATTGCCGAGATCCGCCCAGACTACAGTTTCGATGTATCGTGTCAGGGCAGTGTACCTGAGGCTATCATAACCTTCTTAGAAGGCAACTCGTTTGAGGAGATTATACGCCTTGCAATCTCTCTTGGTGGTGATTCCGATACTATCGGTTGTATGGCAGGTGCCATTGCAGCCTGCCGTTATGAGATCCCGCTGTACATAGCTGAGCGGTGTGACAAGATACTGACTGAAGACTTGCGGGAGATAAAGGATGCTTTTATTGATAGTTGTGCAGAAGATAAACTTCCTTGACTTCGATGGTGTGTTGGATACTCACATGTTGTTCCTGGTTGGCTGGTTGACGTAGGTTGGGGCGTCTGGATTGTGATGTTGGTAGTGCAGTTCGGCTTGCCGTGGCTGTTGAAGAAGTTTTTAAAATAGCAACAAAATAAAACAGGTTGGCGGATGGGCAGTAAGGTGATTATCATATCGAACGCGAACGAACTGGTGAGGGTACAGCCAGAGCGGGTGGTATACATCATGTCGGACGGCAACTACTCTACGATGGTGCTGCACGATAAGACAGAACATGTGTTCACGCTGAACCTTGCCCACTGTCAGCAACTGATAGAGGAGCAACTGGGAAGAGGGGCGGAGACGTTTATACGTATTGGCAAACAACTGATAGTGAATCGTGCGTACATCTTTAAGATTAATATCAACAAACAGCAACTGACGATGGCTGACATGGTGCTTAATGATGCCTTCACACTGTCAGCATCAAAAGAGGCTCTGAAACAACTAAAGGTTTATCTGGAATCAACAATAGGAAAGGAGGCTAAGTTATGAATAATGATGAGTTACAGGTGTTGGGGGCTGAGGCAATACAGAAGAGGAAACGCTGGTGGCGAAAGGTCGCCATGGGTGCCGTATTGACAGTGGTCGCAGTAATTGCTATAGAACTATCGCTTAGATGGAGTATGTTTGGCTTCGGAGCCATTGACGATCATGCGGAGAATAGTACTTCGACTATTGTACCAAGTTTACAACATGCGGTGGACTCTCTTCTGAATGAGGAATTGGAGTTGATTAACGGACTGCAAGGACAGGCTATCGTGATGGAGGTGCAGACAGGTGAGATTCTTGCCATGGTGGGACTGGAGCGCAACTTTGAGGGGAGGTTCCAACCCTGTAAGAACTTCGCCTATCAGCAGGAATTGGGCTCGCTCATGAAAACAGCATCACTGTTGGCTGTTCTGGAAACGGGAAAGGCAAGCCTGAGTGATGTGGTCAATACTGGTGGTGGCGTGTGGCCTATAGATGACGAACAGGAGATGACGGATCATAACTGGCGACGAGGTGGCTATGGGGATATCACGCTAGAGCAAGCATTGGCAGTAGACTCGAATATTGGCATAGGTAGGACTGTGGCAAGGGTGTTTGGAAATGATCAGCAACACTTCTTCGACCTTTTGAGCAAAATGAGTTTTGGACAGCCTGACAGCATTGCGGGTGTTGAAGGGCTAAAGACTACATACTATAGTTCACCCCAAGACACGGATTGGTTAAGCAGAAAAATCTGGTGGAGTGCCATTGGCTATGGGCGAAAGATTGCCCCTGTTCAGATGCTGACCTTCTATAATGCTATAGCAAATGGCGGAAAGATGGTGAAACCTACTTTGAAGACTGGTGAGGTGGAGGTGATTAATCCGCAGATTGCCAGCAAGGCGAATATTGACAGTATACAGGTGGCATTGGAACATGTGGTAAGCCAAGGTTTAGGAAAGAAGGCGGAGAACCCCTTTTTCCTTGTAGCAGGTATACCTGCCACTTCACAGGTATGCATGTATGGCTATTACAACGATGGAGGAGTGCCTTTGAATGAATACCAATTGGCTTTCTGTGGCTACTTCCCTGCTGATGCTCCTAAATATAGTATCATTGTAAGTATGAACAAACTTGGGCTTCCAGCCAGTGGCGGAGGAATGGCTGGAGTAGTGTTCCACAACATCATGGAGTGGATGCTTTATCATGATATGCCAAAAATACTTGTATATGATGAGGAGACGGGCGATACCTTGAAACTAAAAGAAACGGATTTTACAGAGTAGTCTCAAAAGAATGGCGAATGAAAGAAAGACTAGGGAGAAAAAGCGGGACGGTTCTCTGTGATCCACTTTAGAACATGAACAGATGGTCGTAGATTGAGCGGATAAGAATAAATCCTTATTTGAAATTTTGAAGAAAAGGTTGTCATGAGGTTGTAGTTTTCCGTGAGGAGGCTGGTAATTTTCGTGAGGAGGCTGGTATTTTCTGTGAGGAGGCTGGTATTTTCTGTGAGGAGGCTGGTATTTTCCGTGAGGAGGCTGGTATTTTCTGTGAGGAGGCTACTATTTTCCGTGAGGAGCCTGCTCAATTCCGTGAGGAGCCTGCTCACGGAGGAAGCCCCTACATCCTTGTAAAACTTTACAGAGACAAGCATTTCTCTGCTTTCTATGCGACAAAATTTGGAAGTTCAGAAAATACTTCGTATCTTTGCAAAAGAAAAAAGAAGGAAGTATGGACAGACTGAATGGAATATTTGAGGCAATAAACGCTGAAGGGTTCAGTGAGTCAACACTTCTGCTGATAGACAAATATGTAAACGACATAAAAAATGGGACAGAAGATTTTCCTAGATTCAATTTACCAGAGCATGCAGGATTCAGCAAGGGAGGTGCGCCTCTCATTGGGGCGTCCGTCATCGCATGCTACGCGACAGCAAGCCTTACAGCAAGTCGCCATGCTGAAGGCTGCGAAGGAAGCCCAGCAAACTGGGAAATAGACGAATTGCAAGAACGACTCATAGAGCAATGGGCTAGGGTCGCTATTGACACAGCCATATGTGAACTGTCTGCGATTGGCAACAAAGGAGGAAATTGACAAAATGGTTGCTGTAAAGGGCTTTCATGACAATTGGAATGGACAAGGCGTAAACTACATTTCTGAACGTATTGCTTTGGAAGATATGCATCCTGCCAACGTATTTATTGATACAGTGACTGAAACCCCCATTTGTATCGATTGTATTGTCAAGTTTGTTTAAGGGTTAAAAGCCCCTACATCCTCCTTTCGAAGCCCGTACCTTCGTAAAATGTCGCATAAAAAGGATTTTGAAAAATCTACTCCCGTGCCTTGCACCCTTTGTTTATCGGGGATTGAGCCACATGACGGGAGTAGGGGAGTAGTTTTTCTTTATAAATCAGTCGACAATTGAAGGGGGGCTGTTACCGACTGAGAGGCTTACTTTCGAGGTGTTTGTGGCTTACAAACGGGTCGAATGTAAGCCACAAACGACCCGTTTGAAGGCTTCATTTGCCTATCAGGAATTCGTCGCATTCTTGATGTCGGCTAAGGTGATCTCCACCAGTTCCTCGTCAGAGACTCTGCTTGCCTTGGCGATGCGGTTCGCCTGAGCCTGGATGGTCTTCTCGAAGACGTTACGCACATAGCGGGCATTACCAAAGTTACGGTCCTTCATCGCCACTTTCCGCTCCAGATGCTCTAACAGGAAGGAGGCAGCCTCCTTGGTGATGGTGTACTGGTTTTTCTTCAGATACATCCGGAATATCTTGTAGAGTTCATCGGCGCTATAGTCGGGAAAATGGATATAGCGGTTGAAACGGGACTCCAAGCCAGGGTTGGTGTCGATGAACTTCTTCATCTCGTTGGTATAGCCTGCGACGATGACCACGAGTCGGTCACGGTCGTCCTCCATACGTTTCAGGAGCGTGGCGACAGCCTCTGAACCATAGTCGTTGCTCGACTCACTCTGGGTGAGGGCATACGCCTCGTCGATGAAGAGCACACCACCAAGGGCGGAGTCGCACATGGCATTGACACGGGGAGCGGTCTGTCCGACATATTGCCCGATGAGTCCTGAGCGGTCGGTCTCCACGAGGTGACCTTTCTTCAGGATACCCAAGTCCTTATAGATACGTGCCACGATACGTGCCACGGTGGTCTTACCTGTACCGGGACTACCTGTGAACACGAGGTGGTAGTTGAGGTTGGGCGTCTTCAGCCCCTTCTCCTTACGTGCCTTCTGCACCTTCACGAAGTTGGCAAGGGAGCGCACCTCCTCCTTGACAGCCTCCAGTCCGATGAGTTCGTCAAGTTCCTTGTAGGGATCGCCCTCCAACGCCTTGTTGACCACCATGCTGTCTTTGCCTGTGCCTTCCTCACGGTCGTCCTTGTCCACAAACTTGTATTTGCGTCCGCCCTCGTCGGAGCCGTCGTCATCGTCGTCGAACACTAATTTTTTCTCCTTCTCGTCAGGCTCATAGTTGTCAATAACCATGGTACATGCGCCCAGTGTCAGGAAACAGGCGGTAATGCAGACGATGATGATAGTCAGTTGCTTGCTGGTGAAGCGGTCAAAGAAATTTGCCATATACTTTTGTCTTTAGTGATCTCATATATAATAAGGAGTAGCAAGGGAACGGTATAGCAGAGCAGGTCTGCGATGTCGAACGTCCCAGGCAGCAGTCCCCATCGTTGGAGCAGTTCCGAGCCAATGCCCGTCAAGGGGATGAGGCTGGCGATGCACACCCGTGGCAATGCTGGCTTATATGCCAGAAGTCCGTGCGTCAGCAGGATATAGGCGGCAGCCCATAGCCCTCCCGGCAGGGAGTATACGATGAACTCATGCGGTCGCCATTCGCTGACGAGGTCGCGCCAAGCGTCGACTCCTGCCGACAATCCCAGGAAATCCAGCGAGTGGAAGAGCAGGAGGGAGGTGGGTCGGAACGACACATAGATCATTCCTCCAACCACAAGTAGAAGCAACCCTAATGGAATTTGTCGTTTGAATGGCATAACCCACATTTATCAATAATGCGCTACAAAAATACAAAAAAAATGTAAGAGTTGATGGATATCAGTGATTTTTTTGTAATTTCGAATAAAATTCGAAGTAAACTTTCAAGATAGAAGTGCAATTTCTTGGGAGTAGAAATAGACTCCCTCTCCGCAGGACTCAGACGTTCTCGGAGCGTAGCGACGAGGTTGTCTGAGTCCTGCGGAGAGGAAAAATCAATCAGCAATGCAAATAAACA
>JAFUFD010000090.1 GCA_017470055.1 Prevotella sp. | reverse complement strand
GGTGCCAGTGAAGAAATTAACAACACCATTTTCCGTAAGGCTCATAACCGGCTAGGTCTTTCATCTGCACTGATCGGTTCAGGCATGTGCTTTGACTATGAACTCTTTAAGAAGAATGTTTTCCAACTCTCAACCGCTGGTGAAGACCGTGAGATGGAAGCCCTCCTACTCCATCAGGAGGTATTTATCAAATATGCTCCAGACATTCATGTCTTCGACGAGAAGGTAAGCAGCCAAGATAATTTCCAACGACAGCGCATGCGCTGGATGACTGCCCAGGTTCAGAGCCTGCTGAGCAACTTGCCAAAGATTCCCGGTGCCATCCTTCATGGCAAGATCAATTTTGTGGATAAGACTATCCAGCAGGCCCTGATTCCCCGCTCTATTCTGATTGTGCTATTGGCAGGTATTTCCATTCTCATTACTATCCTCGTTCCCGCCTGGTGCGAGAAGTGGTGGTTTCTACTTGCCCTATTAGCGTTTTCCCTTTTCATTGCTCTACCCAATCAACTACGTTTTCGCTCTTTTTCTAAAGTATTTACCATTCCGGGACTCGTACTGAGAATGATGAAGAACATTTTTCATATGGATCATAAGAATACTGACTTCATCCATACTGAACACAACACATAATGGGACAGCGTGTACATAGAAGTATGATGAATATCAAGGTAGGCATGGTTTTCTATGTCATGTCCCTCTTCCTTGCTTTTTTCTCCCGTAAAGTATTTCTCGATTGTCTTGGTGCAGAATTCATCGGATTAACAGGAATGCTCATGAACATCATGAGTTTCCTAAGTGTTGCAGAATTGGGAATTGGTACAAGCATCGTCTATTTCCTATACAAGCCTCTTCAAGAAGACAATCACGAAAAGATTAACGAAGTCATGTCCATGCTGGCATATCTATACCGTTGCATTGGTATAATTATAGGTTCTGGGGGACTGATTATCAGTATCTTTTTCCCATGGTGGTTTGGAAGTCTTTCCACAGGACTACCACTTGTTTATTTTGCCTTTTACTCTTTTTTAGGGACATCCATTGCCGGCTATCTATTCAATTACCGCCAACTTCTGGTTGGAGCTAACCAAAAACAGTATGTTGTCAATTCCTATTTCCAATCTATTTCAATTATTCAAAGTATAGTACAAATCCTCCTTGCATATTATTATCGTAACCTCTATCTATGGGTTATTGTAGGGCTGATTTTTACGGTCATAGGAATCATCATCTTCAATCGCCGTATAGACAAAGAATATCCTTGGTTGCAAATTGATCTAAAAAACGGAAAAGAGAATCTTAAAAAATATCCAGAAGTACTCAAGAAGACACGACAAATCTTCGCTCAAAGAATCAAAGACTTCATCCTTTACCGAAGTGATGAATTATTAGTCGGCGCATTTGTATCAGTCGTTCAAGTGGCCTACTATGGTAACTATATGATTATCATCAATAAACTCAACTTTCTCACCAACATCCTGAGCGACGGCATGGGAGCGGGTATTGGAAATCTGGTGGCAGAAGGAAACATGAGCAACACTTTGAAAGTTTTCTGGGAACTCATGGCCGTACGTTTCCTAATTGTTGGAATTATAATCTTTGGGCTGCTGTTGTTTATACAACCTTTTGTAGTCTGCTGGCTTGGCACAGAATACAGACTTAATGATATTATTGTTTATCTTATCATCTTCAACGTTTTCATCTTTCTCTCCCGTGGCGTAGTCGAAATGTATATTTCGGCATATGGGCTGTTCTCTGATGTCTGGGCTGCATGGACTGAATTAATCATCAATATAACTGTAACCCTATGTCTTGCACCATATTTTGGCATTATAGGAATCCTGTTAGGAAAAGTTACAAGCGTTTTTTTCATTGCTTGCTTCTGGAAACCATATTTTCTATTCTCCAAGGGATTAAATCAAGAAGTATCAGCATATTGGTTGGGTATTATTCCGTATTATGGTCTATTTGCCATTTTCACAGTCTTGGCTATTATTATCAAAAATACACTTTTAGATGTTGAAGGCATCTCTTTAACGAGGCTTTTATCATTAGCATTCGTTATTTACCCTCCCTTTATCCTTTGTTACTTTTTTATTCTTTTCTATACAACAAAAGGGATGAAGTATTTTGTTGCACGAAAACCCAAATTATTTAATATACTAACAATAAAAAGATAAAGATGGGAAAAAAACGCAATGACTACATAGATATTGTCAAAGGAATAACTATTGTATTGGTTGTTATTGGCCATTGTATTCAGTTCGGATCTGGTAAGGCCTATTTCCTAGAAGGGGGTTATTTCTCCAATCCTGTTTTCAAGTTCATCTACAGTTTCCATATGCCCCTCTTTATGTTGGTTAGCGGCTATTTGTTCTATTATTCTATCAATCGTGATGTTTGGACGATTATAAAATCCAAGTTTATCGGGATCATTCTTCCCCTCATCAGTTGGCATACTTTATACCAATTTATATGTATTATCAATGGAGATCACATATCTTTTAGGGTCTTCTTTCTATCGTATTTTCATACGCTTTGGTTCCTGCGAGCACTTTTCTATTCATGCCTGCTAATATTGTTTATCAACCGTCTGTTCAAAGATAATATAATTGCATATGTCATCATCTTTGTTGCTATGCTATTCATACCAGATCATCGGCTGCCTGCTATTTTCGTATTCACCATACCCTATTTCTATTTGGGGTATCTTTTCAACAAGACAAATGGAATTCACTTTATCAACATGCAGCCTATTACTAAGAAGAATTTCGCATCTTTTACAATTTCATTTATATTTGTTCTTCTACTACTTTTCTTCAAAGACAACTACTATGCATATCTGACGAAAACCTGTCTCTTCAATAGGGATTATACCTTATACTTTATGCTATTTGTGGACACTTATCGTTACTTTACAGCACTTTTGGGATGTATTTGCATTTTAATTGTATTATGGAGGCTACATCTTTTGGTAAATGGCTTTTTTATTTCTAAAACTATCATATTCTTTTCCAAGATATCTCTATGTATCTATATCATCAACCACTACTTAAACGAGACAATCCTTCTCGAATTGCCCATTAATTCTCTCAACTATGGACATATAATTGTAGAAACCACTAGTATCCTCCTTCTCGCATGGGCAATCTATCATATTCTGAATGCAAACAGGGTATTAAGACTTTTGTTTTTAGGTGGAAGAGGCCAATAATTTGTTATCCATTTTTATATGAAGCAATATCATCTTGACTATCAAGAAATATCAAACTTTCGTTCAGAACTAATGGGCTGGGCAATAATCTGGATTATGATGCTCCATTTTACATTTACCCAAATCAAGCCGTTAGGCTTTGTTGCTCAATATGGTTTTGCCGGAGTCGATATTTTTATGTTTGTTTCTGGCTTTGGTCTGTTTTTCTCACTAGAAAGAGACCATAATATACTTCATTTCTATAAGAAAAGACTGCTTAGAATATTCCCAACTTATTATCTAATTGGCGCAATTTCGGCATTATTCCTAGATCACGACAATTTGCCTACTTACTTATTTCGCTATTCAACAATTGGCTTTTGGACAAATGGCATTTATCATGACTGGTATATCCCTTCCATCGTAGCCCTCTATCTCATATCCCCATTTCTTAAGAAACTATTCAATAAGCATTTTATCCCAATTGCCATTACTTTAATAATATTTGTATTCTTTATAACATTTATATGTATAAGTAAAGAATATTTTGGAGACAGAAGTAGATTCTTCTTTCTCTTTTCTCGTATTCCTGCATTCATTTGGGGAATGACTTGTGCATATTGGCTGAAAAACAACTGTTCGAAAACATACTATACTATTGCATTAATAGTTGGAATACCTGTTTTCGTCTGGCTATTTCCTCAACAACATCAAATATATAACTTCAAATATCTTTCATTATCTTTGTTACTTCCTGCCTATACTCTGTTCTTCATCATCATAACAAAATATATTAGACCTGTAAAAGGTCTATTATCGCCTATCGGTAATGCTAGTCTTGAGATATATCTTATACAGGGAATGTTTGCTAGTTCAATCATTAAAGGTTTAATAACTATACCTTCTCAATGGCATGATATTTACACTTTAGGCTTCATTCTTTTTTGCTCAATTGCAGGAATCTTATTCCATTGGCTCATAGAAAGAAGCAGAATTAGTTCCCTGTTCTAAATCACTATATATGGCCGCTGCTATACACGAGTCAAGACGCTTATAACCCAAAGAATTCAGATGAACTTGATCAGGCATGAATAGTTGTTCATTTACACTCAAGCCTGAAGTGTTCCAACTTTGAACTTGGATATACAGGACCTTTCCTAACCAATCATTTTTTGCCAAATCTGATCGTAACTGTTTCCTATATTCTTTCACTTCGTACATATTACAATTTGTCTTTCGCGACTTTACGAAATCTACAACGAAATCTTTAATTGGCTTATCCTTGTATACATTCCATATATTCACATCGGGTATCTCAACAACGATAGGCTTTATACCTTCGGCGACGAGAAAGTCCAAAATTAACCTGTAGTGATGCAAAAATTGCTTTGTTCCAAGATTTGCTGCCGCATCATTTATACCCGCAAACACAATACAATAATCCGCTCCAGAACTTAGTAATTCTTTTGTTCCATAGCCCTCGTCTTCAAACATCAGGTTATATATACCACGACTAATTTCACCGCCCTTCCCTTTAGAATGAAAGGAAACAGGCCTATGAAGTTTTCCAACCAACATGTCCTGAAAGACAGAATCACCAAATGAAGACTGGTGCAATCCTGCCCAACTATCACCAATCGCAACAATCTTTAATGTATCTGTTTTTCTCACTTCAATTCCATAAGGTTGTTTTGGTTGTGCTTTGGTCAGAATATGCTCCAAACGATAATTGAGAAATACCCATCCTCCCACTACTAGTAGGATAAATAAAACAACAACAAAGAGAAAAACTTTATATCTGTTTAAATTGATACTCTCTTTCATCTTGATCTAATATTTAATCAATTCCTATCTTTTACAAATTCTTTATATAACAACCTTCATCCGTTTCAGAATAGTAGAAGCGATACAAGAATCCAAGCGTTCATATCCACGGTGATTCAAATGAACTCCATCTCCCATAAACAATTCTTTTTCTATCTGAAATCCTCTTTTATTCCATTCTTGCAAATTAACAAATACAACGTCCATCATACTGTCATCCTTTAACATTTCATTTAGGGCATACCGATACTCTGAAAAGTTATATAAAGAACAGCGTGTCATTACCGATCGCATCCAATCAACAATCCTATCTTTTGTTGTCTTTTTATTGAACATCTTTGGGATTGTCACATCTGGCAGCTCTACAACTATTGGACATATTTTATTAGTTAGCATGAAATCTATAATCTGTTGGTAATAATAACAAAACTGGCGAGTACCAATATTTGCCGCAGCATCATTAATTCCAACTATAATAATACCAAAATCCGGACCTTGGCTTAATAATGGCATCGTACCATATTGACCTGTCTCAAACATCATATGATATACATCTCTACATTTTGCTCCACTCTTTCCAGAAGATTGAAAAGACACAGTATGCCCCAAAGTTCCAGAAATAATTTTTTGATATACGGAGTCGCCAATAATTTTTTCATGTTGTTCTACCCAACTGTCCCCAATCATGACTATTTTTATTGTATCAGACACAGAATGTTTAATCGCATACGGGGCAAGGGGAGATTCTAAAGACCACAAATGCTTCCAACGAATATATTCTATACAGAAAACTGAAAACAAAAGTGAAACAAGGAAACCTATAAATACAATATACTTATTTCTCATATATTTACTTATCACCGAAAAACATCCTTAGGAATTTAAACTTTCCTATTAATAATGAAATTAAAATAGAAAGAGTAGTAGAGACTATAAAATTCAACAATGCATGTATCTCCGGTATCAATAAGCCATTAAAAAGATATAAAAATACATATACAATTTGCTGATGGAAAAGATACAATTTAAAATTATTGGTAAGCAACAAGTTAAAAATGCGTGTTCTCCAATTGAATCTGTTTGCCAGATACAACAATACTCCAAATGCAGTTATTGCCTTACTTACATATAATATAATATACAGTAATTTACATATAACTTTACTAAACACAGACTCGAAGTGTAAAAGATGTTGACAAGAAAAAGCCAAAAGGGCATTTAATATAAGAAGAAGGATAAGAGTCCCTATCTTATTTAAGCCATATTGTCTCCTGCAGAAAAAAGTAGAATAGTATTTCCTTATACAATAACCTGTTGAAAATACAATTAGGAACTTGAAAGATGTAAATATCTGAAATACATTCAATATAGAACTTCGTGAATAGAAGTCACCAATACAATAAAGAACAAATAAAATAAAGTATCCTACATACAAATTCCTATCTATAACATGATTTAAGAAAAAAAATAGAACAAACACATCAAAAAGCATTAATAGAAACCAAAGTTGTTCAGGTGACCCACCAAACAAATAATTATCTACAATTTCTAATGATGAATAATGAAAGAATACATTTGTAATAGGAATAACCCATACAACACACATAAAAAAATAAGGAAGTAGCAGTCGCTTTGCTTTCTTTGAAAGTAAAACGGTAAAAGAACTATAGCCACCTCTTTCGTTTTTCACATAATAATATATATAACCTGATATTAGAGTAAAACCTGAAACATGAAATGAGCCTACCCAGTTAGCAAAATACCCTAAATACACATCTGAATATGCTGGTTTAAGAACAGTAAACCATGCTTCAGTCCAAAACCCACAGCAATGCCCTGCTATTACGCATAGCATTAATATTGTTTTTGCAAAATCACAATGTTTTAAATTGTCATTTGCTATCTTTACAGCAGACTCCATACTTCATTCAAATAAAGATGTATTGCAAAATTACAATATTTTTTTTATATGACCAAACAAAATCATAAAAGAAATAAAAGAAAGAAGAAATTCCTATATGAATTATTTGTTCATTTGACTAAATATTGCTATATTTGCAGAAATTTTTATTCACATATAATGAGAATCATCTGTGATGCCCCTGGACAGACCTGCAACAGGCTATGGACCTATGTTGCCTCTATAGCACAATGTATTGCAGAAAGGAAGAAAATGACCATTCTATTTTATGATTGGACAATTGAAGACTTTCCAAATCTGCTTCATTGTCCTTTTATCTATTACCCACTTTATCAGAAATGGTATTTGGAACGAGGGAATGGTTGGAACAATTACAAAGGTTTAACTTGGAAAATAACCCATAATGAGACATGGGACAAAATCTTCAGGATCTTTGGATGCACTAAAGGATGGTCTACTCGATCAGATACTAGATATCTGCAAAATACGAAAAAGGAACTACAATTCATATTCCGTCCAAAAGATGAAATCATGAACAAGGCAGAGACCATGATTAAAAAGATGAAGCAAACATCAAAATTAGTTGTTGGTGTGCACATTCGCCGCGGGGATTATGCGACATGGCATAACGGACGTTTTTTCTATGAGTTAGAGAATTATCATCAGTTTATGCTACGAATACAAAAACTTTATAATCCACTAAAAGTGAGTTTTTTTATTAGCAGCAATGAAGAGTTTAACTTAGATGTCTTTGAGGGTTGCGACTGCCAACGATTTGGGAAAGAACCGTCTGGAGCGATTCTTGACCTATACACCTTAAGTTTATGTGACCGCATCGCAGGACCCTTCAGCAGTTATTCCCGATGGGCTTCATTTATTGGTGAGGTCCCTCTGTGCTTTCTTGAAGACAAGAGTCAGGAGTTTACAGAAAGTAGTTTTTCAAAGATTGTCGATTTCTTTCACTTTGAAAATGGAAAAGAAATCTATGATTGGTAAATTGTATGAGAATTGCTATATTGACATCCGGCATACGACCGGTTCCTGCTATACACGGAGGAGCAGTGGAGAATTTGATTGATTTCTATTTAGAGTACAACGATTTATACCAGATTCATGATATTACTGTCTATAGTATATGGAATTCTAATATAAATAGACATTCTGCGTTGAAATCTAAATGTAATCATTATAAATTCATTAATAATAATAGTTTGGTTTCCAAAATACTAAAATCATATTTTAAGCACAACTACCCAAATGACTATTATCACTATTCAGTTGAAGTGTTTTTTCAACAAGCATTCTTCTTATTGAGAAGAAAAGCGTATGATGTAATTATAATTGAAAATCGCCCGGGCTTTGCAATTAAATTGAAAAAAAAGACAAGCATCCCCTTGATATGCCATCTACATAATGACTTCCTTAACTCTTCTTCCGCCAATTCACATGAAATATTCGATTCATATAACTATATTATATCCGTTTCTGAGTATATCACTCAACGTGTAAGAACAATAAATGAAAAGAATTCTAAATGCATAACGGTCTATAATGCTATCGATATCGGAACATTCCATAAAGCATGTCCCATTAATAGGGAAGTTGTTGGTCTTAATTCAAACCAGTTTGTTGTTTCCTATAGTGGACGTCTAACAGAAGAAAAAGGTATTTTACAACTTATTAAAGCAGTAAAAACTATAATTAAAAACATCCCAAAAATACAATTACTGATTATTGGTGCAAGTACGTATGGAAAAGATGTCACTCATATTCCATTCATTGAGGATCTTAAAAAGGAATCAGAAGTCATCAAGGAGCATGTTATTTTTACTGGATATGTAGATTACAAGATGATTCCATCATATCTGAAAGCAGCAGATATTGCTGTAGTACCATCCATGTGGGAAGAGCCATTTGGTCTGACAGTCGTTGAGGCAATGGCTGCAGGTCTTCCACTAATTACGACCCGAAGTGGAGGCATCCCAGAAATCTGTGAAGGAGTCGCAACAATTGTTGAGAGAGAAAATATCGTCGCCAATCTTGCTGCCGCCATACTCGATCTATATCAACACCCAGAAAAAAGGGCGGCTATGTCAAAAGCATCATTGGAACGCTCCAAACTATTCGACAAGGAGACGTACGCAAAGAATTTCTTTAAGGCAATAGAAGATGGAATAGGTAATGAATTTAAATAAATGCTATGTAATCATCATCTGGAAGTATCTCACATCAGTAAGACCACATCAGGAAAGGAGAGTATTCGCTCTGCATTTGACTCGTTGAATAATAAGTGCTGAAAGTCGTGCATCTTCTGATTCAGGTCAACGTCCTTTAATCGTTCAAGTACAGTCGTCTTCAGTTCTTTCAAACTACCAATGCCTGCTCTACTCTTCAAGAATTCTATATTTGGCTTCGTCTTTGAAAGCAAGAAGATTGTATCATAGAAATCACGTCCTTTCTGCCGGGATAGGATCGCAGAGAACTTCATAGCACAAAAGACATCCAACGGGGGAACTTGTAGGTTAAAGAAAAATCCCATCTTATTCACATTGACAATCTCTGGCATATAGTTGACCCCTTGATCCTGAGCCTCAACCTTCAGCAACAGGCGTTC
>JAFUFD010000089.1 GCA_017470055.1 Prevotella sp. | reverse complement strand
TTTAATTATTAATTATTAATTACTAATTATTAATTATTTAAAAGCGGGAGCCCCTAAAGAGTCATTTGCTCAGCGACTCCCCCTTTTTACCTTATTATATTATACGAGGTCGGCACGTCCTTTCACCTCCTCAAGCACAGCCTTGGCGAGTGCGCTTGACAGAGGAGCGTGGTGATCGTACTCCATGGAACTGGTGGCACGACCCGAAGTGATGGTACGCAGAGCGGTCACATAGCCGAACATCTCTGACAGGGGAACCATTGCCTTCACGACACGGGCACCGCTGCGAGCCTCGTCCATACCCTCTACCTGACCACGACGCTTGTTCAGGTCACCGATCACGTCACCCATGTTCTCCTCAGGAGTAACAACCTCGAGTTTCATGATAGGCTCCATCAGCACGGGCTTAGCCTGGGCACATACTGCCTTGTAGGCCATCTGCGCCGCAATCTCGAACGACAACTGGTCAGAGTCAACTGGGTGGAACGAGCCGTCCACTACGACAACCTTCAGCGAGTCAACAGGATAGCCACCGAGGATACCGTTCTTCATGGCTGCCTCGAAGCCCTTCTGGATGGAGGGGATGAACTCCTTAGGAATGTTACCGCCCTTCACCTCGTTGACGAACTGCAGGCCACCGTTCTCCTTGATGTTCCAGTCGTCATCAACGGGACCGACGTTCACGATGATGTCAGCGAACTTACCACGACCACCAGACTGTTTCTTGTAGACCTCACGATAGCCGTTGACGGTCTTGGTGATAGCCTCCTTGTAGTTCACCTGGGGCTTACCCTGGTTACACTCCACCTTGAACTCACGCTTCAGACGGTCGATGATGATGTCGAGGTGCAACTCACCCATACCAGAGATAATGGTCTGACCACTCTGCTCGTCGGTACGTACTGTGAAGGTTGGGTCCTCCTCGGCGAGTTTGGCAAGACCGGTGTCCAGTTTTGCCACGTCAGCCTGAGACTTAGGCTCAACGGCGATAGAGATCACGGTATCGGGGAAGGTCATAGACTCCAGTACGATGGGCTTCTCCTCGTCACAGAGGGTATCACCGGTACGGATATCCTTGAACCTACACCTGCGCCGATGTCACCAGCGTCAATCGACTCCATAGGAATCTCCTTGTTGGAGTTCATCTGGAACAGACGGCTGATGCGCTCCTTCTTGCCAGAGCGTGGGTTATATACGTAATAGCCTGCCTTCACGCTACCGGAGTAGACACGGAAGAACACCAGACGTCCCATATAGGGGTCAGTGGCGATCTTGAAGGCGAGGGCTGCTGTCGGCTCTGCCTCGCTGGGCTTACGTCCCTCCTCTTCCTCGGTGTTGGGGTTGGTACCCATCACCATCTCCACGTCAACGGGAGCGGGCAGGAAGGCGCACACATAGTCGAGCAGGGGCTGAACACCCTTGTTCTTATAGGAGGAACCGCAAATCATAGGGGTGCACTGCATAGCGATGGTGCCCTTGCGGATAGCGGCGATGATCTCGTCCTCGGTGATAGAGTTAGGATCGTCGAAGTATTTCTCCATCAGCGCCTCATCATAGTCAGCGGCAGCCTCAAGCAGTTTGTTACGCCACTCGTCGCACTCGTCCTTGAGGTCGGCGGGGATATCCTCCACGTCGTACTCAGCGCCCATGGTCTCGTCGTGCCACAGGATAGCCTTCATCTTGATGAGGTCTACCACACCCTTGAAGTTCTCCTCAGCGCCGATGGGCACCTGGATAACAACAGGGTTGGCGCCCAGGATGTCCTTCATCTGCTGAACTGTCTCGAAGAAGTCAGCGCCAGAGCGGTCCATCTTGTTCACATAGCCGATACGGGGCACGTTGTACTTGTCAGCCTGACGCCAGACAGTCTCAGACTGAGGCTGTACGCCGTCAGCGGCAGAGTAAGTAGCGACGGCTCCGTCGAGCACACGCAGGGAACGCTCCACCTCGGCGGTGAAGTCCACGTGTCCCGGAGTGTCAATCAAGTTGATCTTGAACTCCTTGCCATTCCACTTCCAGTTACAGGTGGTGGCGGCACTGGTGATGGTGATACCGCGCTCCTGCTCCTGGGCCATCCAGTCCATGGTAGCGGCGCCGTCGTGCACCTCACCGATCTTATGTGTCTTACCCGTATAGAAAAGGATACGCTCCGACGTGGTGGTCTTACCAGCGTCGATGTGCGCCATAATACCGATGTTACGGGTCAAATGTAAATCGCGATTTGCCATTTTTTCCTTAATTAATCTTTTTACCTAACATTAGAATCTGAAGTGAGCGAACGCACGGTTAGCCTCAGCCATACGGTGCATATCCTCCTTACGCTTGAAGGCACCACCCTGGTTGTTGAAAGCGTCCATGATCTCGGCAGCCAGTTTGTCTGCCATTGACTTACCACTGCGCTTGCGGGCAAACGCGATCATGTTCTTCATGGAGATACTCTCCTTACGGTCGGGACGGATCTCGGTTGGCACCTGGAAGGTAGCACCACCGATACGGCGGCTCTTCACCTCCACCTGTGGGGTGATGTTGTCCAGAGCCTGCTTCCAGATCTCAAGGGCTGACTTCTCCTCGTTCTGCATCTTTGCCTTGACGGCCTCCAATGCATTGTAGAAGATCTCATAAGAAATAGACTTCTTACCATCGTACATCAGATGGTTCACAAACTTTGACACCTTGGTGTCGTTGAAGACTGGATCCGGCAGGATCACACGCTTCTTTGGCTTTGCTTTTCTCATTGCTTAAACTTTGTTTTGTTGTCTGCTTGGGGCTGTTCTTTCTTGTTCTTCAACACTCTCACATGAGCATTTACTCAACCTTCTATTTAAACTTCTCCAGCAAAACAGTTTTTTACTTTCTTACTTTTTACCTTTTTACTCTTTTACTTTTCAAAAGGTATTGTCCTCTCGGCTTACTAACCCTCTCCGGTTATTATTTCTTAGCCTTTGGACGCTTAGCACCGTACTTCGAGCGACGCTGAGTGCGGCTTGCCACACCGGCGGTATCAAGCGTACCACGAACGATGTGATAACGTACACCGGGAAGGTCCTTCACACGACCGCCACGCACCAGCACGATAGAGTGCTCCTGCAGGTTGTGACCCTCTCCGGGGATGTAACTGTTGACCTCCTTTTGGTTGGTCAGACGAACACGGGCTACCTTACGCATAGCCGAATTAGGCTTCTTCGGGGTCGTTGTGTAGACACGAACACAGACACCACGACGCTGAGGACATGAGTCCAGCGCAGGTGACTTGCTCTTGTCAACGAGCACCTTTCTGCCTTTTCTTACCAATTGTGAAATTGTAGGCATAATTGTTTGTTTTTTAATTTATTATATTATATGTATATATTCTATTTGACACACTGCGCCCAATCCTCTGGTCGCTTTTGGGCTGCAAAGGTACAAACTTTTCGGGAATCCACCTAATCTATAAGGCACGAAAAAACACTTATCTTATGATTTTTAACATAAAATAAGTGTTTTAAAATTAATTAACCGTCTTTATGCCTCTCCTTTGTTCACTTGGAAGGGTGAAATGGTGCGTGGCTCCTGATTGGGAATCTTGATAGGACCGAACTCCCGCTCATAGCGCATGATGTTCTCCTGCAAGGCGCCCAACAGCCGTTTGGCATGCTCTGGAGCCAGTATCACACGGCTCCTCACGGGCGCCTTAGGCACACCAGGCAGCACCCGGGCGAAGTCGATCACGAAATCGCTGCTGGAGTGTGATATGATGGCGAAGTTAGCGTACTCACCCTGCGCCACGTCCTGTGGCAGTTCCAATTGCAGTTGTCCTTGCTGCTGGTTCTTCTCGTTATTGTCCATACCTTATTATATTATATATACGTAGTGAGTGCAAAGATAATCCTTTTCAGGGACAACTCCAAAGAAAAGCCCAAAAGATTTCGAAAACAAACGGTCATTGAATGACTCGGGATTGGAGTCACTCATTTACGACACCTCGTCACGGGGTGTCGTAATCTCTTTCCTATAGTATTTCTTTTCGACGACACGTTACGATTAGTTGCCCGTCACGGCAAACGGCTCTAATTTTGCCTCCGCAACGTTGCGAGATGTAGAATTAAAACTTAATGTAACATGGAGAAAAGAAAGAACTACCAACTGACTGAGCATTTCAGTTACAACGAGATGACACGCTCCGCATGGGCGGAGCGCAACAACGTGGACAACACCCCCGACGCCCTCCAACTGCTCGCGCTGGAGAACCTGTGCAGGAAACTGCTGGAGCCGTTGCGCCAGGAGTTCGGACCGATCCGCATCAACAGCGGCTTCCGCTGTCCGCTGGTCAACGAAGGCGTACACGGTGTGGGCAACTCGAAGCACCTCAGCGGCGAGGCTGCCGACATCTACCTGCCCGACGAGGAGACGGGGCGAGCCTATTTCCGCTTCATCAAGCAACATGTGGACTTCGACCAACTGCTGTTCGAGTACAACCGCTATGGAGGCATGTGGATCCACTGCTCCGTATGCCTCGACGAGCGAGAGAACCGCCACCAGTGTTTCCCTAACTACCGTGTGCGATGAAGACGTGCTACTGCTGTGGGAGGGAACTGCCCTTGGAGCAGTTCGAGCAATATGCCACCGGCACCCGACGGGGCATCTGCCGCCATTGCCACTATGTCATGCACGGCAAACGGGCGAAGCGCAAATGGCGTTTGCGACAACTTGCTGAGGTGTTGATGAGACGCTGACAGGCAGGACATTCTCATGAGCAGGCTCCTCATTTCAGTGAGGAGCCTACTATTTTTTGTGAGGAGGCTGGTATTTTCCGTGAGGAGCCTACTAATTCTCGTGAGGAGGCTGGTAATTTCCGTGAGGAGCCTACTCACGGGAGACCGCCCGTTGGAGCGTCACGCTCAGGCTGTTCACGCTCAGCGGTTGCCCCTGGTGGCGGAGCCGTTGCAGCAGCAGGTGTTTCAGTCGTGTGAACATCTGGCGGTCGCCCTGCAAGGCACACCGTTTCTGGGAAGTGGCATGGCTGAGCAGGAGCCGTATCAGACTTGCCTGCCCGGTGTTGCGAAGCACGTTGATAAATGCCTCACCCTCTCTGTTGACATAATACTCGATGATGCGTCGCCGCAGCAGTTCCCTGAGTTGCCGCTGCAGGTCGTCGCGCTGGTGATAGTCGACATACTCCCTGAATAGGTTTCCGATGAGGCAAGCCTGCCGCTCCCATTGCTCGTCACGGGTCAGCAGGTCGATTTCCAAGAGGTCGATGGTACGTTCCTCCGTCAGTGTCAGATAACGCTTGTCGTCCGACAGACGGACATTCACGACGTGAACAGTCGCTAAATAGTCGCTTAGATTAACCATTGTTGTAAATTTGTATGAATAATATAGTTGCATAAAAATCATCAGTCTACGGTTCTTGCTCGTTTTTAGGAAAATCCCGTCGAACTTCCCAGTCAGACGGGGCGATTCTCTCTATACACTTGTATGTGTAAAAGCCTTAGTAGGCGGGAGTATCATTAGTGTCGTCAGAGCCTTTCAGTTGTTGTTGGAGCGTTCCTATGAACAGCATAGCGTCCATCGGGGTGGACAGCGAGAGGTTGAAGTTCTGGATGGCATTCATAAGCCATTGCAACTTAACTCTGTCGGCGGTCTCGCTCCGGAGAGCGGGTTTTGCGTTTGGCGACGTGTAGTGAGGCTCGTTG